>JAKFDF010000227.1:0-15790 GCA_036676275.1 Lysobacter sp.
TGGCGCGCCCGGAAGGATTCGAACCTCCGACCCCCAAGTTCGTAGCCTGGTGCTCTATCCAGCTGAGCTACGGGCGCAGAAGCGGAATTGTGCGGAATCCGGATCGATTCCGTCAATCCTTGTGCGTGAAAAACTGGCGAAGACCGAGGGGCAAAAGCGGACACTTGCAAGCCACTGGCCTGCGTCCGCTTGAGCGCCCCGCGTCCCCGGCACGGGGCCGGGAATCACGAAGTCATGGCCAGTATAACTGGCGGAGACTGAGGGATTCGAACCCTCGATGGAGCTTTTGACCCCATACTCCCTTAGCAGGGGAGCCCCTTCGGCCTCTCGGGCAAGTCTCCAACGCGGGTGCTGCATCCGCGAGCGCGGAAGGATACCGGCTCACTCCGCCTGCGGCAAATTGCCGGCGCCCGGATCGGTTCCCGATTCAGGTTTTGCGTCCGCGGCCGCTTCGCCCTCGTCGCCGCGCTGGATGCGCTGGTAGATTTCTTCGCGATGCACGGCGACGTCCTTGGGCGCGTTGATGCCGATGCGCACCTGGTTGCCCTTGACGCCGAGCACGGTCACGGTAACCGAGTCCCCGATCATCAGGGTCTCACCAACGCGGCGGGTCAGGATCAGCATGTGGAGCTCTCCGTTGGCCGGCAGCTTCTGCCGTTGCCCCGTGGGACTGCAATCGTTTCCATGAACAGGCGAGGATACTACCGGTCGGACCGATCCGGCGACTACTGTGCAAAAAGTCACGGCAGGACAAACCGGTCATTCAGTGGCAAGCATGATTCAGCGCATCCGTTGCGCCACCCAATCGCCGACGCCGGCGAGCGCCGCCGGCAAGGCCGGGCCGTCGTCGCCGCCGCCCTGCGCCAGGTCGGGGCGACCACCGCCCTTGCCGCCGATCTGCGCCGCCACGTGCGCGAGCAGTTCACCGGCCTTGACCTTGCCCAGCGCCTTTCCGCTGACGCCGGCCACCAGGGCGGCCTTGCCGTCGCTGGCACCGGCGAGCACCACCACCGCGTCGCCGAGTTGCTGCTTCAACCTGTCCACCGCGTCGCGCAGCGCCTTGCCGTCGAAGTTCTCCAGGCGCGCGGCCAGCACCCGGACGCCGGCGATCTCGACCGCCTGTGCCGCCAGATCGGCGGTGGCGCCGGATGCCGCCTTCGCCTTGGCCGCATCGAGTTCGCGCTCGAGCTTCTTCTGCCGATCGAGCAGCGCGCGCAATTTGTCGCCGACATCGGCCGCGTTGCCGCCGAGCATCTGCGCGACTTCCGCCAGGCGCTGTTCCTCGAGCGCGACATGGTCGAGCGCGCCCTGCCCGCTTACCGCCTCGATCCGGCGCACGCCCGCGGAGACCCCGCCTTCGGAAACGATCTTGAACAGGCCGATGTCGCCGGTGCGCGCGACATGGGTGCCACCGCACAACTCGGTGGAGGTGTCGCCCATGCGCAGCACGCGCACGCGTTCGCCGTACTTCTCGCCGAACAGCGCCATGGCGCCGTAGTCGAGCGCTTCCTGCATGTCCATCTGCCGCACTTCGGCCGCGTGGTTGGCGCGCACTTCGGCATTTACGCGGCGTTCGACCTCGGCCAGTTCGTCCGCCGTCATCGGCTGGAAATGCGCGAAGTCGAAGCGCAGGCGGTCGGGGGCGACCAGCGAGCCCTTCTGCGTCACGTGCGTGCCCAGCACCTGGCGCAGCGCGGCATGCAGCAGGTGGGTGGCGCTGTGGTTGAGCACGGTGGCGGCACGACGCGCCGCATCCACCGACGCGACCAGCTTGTCGCCGCGGCGCAGGACGCCGGCTTCGAGCCGGCCGACGTGGCCGTGGAACTGGCCTGCCAGTTTCAGCGTATCGCCGACCACGAAACGCATGCCTTTTTCGTCGAGTTCACCGGTATCTCCGACCTGGCCGCCGGATTCCGCATAGAACGGGGTCCGGTCGAGCAGCACGATCGCTTCTTCGCCCGCCGCGATGGAATCCACCGAATGGCCGTCCTTCAGCAGCGCGACGACTTCCAGCCCGTCGGCAGCGAGCGTGTCGTAGCCCAGGAATTGCGTCGGTTGCAGCTGCGCCACGAGCTCGGCCGGTAGCGTGGCGCCGCCGCCGAACTTGCCCGCTGCGCGCGCGGTTTCGCGCTGCTGCGCCATGGCCGCGTCGAAGCCGGCCATGTCCACGGCCAGGCCGCGCTCGCGGGCGATGTCGGCGGTGAGGTCGACCGGGAAACCGTAGGTGTCGTAGAGGCGGAAGGCCTCGGCACCGGGGATGCTGGCGGCCGCCTTGACCGCGTCGCGCGCGGCGACCTCGTCGAAGATGCGCATGCCGTGCTCCAGCGTCTCCCCGAAGCGTTCCTCCTCTGCCTTGAGCGCGCGCTCGACGAACTCGCGCTTTTGCGCCAGTTCCGGGTACGCGTCGCCCATCACCTCGACCAGCGGCGCGACCATCCTCCAGAAGAAGTCGCCGCGCACGCCGAGCATCCAGCCATGGCGCAGCGCGCGGCGGATGATCCGGCGCAGCACGTAGCCGCGGCCCTCGTTGGACGGCAGCACGCCATCGACGACCAGGAAACTGCAGGCGCGGATGTGGTCGGCGATCACCCGCAGCGACTTGTTGCCGAGGTCGGCGGTGCCGGTAAGCTTCGCTGCGGCGGCGATCAGGTGCCGGAACAGGTCGATGTCGTAATTGCCGTGCACGCCCTGCAGCACCGCCGCCAGGCGCTCCAGGCCCATGCCGGTATCCACGCACGGTGCCGGCAGCGGCTGCAGCGTGCCGTCGGGCTGGCGGTCGAACTGCATGAACACCAGGTTCCAGATCTCGATGTAACGATCACCGTCCTCGTCCGGCGAACCCGGCGGGCCGCCGGCGATGTGCGCGCCGTGGTCGTAGAAGATCTCGGTGCACGGACCGCAGGGTCCGGTGTCGGCCATCTGCCAGAAATTGTCCGATGCGTACGGCGCGCCCTTGTTGTCGCCGATGCGGACGATGCGCTCGGCCGGCAGGCCGATCTGCTTGTGCCAGATGTCGAAGGCCTCGTCGTCGCTCTGGTAGACCGTGACCAGCAGGCGCTCGGGCGACAGTTTCCAGACCCGGGTCAGCAGTTCCCAGGCCCAGGCGATCGCATCCTGCTTGAAATAGTCGCCGAACGACCAGTTGCCCAGCATCTCGAAGAAGGTGTGGTGGCGTGCGGTATAGCCGACCTGGTCGAGGTCGTTGTGCTTGCCCCCGGCGCGCAGGCAGCGCTGCACGTCCGCCGCGCGTACGTAGCTGCGTTTCTCGGCGCCGAGGAACACGTCCTTGAACTGGACCATGCCGGAGTTGGTGAACAGCAGGGTCGGGTCGTTGCCCGGCACCAGCGGCGCCGAGGGCACGATGGTGTGGCCGCGGGCGGCGAAGAAATCGAGGAAATCGCGGCGGATTCCGGAAGTGGTGATGCTGGAGGAGGCGGGCATGGGATCGATGGCAGGCGAGCGCAGCCTTTGGCCCGCGATTCCCGCAGGATGCGGGCGCGGGTTGGAGCAGACAACCCAGTGCCCGATAGGTTAACAGGCCGCTGGCGCGACCGGCGGGGCCCTGCCCCGACCCGGAAGCCCAGGCTCAGCCGCTTGCGCCATCGATCGTAGCGCGCACGCTGTCGCCATCGAAGCCGCGGCGGACCAGGAAATCGTGAATCCTGCGGCGCAGGTCCGTCCCGCCCCCGGGATTGGCGCCAAAACGGCGCTCGACCAGCGCACGCGCACGGGCAGGCCAATCGTCCTCGCCGGTTTCGGCCAGGGCAGCAAAGGCCGCGGCGATCGTCTCGCTTCCCAGGCCATGGCTGGCCAGCTCGGCCCGGATCCGCAAGGGTCCGTAGCCATGGCCGGCGCGGGTGCGGGCCAGGCTGCAGGCAAAGCGGGTGTCATCCTGCCAGCCGGCCCCGGCCATCTTCTCCACCGCGGCCGCGGCATCTTCGGCGGCGATGCCCCGGGCCAGCAATTTCCGGATCAGCTCCGGCCGCGAATGCTCGCGCCTTACCAGCAGTGCGAGCGCGCGTTGCGCCGGCGTGGACTCACGCCGGCGCGATTGCTTGCGGGAACCGGTATCGGGATGGTCCATGCGCGATTGATCCATCTGCCGGCACCTGGCGGCGAATCCCGCATCCGGCAACTCAGGCCTCGCCGTCCTCTTCCACCACGTCGGCCGTCGCCGGCGCGGCCACCTGCGGCACCAGCTTCTCGCGCAACGCGGCTTCGAGCCTGGCGGCCGCCACCGGATTCTCCTTGAGGTACTGGCGCGCATTCTCCTTGCCCTGGCCGATGCGTTCGTCGCCGTAGCTGTACCAGGCGCCGGACTTCTCGACCAGCTTGGCGTCCACGCCCATGTCGATCAGTTCGCCTTCGCGCGAGATACCCTCGCCGTACAGGATCTCGGTGAACACGACCTTGAACGGCGGCGCCATCTTGTTCTTGACGACCTTGATCTTGGTCTGGTTGCCGATGATCTCCTCGCCCTTCTTGACCGAGCCGATGCGGCGGATGTCCAGGCGCACCGAGGCGTAGAACTTCAGCGCGTTGCCGCCGGTGGTGGTCTCCGGGCTCTGGCCCGGCATCATCTGCCCGATCTTGTGCCGTAGCTGGTTGATGAACACCACCGTGCAGTTGCTGCGCTTGATGTTGCCGGTCAGCTTGCGCAGCGCCTGGCTCATCAGCCGCGCCTGCAGGCCGGGGAGCTGGTCGCCCATCTCGCCCTCGATTTCGGCGCGCGGGGTCAGCGCGGCGACCGAATCGACCACGACCATGTCGACCGCGTTGGAACGCACCAGCATGTCGGCGATTTCCAGCCCCTGCTCGCCGGTGTCGGGCTGCGACACCAGCAGGTCGTCGACGTTGACGCCGAGCTTTTGCGCGTAGGCGGGGTCGAGCGCGTGCTCGGCGTCGACGAAGGCCGCGGTTCCGCCAGCCTTCTGGCATTGCGCGATCGCCTGCAGCGTCAGCGTGGTCTTGCCCGAGGATTCCGGACCATAGACCTCGACCACGCGGCCCTTGGGGAAGCCGCCGATGCCGAGCGCGATGTCCAGTTGCAGGGAACCGGTCGGGATCACTTCCCAGGCCACCGCGGCGCGGTCGCCCATGCGCATCACCGAACCCTTGCCGAACTGCTTTTCGATCTGGGTCAGGGCGGCCGACAGCGCGCGCTTCTTGTTCTCGTCCATCGCGGAATCCTCGGTGTGGTGGCGTGTTGCAGGCAGGTTAGGGGGTGCGTGTCGCGCAGGCTGAGATCGCCGCGGACACGGATCGAAAATAATCAGGCGGTACCGTCGCACCTATCCGGCAAGCATCCGGCGGCATGTCGGGAAACACCGCAGGCGTGCCCCGTGCGGCCCTCACCGGTTGGGCCTCACCAGCCCGCAATACAGGCCTTCGATGGCGAAATCCTGGTCGGGCTGGACCTCGATCGGCGCGTAGTCGGGATTGCGCGGCAACAGGCGGATGCGGTCCTTGCCCACCTTCAGCAGCTTGACCGTGATCTCGTCGTCGATCCGCGCCACCACGATCTGGCCCGAGCGCGCGTCGCGGGTGCGGTGCACGCCGATCAGGTCGCCGTCGAAGATGCCTTCGTCGCGCATCGAATCGCCCTGGACCTTGAGCAGGTAATCGGGCGCGGGCGAAAACAGCACCCGGTCCAGGATCAGCACGTCTTCGCCGCCCAGTCCGTCATTGCCCGCCCCGATCGGGGCGCCGGCGGCGACCCGGCCCAGCACCGGCAGGCGCAGGGCGTCGTCATTGGCTGCCGCGAGCGCGAGTTCGCGCTGCGGCGGCCGCGGCATCTGCCGCACGCGGATGCCGCGGGCGCGCCCCGGGATGCGTTCGATCGCGCCCGCCGCCTCCAGCGCCTCGAGGTGGTACTGCGCCGCGCGCACGCCCTTGAAGCCGAAGGCGCGGGCGATTTCCGCCTGCGACGGCGGCATCCCCTCGGCCTCGATGCGCTCGGCGATCAGGCCGAGGATGGCGTGTTGGGTATCGGTCAGGTCCATGGTTAGTAGTAATACTACTAACACCCGGAAGCCGTCAACCTCCTGGACTCAGGCGGCAATCGGCTCCAGCCCCCGCAATGCCGCGGCCACGGTCTGCCGCCGCACGGCTTCGCGGTCGCCGTCGAAATGGAAGACCTCGGCCATCGGGTAACCGCCGCGCCGCTTCCAGGCGATCCAGACCATACCGACCGGCTTGTCCGTGGTACCCCCGCCCGGCCCGGCGATGCCGGTGACCGCCACCGCGACCGTGGCCCCGGAATGCACCAGCGCGCCCGACACCATCTCGATCGCGGTCTCGCGACTGACCGCGCCATGGACTTCCAGGGTTTCCGGGCGCACGCCCAGCAGCGCCTGCTTGGCCTCGTAGCTGTAGGCGGCCAGGCCGCAATCGAACCAGTCCGAGGAACCGGCGACATCGGTCACGGTCTTGGCGATCCAGCCGCCGGTGCAGCTTTCGGCGGTGACCAGCATGTGCCGCGCATCCCGCAGGCGCGCACCGATGCGTTCGGCCAGCAGTTGCAGTTCGTCGTCGCCGGGGGCGTGCATGCGTCGGATCCCTGGTTTGATGGGGCCCGCTTCGATTCGGGCAAACTAGGCGGCCTTCCCAGCCCGTGCCCGAACAGGAACGCCCGTTGTCGACAGCCGCCGCACAGCATACCCCGCTGATGAAGCAGTTCTTCGCCGCCAAGGCGGAACACCCGGACGTGCTGCTGTTCTTCCGCATGGGCGATTTCTACGAACTGTTCTACGACGACGCGCGGCGTGCCGCGAAGCTGCTGGACATCACCCTGACCCAGCGCGGCGCTTCCGCGGGCCAGCCGATCCCGATGGCGGGCGTGCCGGCGCATGCGTACGAAGGCTACCTCGCGCGGCTAGTGGCGCTGGGCGAATCGGTGGCGATCTGCGAACAGATCGGCGACCCGGCGCTGGCCAAGGGCCTGGTCGAACGCAAGGTGGTGCGGATCGTCACCCCGGGCACGGTCACCGACGAGGCCCTGCTCAGCGAACGCCGCGACACGCTGCTGCTCGCGGTCGCGCGCGGCCGGCAGGGCTACGGGCTGGCCTGGGCGGACCTGTCCAGCGGCCGTTTCCTCGTCAACGAGGTCGCCGGCGACGATGCGCTGGAAGCCGAACTGGCGCGGCTGGATCCGGCCGAGCTGCTGCTGCCCGACGAGGACGGCTGGCCACGGGCGGCCATCGAACGCGGCGGCCTGCGTCGGCGCGCGCCGTGGCTGTTCGACGCCGACAGCGGCCGCCGCCAGTTGCTGCAGTTCTTCAACCTGCACGACTTGACCGGCTTCGGCATCGACGACAAGCCGCTGTGCATCGCCGCCGCCGGCGCCCTGCTCGGCTACGTCGAGGAAACCCAGAAACAGCGCCTGCCGCACCTGACCGCGATCGCGGTCGAATCCTCCGACGGCGCGATCGCGATGAACGCGGCCACGCGCCGCCACCTGGAACTCGACACGCGGGTCGACGGCGACACCCGCAACACCCTGCTCGGCGTGCTCGATTCGACGATCACCCCGATGGGCGGCCGCCTGCTGCGGCGCTGGCTGCACCGGCCGCTGCGCGACCGCCGCGTGCTCGGCGAGCGCCACCATGCCGTCGCCATGCTGTCCGATCAACGTGCCGAAGGCGACATCCGCGAATGCTTCCGCGCGCTCGGCGACCTCGAACGCATCCTCGCGCGCATCGCCCTGCGCAGCGCGCGCCCGCGCGACCTCGGCACCCTGCGCGACGGCCTCGGCCTGCTGCCGGGACTGCGCGCGATGCTCGCACCGCTCGATTCGCCGCGATTGCAATCGCTGGCCGGCGAGCTTGGCGAGCACGCCGCGCATGCGCACCTGCTGTCCTCTTCGATCGTGCCGCTGCCGCCCTTGCTGGCGCGCGACGGCGGCGTCATCGCCGATGGCTACGACACCGAACTCGACGAACTGCGCCGGCTGTCCACCCACGCCGACCAGTTCCTGGTCGACCTGGAACAGCGCGAACGCGAAGCCAGCGGCATCGCGACGCTCAAGGTCGGCTACAACCGCGTCCACGGCTACTACATCGAGATCAGCAAGGGCCAGTCGGGCAAGGCGCCGGCCCACTACACCCGGCGCCAGACGCTGACCGGCGCCGAACGCTACATCACCGAGGAACTCAAGCAGTTCGAGGACAAGGTGTTGTCGGCGCGCGAGCGCGCGCTGGCGCGCGAGAAGCTGTTGTACGAGGGCCTGCTGGACGCGCTCAACGAAAACCTGGAAGCGCTGAAGCGATGCGCGTCCGCATTGAGCGAACTCGACGTGCTGGCCTGCTTCGCCGAGCGCGCGCAGGCGCTGGACTGGTCGCGCCCGCAGCTGACCGAGGCGCCGGGCCTGCGTATCGAGGCCGGCCGCCATCCGGTGGTCGAGGCGGTGCGCGACGAGCCGTTCACCGCCAACGACCTGGTGCTGGGAAGCGATGCATTCGGCGACGGTAACGACACCCGGATGCTGGTGATCACCGGCCCCAACATGGGCGGCAAGAGCACCTACATGCGCCAGAACGCGCTGATCGTGCTGCTCGCGCACATCGGCAGCTTCGTGCCTGCGACGCGCGCGTCGATCGGTCCGATCGACCGCATCCTCACCCGCATCGGCGCCGGCGACGACCTCGCCCGCGGGCAGTCGACCTTCATGGTCGAGATGAGCGAGACCAGCTACATCCTGCACCACGCCACCAGCGAGTCGCTGGTGCTGATGGACGAGATCGGCCGCGGCACCTCGACCTACGACGGCCTCGCGCTCGCCGATGCCTGCGCGCGCCACCTCGCATCGGTCAACCGCAGCTACACGCTGTTCGCGACGCATTATTTCGAACTGACCGCCCTGGCCGGGCCAGGCAGCGGCATCGCCAACGTCCACCTCGACGCTGTCGAGCACCGCGACCAGGCCGGCAACGAGTCGCTGGTGTTCATGCATGCGCTCAAGGACGGCCCGGCCAACCGCAGCTTCGGGCTGCAGGTCGCCGCGCTGGCGGGACTGCCGAAAACCGTGGTGCGGCAGGCACGCGCGCGGCTGGCGGAACTGGAAGCGCACAACCGCGACGCACCGCAGGCACCGATGACCACGCAGGCGCTGGATGTGCCGCAGCAGATCGGCCTGTTCGCATCGAACTCCGCGGCGCTGGAGGCGCTGGCCGCGCTGGATCCGGACGAACTCACGCCGCGGCAGGCGCTGGAGGCGCTGTACCGGTTGAAGGCGTTGGGTTGACCGCAACGCGGTCGCCGGGTTTGCGCATTGCCGGCGCGCCCGGGCTTGGCGCGTGCGATCACGCCCCGCCATCCAGGAAAAAACCCGCGTGACGAATTCCCTTAGCCAGGACCTGCCGCGCGACCGCAAGGCGGGACCTGGCAGCGCCTCGCGCAACAACCTGGGCGAGGAGCGGTAAGTCGACGACGCCTGGCACCAGTCCCCGCCGGACAGGGAAAGGGCCGCGGCGCCACCGGGTCGCGGCCGTCTTCGTTCCGCCTCAGCTGGCGTCGATGTCGCCCAGCGCGCGGATCAGGCGCCGCGCGCGCTTGTCCGGCTTGTGTTCGGGGGCGCGGTAACCGGCGCGTTCGGCGACGCGGTTCGCGCGTTCGGCCTCGCGTCGCGCGCGCGAGGCTTCGCCCTCGGCATAAAGCAACTGCGCGCTGCTGGCCGGGCCGCGGCTGCCGCTGAGCGCGCGCACCGCGACCTCGAAGGTTTCCTCGCCGCGGACCACGCGCAGCGCCTCGCCGCCGCGAAGCACGCGCGCGGGTTTGGCGCGCTGGCCGTCGACTTCGACCTTGCCGCCCTCGACAGCCTGCCTGGCCAGGCTGCGCGTCTTGTAGAAGCGCGCCGCCCACAGCCACAGGTCCAGGCGCACGCCCTCGCGCTGGTGCAAATGATCGTGATCGCCGGCAGCCATCCGCGGACGCTAGCGCCCCCGGGCAATCGCGGCAACCCGCGCCGCTGGCGTGGCTGCCTCCCGCGAACGCTGCTCGTGCTCGCGCCGTCGATCCGGACGCGCGGCCGGAAACGCGAACGGCCGCCTTGCGGCGGCCGTTGCATGCGCAGGATTGCTGCGCGATTACTTGGCGGCTGCGGCCGCGTCGGCCTTGGCCTTGGCGTTGCCTGCGAGGTCTTCCTTGATCCGCGCCTTCTTGCCTTCCAGGCCGCGCAGGTAGTACAGCTTGCCGGCGCGCACCGCGCCGCGGCGCTTGACCTGCACCGAGTCGATGACCGCGCTGTGGGCCTGGAACACGCGCTCGACACCGAAACCGTGCGAGATCTTGCGCACGGTGAACGCGGAGTTCAACCCGGCGTTCTTCTTGGCGATGACCACGCCTTCATAGGCCTGGACGCGCTCGCGGTTGCCTTCCTTGACCTTGACGTTGACGACGACGGTGTCGCCCGGGCCGAAGTCCGGCAGCTGGCGCTGCACCTGTTCGGATTCGAAGTTCTGCAGCAGCGTGTGGAGCGAGGGCTTGTTCATGGGCGTCGGCCTGTTGGTGTGCCGGGACACTGGTGGGTGCCGGGCTGTTGTAGCGCGAGTGCACGTGGACCCGCGTCTTGGCATCGGTGCAGCGAAGCCGCGCATTATAACGGCAATTTTCCGTCCTGCACCAGAGGCTTACGGGGTTTGTCCGCCGGCCGCCGCGGCGGCGGCCAAGAAGGCGTCCAGCAACTGGCGGTCGGCCACGGACAGGGCCTCCCGGTCGATCAGGTCCGGCCGCCGCAGCCAGGTCCGGCCAAGCGCCTGCTGCCGGCGCCAGCGGGCGATCTCGGCATGGTTGCCGGACAACAGCACCGGCGGCACCACGCCCAGCGCATGTTCGACCGGCCGGGTGTAATGGGGGCAGTCCAGCAACAGCGGGCCGCCAACGGCGCCGGGCTCGAAACTGTCCTGGGCGGCGGATCCGGCGTCGTTGAGCGCGCCTTCCTGCAGCCTGGCGACGGCATCCACGACCACCGCCGCGGCCAGTTCGCCGCCCGACAGGACGTAGTCCCCGATCGACAGCTCCTCGTCGACCTCGGCCGCGACCAGGCGTTCGTCGATGCCTTCGTAACGGCCGCACAGCAGGACCATGCGTTCGCGCCCGGCCAGTTCGCGGACCCTGGCCTGGGTCAGGCGCTGGCCCTGCGGGCTGAGATAGATGACCCTGGCCGGCGCCGGGGCGGCGGCGCGTGCCGCCGCCAGGCAGGCGCGCAGCGGATCGACCAGCATCACCATGCCGGGACCGCCGCCGAACGGACGGTCGTCGACGCGGCGATAAGCGCCCTCGGCGTAATCGCGCGGATTCCAGCCGTGCAGCGACAGCAGCCCGCGATCCTGCGCGCGCCCGACCACGCCGTGGCCGGCGACCTGGGCCACGAATTCCGGGAACAGGCTGACGATGTCGATGCGCATGGGCCAAGATTCCTGATCGGGAACCGGGTTCTGTGGGAGCGGCTTCAGCCGCGAGCCGTTGCCATCATGACCGGGAAAGCCCGCGGCTGAAGCCGCTCCCGCATGCCGCCGATCGCGGCATTTCAGAAATCGGCGTCCCAGTCGACCGTGACCACGCCGGCCTGGAAATCGACCGCGCGGATGTAATCGGGCTCCAGGAACGGAATCATGCGTTCGCGCTCGCCGCGCGCGACCAGCACGTCGTTGGCGCCCGTGGCGAACAGGTGCGAGACGGTGCCGAAGTCGGCGCCTTCCAGGTTCACCACGCGCAGCCCTTCCAGGTCGACCCAGTAGTACTCGCCGGGACTGGGCGGGGGCAACGCCGAACGCGGCACCCAGAGCTCGCTGCCTCGCAGCGCGTCGGCGGCGTCGCGGTCGCCGACGCCGGGAAAGACCGCGACCAGGCCCTTGTGGGTCTCGCGGCCGCTGGCGCCCGCGAGTTCGCGCTCGCGGCCCTGCGCATCGCGCAGGATCCAGGGCTGGTAACGGAAGATCGCGGCCGCCGGCTCGGTGAACGACTCGAGCTTCAGTTCGCCGCGCACGCCGAACGCGCCGTGGATCCTGCCCAACAGGATGCGGCGCGTCGTCGGTTCCATGTGCGTCGGGGCCGCGGTGGAGGCGACCCGCGGATCAGGCTGCCGGAGCAGCCGTGGCGGCCTGCTTGGCGCTCTGCTTGTACAGGTCGGCGACCTTGTCGGTCATCTGCGCGCCCTGCCCGATCCAGTACTGGATGCGCTCGGCATTGAGCTCGACGCGCTTCTCGGCGCCGGCGGCGACCGGGTTGTAGAAGCCCACGCGCTCGATGTTGCGGCCGTCGCGCGCGCTGCGGCTGTCGGTGACGATGACGTGGTAGAAGGGGCGCTTCTTGGCGCCGCCACGGGTAAGGCGGATCTTGACCATGGGAGACTCGGTGTTGCCCAGCTGCCGGGATGGCAGGGTAAGCCGATCATTGTAAGCCATTGATCGGGCCCCGGAAACCCCGCTCCCCCGGATCGCCTGCCGGCCCCGGCCATGGCGGTCGCGGCAGCCGATGACCGGGCCTAGCGGAACGGCATTCCGCCGCGTCCGCCCATCATCCCCTGCATGCCGCGCATGAGCCCCTTCATGCCGCCGCGGCCCATCTTCGACATCATCTTCTCCATCTGCTGGTACTGCTTCATCAGCTTGTTGATGTCGGCCGGGGTCATGCCCGAGCCACGGGCGATGCGGGCGCGGCGCGAGCCGTTCAGGAGGGCCGGGTTGCGGCGCTCCTTCCTGGTCATCGAATTGATGATCGCGACCATCCGCGGCACTTCCCTGCCGGTGACCTGGGCCTTCACGTGGTCCGGGATCTGGCCGATGCCCGGCAGCTTGTCCATCAGCCCGGACAGGCCGCCCATGTTCTGCATCTGCTCGAGCTGGTCGCGCATGTCGTTGAGGTCGAACTTCCTGCCCTTGGCGACCTTCTCGGCCAGCTTCTGCGCCTTGTCCTTGTCGACCTGCTGCTCGACCTGTTCCACCAGCGACAGCACGTCGCCCATGTCGAGGATGCGGCTGGCGACGCGGTCGGGATGGAACACGTCCAGGCCGTCGGTCTTCTCGCCTGTGCCGATGAACTTGATCGGCTTGCCGGTGATGTAGCGCACCGACAACGCGGCGCCGCCGCGGGCGTCGCCGTCGGTCTTGGTCAGCACCACGCCGGTCAGCGGCAGCGCTTCGCCGAAGTGCTTGGCGGTGACGGCGGCATCCTGGCCGGTCATCGAATCGACCACGAACAAGGTCTCGACCGGCTTGGCCGCCGCATGCAGCGCCTTGATCTCGGCCATCATCGCGTCGTCGATCGAAGTGCGGCCGGCGGTATCGACGATCAGCACGTCGACGTAGGACTTGCGCGCGTCGTCGATCGCGGCGCGGACGATGGCTTCGGGCTTCTGCGACGCGTCGGAGCCGAAGAACAGCACGCCGACCTGCTGCGCCAGCGTCCCGAGCTGCTCGATCGCGGCCGGGCGATAGACGTCGGCACTGACCACCATCACCTTCTTCTTGCGCCGCTCCTTCAGGTGCCGGGCGAGCTTGGCCACGGTGGTGGTCTTGCCGGCGCCCTGCAGGCCGGCCATCAGGATCACCGCCGGCGCCGGCACGTTGAGGTTGAGGTCGGTCGACTGCGCGCCCATCACCGCGGTCAGTTCGTCGCGCACGACCTTGATCAGGGCCTGGCCCGGGGTCAGCGACTTGAGCACTTCCTGGCCGACCGCGCGCACCTTGATCCGTTGCACCAGCGCCTGCACCACCGGCAACGCGACGTCGGCCTCCAGCAGCGCGATCCGGACCTCGCGCAGGGCTTCGGTGATGTTGGATTCGGTCAGCCGGCCGCGGCCGCGCAGGCGCTCGATGGTGCCGGACAGGCGCTGGGTCAGGGATTCGAACATGGACGCTGGAACCGTGCGAAAACGGGCGCGAAGTATAGCCCGGGCGCCGGTTGCGACCGGCCGCAGCGACCCCGGGCCTTGCCTGCGCCGCGTGCCCGAACCGATGCGCGAACGAGCGGTCCGGCAACCCGCGCGCCCCACCGGGACGACGCCGCTGCCGGTGTCGCGCACCCATGATCATGCGACACTGCCGCGATGGCATCCGTCCCCATCGCGGCCGCGCTCTATCTCCTGGCAGCCGGCCTGCTGGTCGTGGAACTGCGTCGCGAGCACGGCGGCGCGCGCCTGTGGCTATTTCCCGCGGTCGTCGCCGTCGCCCTGCATGCCGTCGTCCATGCGCTGGCGTGGCGGCAATCGGGCGGCCTGGACATGCATTTCTTCGCCGCGCTGTCACTGGTCGGCCTGGGCATGGCGGCGCTGACCACGCTGTTCGGTGCCGGCGGGCGGATGGCGGCGCTGGGCGTGGTGGTCTATCCGATGGCGGCCGCGATGCTGCTGGGCTACGCGGCCTACGGCCATCGCATCGCCGAAGCGCTCGACTGGCGCCTGCAACTGCACGCCTGGTGCGCCCTGCTCGCGTACGCGACGCTGGCGATCGCGGCATTGCTGGCCTCGATGCTGTGGCTCCAGGAACGCGCGTTGCGCCGCCACCAGTTCTTCCACGGCTGGCTGCGCGCGCTGCCGCCGCTGACCGAACTCGAATCGCTGCTGTTCCGCACCATCGCGGTCGGCTTCGTGCTGCTCTCCGCGACCCTGCTGACTGGCGTGCTGTTCGTCGAGAACCTGCTGGCCCAGCACCTCGTGCACAAGACCGTGCTCAGCGTGCTGTCGTGGCTGCTGTTCGGCGGCCTGCTGCTGGGCCGCTGGCGCCATGGCTGGCGCGGCACGGTCGCGGTGCGCTGGACGCTGGCGGCGATGGCGCTGCTGGTACTGGCGTTCTTCGGCAGCAAGTTCGTGCTCGAGCTGGTGCTGCATCGAGGAAACTGAACGAGCCTGGCGCATCATTCATTTGGAAGTGCAATAGTTGCATTGACAACTATTCCCCGCGGTAGCAACATGCCGCGCCATGGAATCCCAGCCTGCCCCCGTGCCGTGCAGCGGCGCCACCCTCGGCCTGCTGTTCCGCCAGGTCCGCGACGCCATGTGGGCGCGGATGGCGGAGGAGCTCGACACCCTCGGCCATGACCTGACCTTCAGCCAGTACATGACGCTGAAGAAGCTGGCCGACGGCACCGCCGGCGTCACCAACCTCGCCCGCGCCGTCGACCTCAACCCCGGCGCCATGACCCGGCTGCTCGACCGGCTCGAAGCCAAGGGCCTGATCGCCCGCGTCGCCGACGCCGGCGACCGCCGCGCGCTGAACATCCACCTCACCGACGCCGGCCTGGCCATCTGGCAGGACATCAACCAGTGCGGCATGCGCGTGCGCGAACGCGCGATGCACGGGATGAGCGAGGCCGAGCGCGAACAGCTCATGCGCCTGGTCACCCAGGCCCGCGACAACCTCGCCCCTTCCGGTTCCTGAGCCATGACCCGATCCGAACCAACTCCGCAGTGCCCGCGCCTGCGGCAAGCGGCCCCCGTTGTCGCCGCGCTGGCCGTCGCGCTCGCCATCGCCGGTTGCGCCAGCACCCATGGCCTGGCGCCGGCGACCGCGCCGCGCGACGCCGACACGCTCGCCACCACACGCAGCTTCGGCGCGACCGCAGCATCCGATGCCGCCTTCCCGACGCAGGACTGGTGGACCGCCTTCGGCGACCCGCAACTGGACGCGCTGGTCGCCGAAGCCCTGGCCGGCACCCCGGGCCTGGATGCCGCCGACGCGCGCGTGCGCCAGGCGCAGGCGCAGGCCGGCCTCGCCGACGCGCAGCGCAAGCCGACGCTCGGCGCCAGCGCGCAGGAAACCGGCGTGCAGATCCCGGAAACGCTGGCCGAGCCGCC
>JAKFDF010000228.1:0-30564 GCA_036676275.1 Lysobacter sp.
GGTCGGCGGTGGCGTCACCGGGCTGGTGCGCACCGCGCAGGCCGGGCGCCCGATCCTGGCGCTGGACGGCTGCGTGCTCAAGTGCGTGTCGGCGTGCCTGGCCAAGGCCGGGGTGGTGGCCGATACCCACGTGCTGCTGTCCGACCACGGCGTCAGGAAGCGCAAGCATGCCGACTTCGATCCGGACCAGGCCGCGGCGGTGTACGCGCACGCGGTGCTGCCCGCGGCGCAGGCGCTGCGCCTGCGCACGGCGCCGCCCGATGGCGCCGCCCGTCCGCCCTTAGGGCGCAATCCCGCGGCCGCGGCGCACCGTCGCTGAGTTTCCGGCACCCCCCATCCCACCGAGACGACACATGCAAGGCAACAGCGCCGCCGTGGCGGCCCCGCAATGGCGCGACTCGCTGCACGACGAATACGCCGGGCTGCGCGCCACCCTGGAGCGGCTGATGCCGTGCCTGGAGGTGTCGCTGCACCTGCCGTGGATCGACGCCATCCGCACGCTGAAAAAGCAGCGCGGGGCGCTGATCCTGGCCCACACCTACCAGTCGCCGGAGATCTTCCACGGCGTGGCCGACATCACCGGCGACTCGCTGGCGCTGGCGCAGGTCGCGGCCGACTGCGACAGCGAGCTGATCGTGCTGTGCGGGGTGCATTTCATGGCCGAGAGCGCCAAGATCCTGGCGCCGCACCGCACCGTGCTGATCCCCGACCGCGAGGCCGGCTGCTCGCTGGCGTCCTCGATCACCGCCGCCGACGTGCGCGCCTTGCGCGCGCGGCATCCCGGCGCGCCGGTGGTCAGCTACGTCAACACCTCGGCCGAGGTCAAGGCCGAGTCCGACGCCTGCTGCACCTCGGCCAACGCGGTGCAGGTGGTGGAGTCGATGGGTGCCGACAAGGTGATCTTCCTGCCCGACAACTTCCTGGGGCAGTGGGTGGCCGGGCGCACCGAGGTCGAGCTGGTGCTGTGGCACGGCACCTGCGAGGTGCACGAGAAGTTCACCGCGCAGCAGGCGCGGCACACGCGCGAGCGCTTCGACGCGGTGGTGCTCGCGCACCCGGAATGCGGCCCGGAAGTGCTGGCGGAAGCGGACTTCGTCGGTTCCACCAGCGGCATGACCAAGTGGCTGGAACGCGAGCGCCCGGCGCGGGTGGCGCTGGTCACCGAATGCTCGATGGCCGACAACCTGCGGGTGCGGTTCCCGGAGACGGAGTTCATCAAGCCCTGCAACCTGTGCCCGCACATGCAGAAGATCACGCTGCCGAAGATCCATGCCTGCCTGCGCGACCTCGGCAACGAGATCGTGATCGCGCCGGACGTCGCGGCGCGCGCGCGCGCCGCGCTGGACCGGATGCTGGCGGTGGGGCGCAAGGAGACGGTGTAGTGGCCGCGCCGCGGCGGCCGGTGGTGGTGGTCGGCCACGGCGTCGCCGGGCTCAGCGCCGCGCTGGCGGCGGCGCCGGCGCCGGTGCTGCTGGTCAACCGCGCAGGCCTGGGCGAGGGCGGCGCCAGCCTGCTGGCGCAGGGCGGGATCGCCGCGGCGCTGGCACCGGGCGACAGCGCCTGGGCGCACGCGCGCGACACCGCCGCCGCCGGCGCCTGGCACAACGACATCGATGCGGTCCTGCGCCTGACCGCGGCGGCGCCTGAAGCGATCGCCTGGCTGCAGGCGCAGGGGGTCGCGTTCGACGGCGCCGGCGCCGGCCTGGCGCTGGGGCGCGAGGGCGGGCACGGCGTGGCGCGGATCGCGCATGCCGGCGGCGACCGCACCGGCGCGCGGGTGAGCGCGGCGCTGCTGGCGCGCGCGCGCGACGCGGCGCACATCCAGTGGCGCGAGCAGGTCGATGCCGACGCGCTGCTGCTGCGCGAGGGCGCGGTCGTGGGCGTGCGCCTGCGCGACCCGGCCGGGCGCTGCTGCGAGGTGGTGGAGTCCGCCGCGGTGGTGCTGGCCACCGGCGGGCTCGGGGCGTTGTTCGCGCACACCACCAATCCCGTCGGCTGCACCGGCTCCGGGCTGGCATTGGCGCAGGCCGCCGGCGCCCGGGTGCGCGACCTGGAATTCGTGCAGTTCCATCCCACCGCCCTGCGCGCCCCCGGCACCACCCTGCCGCTGGTCACCGAAGCCCTGCGCGGCGCCGGCGCACGCCTGCGCGACCATCGCGGCCGGTTGCTGATGGGCTTCCATCCGATGGCCGACCTGGCGCCGCGCGACATCGTCGCGCGCACGGTGTGGCAGGCGCAGCGCGAGGGCCCGGTGTGGCTGGACGCCACCGCGCTGGCGCCGGGCTGGGAGGCGGGGTTCCCGACGGTGCTGGCGGCGTGCCGGGCGCAGGGCCTGGATCCGTGCAGCAGCCCGATCCCGGTGACCCCGGCCGCGCATTTCCACATGGGCGGCATCGCCGTGGATGCCGACGGCGCCAGTTCGCTGCCGGGGCTGTACGCGGTCGGCGAAGTCGCCTGCAACGGCGTGCACGGCGCCAACCGCCTGGCCAGCAACTCGCTGCTGGAAGGCGTCGTCTGCGGCCGCCGCACCGGACAGGTGGTGGCGCGGCTGCCGCGCGCGTCCGCGCGTCCCGGTGCGGCGTCGCACCTGCTCAAGCGCGGTCCCGGGCTGGACGCCGCCGACCGCGCCGCGTTGCGCGGGTGGCTGTGGCGCGCCGCCGGACCGGTGCGGGCAGAAGACGCGATGCGGCGGGCCCAGGACGAGTTGCGCGCGCTGGCCGACGAGGGCTGGGAGGCGCGCCTGGCCGCGGCGCTGCTGGGCGCTGCGCTGCGCCGGCCCGGCAACCTGGGCGCGCACTGGCGGGACGATGGCGCCGGCTGTGCCGGCGTCCACGACGCCGCGGACGGGTCCGGCCAGCTTGCCGTGGCGCGGTGACGGCGGCCCACGGGCGACGGGGACACCCCGGTTCCGGCCGGAACGGCTGCAACCTGAATCTCGGGGCGGCAGTTTTCGCAATATCTCACCGCTGCTTAACCATGGCGTGGCTATTGCTCTTTGCCTCGAAATACGCAGCGGAGCCAGTCATGCGCAAATACATCCTCGGCCTGTGCCTGGGCCTGGCCGCGTCGGCCGCCATCGCCGACGGCGTGGGGAACAAGTGGCGGCTGGAATTCAGCGGCAACGCCGAATCGGCCGGCAGGATCGTGCTGCAGCTGGCGCCGGCGGTGGGTGAGCCGGTCCGCGCGACGGTCGAGGTCGCCAAGGGGCGTTCCGAGAACGGCGTGGCACGCTCGGTGCGCGATGCGTTGCAGGCGCAGGCCGGCGGGCGCTACGACATCGAAGTGGACGACGGCGAGGACGTGCTGGTGAAGAGGCACGACGGCGAGCGCGATTTCGTCGTCACCATCGTCGAGAACAGCGTGCAGGGCGTGAGGATCGACGTCGACGCCGAATGAGGCCTGCGCTGCCCGGCGCGCGCCCGGGCCAGGGGATGCGATGCGGGCCGCCTACCGCTCGCCGACGCGGCGCCGCAGGGCGTGCGCCTTGAGGGCCGGGAACTCGCGGGTGACGCGGGCCCCGGGAGCCAGGCCCCAGCGGATGCCGAGCCGTTCCAGCCGCGCCGCGACCGCCTCATGCAATGCCGGCGGCGCGCACGCGAGGATGGCGTCGTGGCGCTCGGCCCAGGCACTGGCGAGCGCGAACACATCGTCGCTGCCTTGCTGCAGCCGCGGCAGGTCGGCATCCAGCGCGCGCAGCATCGCGTCGAGTTCGGCGGTGGTGGCGGTTTGCGGGCCGGTGCCATCCATGTGGCGATACCTGATTGGGGATGGGGCAAAGCTCGGGTACCCGGAGTGCACGCGGCGTGAGCGCGGGTCGCGGGGATGAACACCGCATGACCACGCGCCTCCGGTGCCGATGACGCGCCGTTCGCGGTGCGCCGGCCTATGCTCGCTGCCTCCATTCGGTACGAGGACGTTCCATGCGCATGCTGATGCTGGCCACGAGCTTCGTGGCGCTGGCCGCCTGCAACGCCAATCCGCCACCGGCCGCGCCGCCGGATACGGCGACGGCGCGGGAAACCCCGGCAACGCCAACGCCCGCCCCGGCCGCTCCGGCGGCAGCGACGGGCGACACCGCGGCGACCGCGGCGACGGACGCCGGGACGCCCGCGTTCGCCGATCGCGTCTGGCGCGTGACCGCCAGTTCCGCGGTCGAAGCCGGCAGCACCTATACCTTCCTCGGCGACGGCACGCTGCTGATGGATTCGCCCAACGGCACCCCGTCGACCGGCAGCTGGCGCTACGCCGATGGCCGGCTGACGATGATCGAGGAAGGCATCGCCTATCCGGTCGACATCGTGCTGCTGCAGGACAACCGCTTCACCATCCGCAGCAACAATCCCGGTGGCGCGGTGATGATCGAGATGAGCGCGGCGCCGGACGTGCCGCTGCCGCAACTGCAGTAAGGCCGGTCCGCGGGCGCGAGTGTTATGCGCGCGCTGATGCGATCGTCGCCATGGCTTAACGCGGTGGTTGCGAGCGTGCCGCCACCCAACCATGCGTGGGCATGCATTGTCCACCCGAACCGGAGGCTGCAAATGAAGCTCAACGCCGTCGCCCTGCTGGCCCTGCTGGCGCCCGCCGTCACCCTGCTCCCGGCCTGCAACCGCACGCCGCCCGCCGACGACACGGCCGCGCCACCGGCGGCCACCACCGCGCCCGCCGCGACCGCGCCGGCCACCGATCCCTACGCAACCACTCCCGCGCCGGCCGACGCCGACCTCCCGGCAGCCACGGCCGCCGGCAACGACGCCAGCGCCGGGCTGACGTTCGAGCAGATGGACAAGAACCAGGACGGCGGCATCACCCCGGACGAGCTGTCGTCGACGGAAATGCTCTACGAGCACTTCTCGGTGGCCGATGCCGATGGCAACGGCCAGTTGTCGGCCGACGAGATCGTCAAGCACCGCGCCGACATGGCCGCGGCGCCCCAGGGCCAGTGACCGCAAGGCCAGTGACCGCCGCGGGCGCGACCGCGGTACAGGCCTGGATCGAATGTCGTCACCAGCGCCCAAGCGCGGTCCGCACCCCGCTTGGCGCGGGAACGATCAGCAGGCCGATGCGTCCAGGCGTTGCCCGCGCCGGCCACCGCGACCGTGGACGGTCGCGGCCTGCGGCGCCGCGTCAGTAGACGATCGCCGTTTCCAGCGGCAGTTCCGGGTCCCAGCGCGCGCGGCCATGGAGGCCCGCGAGCTCGATCAGCACGGCGGCGCCGGCGACCTGCGCGCCTTGCAGGCGCGCCAGCGCCAGTGCCGCCTGCAGGGTGCCGCCGGTGGCCAGCACGTCGTCGACGATCAGCACGCGTGCGCCCGGGGCGACGGCATCTGCGTGGATCTCCAGCCGGTCGCTGCCGTACTCCAGCGCGTAGTCCTGGGCGTGGATGCGCGCGGGCAGCTTGCCGGCCTTGCGGATCGGCACGAAGCCGGTGCCCAGGACCCGCGACACCGCGGCGCCGAGGATGAAACCACGCGACTCGATCGCGAACACCGCGTCCAGCGCGAGCCCGCGCCATGGCGCGGCGAGCACGTCGATCGCGGCGTTGAAGCCGTCGGCGTCGGCCAGCAGCGGGGTGATGTCCTTGAACACCACGCCGGGTTTCGGAAAGTCGGGAACGTCGCGGATCAGGTCCTGCCAGCCGGCCATCGCGTGCATCCATCGGGAACCGCACGCGATGCTATCCGCATCGCGCCACGCCTGCAGCGCGGCATGCGCGAGCCGCCGGTCGTGCAGCGACGTCGCAGGCCGGAAGTCAGCCAACCATCCGCACTGGGGCCGTTCAGGCCGCGCCCCTAGACTGCGCGCATGCCAGGCGCCGTCCCCCGCACTGCCTTTCGCCGCCGCTGGCTGCTGCCGGCGGTGCTGCTGCTGGCCGGGGTGTTGCCGGTCGCGCAGGCGCGGACCGTGTACCGCTGCGTGCAGCAGGGCACCGTCAGCCTGGCCACCGCGCCGGAACCCGGTTCCAGGTGCAAGGCGCACACCATCGACGACGATGCCGCCGTCGTGCCCAACCTGTGGGGCGAGCTGGGCGTGGTGCAGGGCACGCTGTACCAGCGGCAGCAGGACGGCCGCACGGTATACAGCACGCGCAACCTGCCGGGTTCGACCCGCGTGTTCGGCTTCACCGTGCGCACGCCGCCGGGTTCGCCCGCGCACGCGGGGCAGGGCACGCTCGGCAAGCCGCGCACGGACGTGTACGCCGCGCAGTTCCGCGCCGCGGCCAGGGATACCGGCGTCGACGACGCCTGGCTGCGCGCGATCGCGCATGCCGAGAGCGACTTCGACGCGCATGCCTTGTCGCCGAAGGGCGCGCAGGGCGTGATGCAGCTGCTGCCGGCGGTGGCGCGCGAATACGGCGTGCGCGACCCGTATTCGGCGCAGCAGTCGATCGGTGCCGGCGCACGCCACATCATGCGCCTCAAGCGCCGTTACCACGACGACCTGACGCTGGTCGCCGCCGCGTACAACGCCGGGATCGGCGCGGTCGCGCGCTATGGCGGGGTGCCGCCTTACGCTGAAACCCGGGCCTACGTGGCCAAGGTGCAGGCGTTGCACGCGGCCTATCGCGTCGCCCTGCACGGCCTGGCGGCGGCCAGGTAGCACCGCGACCGCCGACGCGCCCTCACGCGGCCTTCAACTTGCCGGCCGTCGCCGCAACGCGATCTTCGTTGCGCGTTAAACGCACGCGCATTCAGCGCAACGCTCACCGCCGATACATCGGCAAGGGGCCAAGGTCGGCCGCACTCCGCGATGCCTGGCGTCGCGGGCCCACGCACAAGAATTGGAGAAACCCATGCAAGTACGCAATCGCAACCTGCTCGCGGTGGCATTGGCCGCCGCCGTGTTTTCCCCGCTGGCCCTGGCGCAGAGCGCACAGGGGGCCCTCAACGGCGCGGGCCACACCCAGGCACAGCTTCCGGCCGTCCCGGCGACGCCGCCGGCGCCCGCCATGCCGCAGGCGCCCAGCCTGCCGCCGCAGGCCAGCCCGCGCGCCGGAACCGCGGTTTCGGCAGCGATGCAGACTGAAATCCCGCCGCCTGCCGATGGCGATGCCATGAAATCCGCGCAACAGCCGCAGGCCGCGGTCGGTGCGCAGGCCAAGGGCGCCGCGCACGCGCAGGCGCATTCGGCGGTGGTGACGCGCGACGTGTTCGGCAAGCTCGACGCCGATGGCGACGGCAAGATCAGCGCGACCGAGGCCGGCGTCGATGCCAGCTTCGATTTCGCGGCCATGGACGGCGATGGCGACGGCTTCGTCACCGACGCCGAGTACCGCGCGTCGGCCAAGGGCGCGATGGATGCCTCGCAGGGTGCCGCGCACGCCCAGGCGCATTCGGCGGTGGTGACGCGCGACGTGTTCGGCAGGCTCGACGTCGATGGCGACGGCAAGATCAGCGCGACCGAGGCCGGCGTCGATGCCAGCTTTGATTTCGCGGCCATGGACGGCGACGGCGACGGCTTCGTCACCGACGCCGAGTACCGCGCGTCGGCCAAGGGCGCGATGGACACCTCGCAGGGCGCGGCGCACGCCGCCGGCCATTCTGCGGTGGTGACGCGCGACGTGTTCGGCAGGCTCGATGCCGATGGCGACGGCAAGGTCAGCGCCACCGAGGCGGAAGCCGACGCCGGCCTGGACTTCGCGGCCATGGACAGCGACGGCGACGGCTTCGTTACCGACGCCGAGTACCGCACCTGGGCCAAGGCCGACATGCCGAAGCAGCGGTAAGCTGCGCGGCAGGCGCAGCAGGAAACGTGCGGGCGCCGTTCGCGGCGCCCGCCTTCGTTCGCCCGGCCGCGCCGCACGCCACGGGATCGGATCCGCAGCCGCGGCCCCGACACAGACACAGTGCCGCCACCGCCGGGGGTTACGCCATGTTGCCCAGTGCCATCATCCAGTGCCCGTACTGCGGCGAGTCGATCGAGATCCTGGTCGACGATTCGGCGGGCCAGCAGCGCTACATCGAGGATTGCCAGGTGTGCTGCCGCCCGATCTCGATCACGGTGGCCGTCGATGACGGCCAGTGGCAAGTCGATGCGCGTGGCGAGGACGAGGCCTGATTCCAGCGCGCCGACCCTTCCACGTGAAGGTTGTGTTGTGTTCAGCCAGGCAGCCATGGGGACGCGCGCTTCTGTCCGGCGCACCCCCCTTGCCGTGCCTGGGCGGCGGCATTGCACGCGCCCGAACCCGCGGGATGCGCTAGCGCATCGGCACCGCGGGCTGGTTAAGCCAACGTTGCGTTAACGATTCAGCGCGTGTTGCGGTTCATCGACGCGGCAGCACCGTGGCGATGCGGCGCAGACCGCAGCACTCCAACCCCTCACACACGGAGCGACCAACATGACTTCCCGCTACTTCCTGTCCCTGGGCCTCGCCTTTGCCGCGGTCGTGTCCGCGCCGCTGGCCTTCGCCCAGGACGCCAATGCCGGCGCCACCGGCCAGGAGAACGCCGCCGCACAGCCGGCGACCCCGGCCACGCCCGCCACGCCCGCCACGCCCGCCGATCCGCAGGCGGGCACCGCGGCTATCCCCGCTACCCCGGCGCAACCCGCAGCAGCCGCCGGGAAGGTCACCTGGTCGGACCTCGATGCGGACAAGGACGGCAAGCTCACCAGGACCGAGGCCGCGCCGATCGACAGCCTGAGCCAGTCGTTCGAGGCCGCCGATGCGGACAAGGATGGCGCCCTGACCACCGACGAGTACAAGGCCTACCTCGCCGCCAACGGCAAGGTCGCCACCGGCTCCGGCGGCTGATGCAGTGAAGCCATCGCTCCGCTGCGGCGCGTCCGCCGCAGCGGAGCTCGCCGCGCCGGCCACGCCGACGACAGTCCCCACCGGCGCCGCCGGCACTGCAACGGCGACTCCCCCCGCCGGCGATGCCAACCAGCAGGACAGCAGCACGCCGTGAGGCGTCCGCATCGGGCTTGCGCTTGCAAGGGCAGCCGCATAACGACAAGAAAGGTTGTGGCAGGGAGGGCGGCGTGAGCCGCCCTCCATTCTTGCGGCCGGCGGTGACGCGTGCGGCGGCTCGCCATACACTGCGCCGATGCGCAACGACATCCGCCTGGTGGGCTTCGACGGTGACGACACGCTGTGGCGCAGCGAGGATTACTACCGCGCCGCGCAGGCGGAGTTCGAGCGCATCGTCTCGACCTACGTCGACCTGCACGACGTCCACGACCGCCTGTACGCGGTCGAGAAGCGCAACCTGGCGCTGTTCGGCTACGGCGCCAAGGGCATGACCCTGTCGATGCTGGAGGCGGCGATCGCGATTACCGACACACGCATCGCCGCCGCCGACCTGCAGCGCATCGTCGAACTCGGCAAGTCGCTGCTGCGGCATCCGGTGGAACTGCTGCCGGGGATCCGCGATGCGGTCGCGGAGATCGCGCGCGAGCACGCCGTGGTGCTGATCACCAAGGGCGACCTCTTCCACCAGGAAGCCAAGGTGCGCGAATCCGGCCTTGCCGACTTGTTCCCGCGGATCGAGATCGTCAGCGAGAAGGATGCGTCGACCTATGCGCGCGTGCTGGGCGAATTCGGGCTGGCGCCGGCGCAATTCGTGATGATCGGGAACTCGCTGCGCTCGGACATCGTGCCGGTGATCGAACTCGGCGGCTGGGGCGTGCACATGCCCTACCACGTCACCTGGGCGCACGAGGCCGAGGCCGAACTGGGCGCGGGCATGGCCGCGCGCCTGCGCAACGCTGCCACCCCCACGGACCTGCCGGCCGCGGTGCGCGCCATCGCGGATTGAGCGCGGGCATCCAGGCGCGCGCCGTACCGCCCCGGAACGCCCGCTGACTGGCGCCGGCACGGTTAAAAACCAGTTCACCCGGGCCGTCGCATGGTGTCCCCGTGTCCGCGAAACCGTCGCGGGCCCGCAAGGAGGAAGCCATGAACATGCTGTCCCGCTGGTTCGCCCCTGCCGTCCTGGCCGCCGGCCTTGGTTTCGGCGCGATGACGCCGGCACCGGTGCAGGCGCAGGACAGCCTCACCCGGGTGCTGGTCGACATCGCCGATGTCGTGCTGCGCAGCGGCGTGCCGTATTACCGTTATGGCGACTACGGTTACAACGATCGCCTGGTCGCCAGCCGCGACCGTTACGGCCGCGTCGTCTATTACCGGGTGGTTCCGCGTGGTTATGACCCGCGTGGTTACGAGTACCGCTCCCGCAGTGGCCCGCCGTACGGCAATGCCTACGGCTACTACCGCAACGGCCCGGGCAGCCGCGACATGAAGTGCAACAAGCACGGCAAGTGCAAGGTGCAGTACTACGACGCGCGCTACGACCGCGACCGTTACGAGCGCGATGGCCGCTGGGATGATCGCCGCTGGCACGATGACGATTGACCGGCAGCGAGCGCCGGCATTGACTGATCGATCGTCGCGATGATCGGCAGGCACAAAGGCGGCGCCGGCCCGTGGGCCGGCGCCGCTTCATTCCCGCCTTTGCGCCACCGGTACCGATTGCTCGGTAGGCTGCAGGCTTTCCACCCTCCCGGAGATCGCCCATGCCCAGGTCCGCCCCGCTGATGCTGTTGCCGGCCGCGCTGGCACTGCTGCTTTCCGCCGCGCCCGCACGCGCGGCCGGGGAAATCGACTGCAAGCTGACTTTCGACCTGGCTGGCTGGTCGGTGTTCTACAAGACCGCATCGGGCGAGGGCACCGTCAGCTGCGACAACGGCCAGCGGATGGCGGTGCGGATCAGTGCCAAGGGCGGCGGCCTGAGTTTCGGCAAGTCGCGGATCGAGAACGGTGTTGGCGAATTCTCGGGCGTGCACGACATCCGCGACGTGCTCGGCACCTATGCCACCGCCGAGGCGCACGCAGGCGCGGTGAAGTCGAGCAAGGCGCAGGCGATGACCAAGGGCGATGTCTCGCTGGCGCTGGCCGGTACCGGCCAGGGCTGGGACATCGGGATCGCGTTCGGCAAGTTCGTGCTCGAAGCCCGCTGAGCGGAATCCGCGGCAGCGAGCGGGGCTGCTTCGACGGCACGCATTCCGCTGTGCAACGACGGCCGGATTTCGTCTGGCCAACTGGATGCCGCTGCCGCCAAATGAGGCAGTGCCGCCGACCGGCTAGCCCGCGTCGTGCTGGCGGTCCTGCATCACCACCGGCAATGGCTGGATGCTGCGCTCCACCCCCGCCTCGACGCGCTTGGTCACCCAGGACAACGCGCTGGCGTAGGCGCCGAGCAGGATCGCGACCACCAGCAACAGCCACCAGCGACGCCGCTGCCGCAGGCTGCGAGCCGCCTCGGGGTCGATCGCGCGGGTCCGGATTGCGTGCGGGTGCATGGCCATGGCGCGCAGCGTAGGGGCCGCGGCGTCATGGCGACGTGCAGGACGCTGCGGCACAATCGCGCCATGCCCCGGCTCCTGCCCGCGTCCATCCTCCTGTCGTGCCTCGCGCTGGCGGCGTGCGACGCGCCGGCGCCGTCATCGCGCGCAAACCATCCACCGGCCCTGGATGCCGGCGGCGACCGCATCGAATGGCGGGGGCGCATGCCCTGCGCGGACTGCGACGCGATCGACACGCACCTGCTGCTGCGGCGCGAGGGCGCGACCCGCGACTACACCCTGACCGAGGTTTACCAGGCCGGCGACGACGCCACGCGTTTCGTCGAGCACGGACGGTGGCGCCAGGAGCATGCGCTGTTGCGGCTGCAGGACGGCGCCGGCAGCCGCCGCGCGTATGCGTTGCTGCCCGACGGTCGCCTGCAAGCACGCGACTGGCACGGCCGTCCGCTGGCCCCTGGCCCCGGGGATTTTCTCGTGCCCGTCACGGCGACGACTGCACCTTGAACCGGTGAATCGCCGGCCCCGGCCGGGATGCGACATTGGCGCCAGGTTCAGCGCCGCGGTGGATGATGACCACCTGTCCCTGCGCATCGACTTGCGCAACCAGAGCGCGGACGTTCCGCGAAGTGCCCCTTCCCACTGGAGACAACCCGCATGTATCGCAACCTCAAGGCCCTGGCGCTGGCCGCAGCGCTCTCTACCGCCGCCGGCGGCGTCGCCGCGCAGGACTTCGTGTTCGGCTGGAATCCCCGCACCGGCGATGTGTGGGTGGACAACACCCTCAATGACATCAACCAGTACGGCTATCGCTACCGGGAGCCGTTCGTCGACGAGATGACGCGCTACTACGGCGCACCGCGCGACCTGGTCAGCGACCTGCTGGTCACCCAGCGCTGGGCGCCGGGCGATGTGTACTACGCCTGCGCGATCGCGCAGGTGATCGGACAGCCGTGCCGTTATGTGGTCGACCAGTGGCAGCAGGACCACGGCCAGGGCTGGGGCGTGCTCGCGCAACGCCTGGGCATCAAGCCCGGCTCGCCGGAGTTCCATCGGCTGAAGAAGGGCTTCGTGCCCAGCTATGACCGTTGGGCGCGCCCGATCCGGATCGACGACAGCCTGCGCATCGAGTTCCCCGATCGCGGCCGCGGCCCCGACGGCATCGCCGTGTTCGATCATCCGGGCAAGGGCAATGCCGGCAAGTCGGGTGGCGACCGTGGCAATTCCGGCAAGGCCAAGGGCAACGCCGAGCACGGCAATGCCGACAAGGCCGACCGCGGCAAATCCGGTGGCGACCATGGCAAGTCCGGCAACGGCAACGGCAACGGCAAAGCCGACAAGGGTAATTCCGGCAAGCCCGGCAAGGGCAATGCCGACAAGGGCAACGGCAAGGGCAACGGCAAGGGTTGATTAGAATGGGCGGGTGAACACGCCTGCCCAATCGCAGCCCATCGCCCCTGGCCTGGTCACGCATCGCGGCGGCTGCCATTGCCGCCGCGTGCGTTTCGAGGTCGACGCCCCCGCCGCGCTGCGGGTGCTCGACTGCAATTGTTCGATCTGCCGCATGGGCGGCTTCTGGCACCTGATCGTGCCGGCCGCGCGCTTCCGCCTGTCGTGCGGCGCCGAAGACCTGGTCGAATACACGTTCAACACCGGCGCGGCCAGGCACCGCTTCTGCCGCCATTGCGGCATCAAGTCGTTCTACGTCCCGCGCAGCCATCCCGACGGTATCGACGTCAATGCGCGCTGCCTGGATCCAGGCACGGTCGCCGAACTGGTGGTCGTGCCGTTCGACGACAACGACCGCCAAGCCGCGACCGCGGCGATCGCGCATCTGTCGCGTGATTGAACCCGCTTCGTCTCCTCGAGCGCGCCCATGGACACTCCGACCGACCTCCACATCGTCGATTTCGCGCCGCGCTGGCGCGACGATTTCGCGCGCCTCAACCTGGAATGGTTGCGGCGCTGGTTCGTGGTCGAGCCGATCGACGAACTGGTGCTGCACGATCCGGAAACCCACCTGCTCGCCGATGGCGGCCGGGTGCTGTTCGCGTTGCTGGGCGAGGGCGGGGCGCAACGCGCCGTGGGCACGGTGGCCCTGCGCCGCGACGGCGATGGCGTCCACGAGCTGACCAAGATGGCGGTGCAGCCGGACCTGCGCGGCGCCGGCATCGGCCGCGCATTGCTGCTGGCCGCGATCGACACCCATGTCCGGCTCGGCGGCCGCGAGCTGTACCTGGAATCCAGCAGCCAGCTGCGGCCGGCGCTGCGCCTGTACGAGAGCGCGGGTTTCGTCCACCACCCGGCGCCGCGGCCGGGCTCGCATTACGCGCGCGCCGACGTGCACATGATCTGGCAGCCGCCGCCGGGCTGAGCGTGGCCGCCGCCGGCCGGCGCTCAGCCGCCGCCGCTTACAATGCGCGTCGCATGACCGCTGCCACCGCCATCGCCGCCGATCGCCTGCGCCTGTCCGTCGCCCCGATGATGGACTGGACGGACACCCATTGCCGCGTGTTCCACCGCATCCTCGCGCCGCATGCGCGGCTGTACACGGAGATGGTGCACGCCAACGCGGTGATCCACGGCGACCGGACGAAGCTGCTGGCGCTGGATCCGGTCGAGCATCCGGTCGCGCTGCAGCTCGGCGGCAGCGAGCCAGGGTTGTTGGCGCGGGCGGCGCTGGTCGGCGCGCAGGCCGGCTTCGACGAGATCAACCTCAACTGCGGATGCCCGTCCGACCGGGTCCAGGCCGGCCGCTTCGGCGCCTGCCTGATGCGCGAACCGGGGTTGGTGGCCGAAAGCGTCGCGGCCATGCTCGCGGCGCTCGCCGAGGACGGCCGCGCCGTGCCGGTGACGGTGAAATGCCGGCTCGGGATCGACGACGACGAGCGCTACGAGGTGTTCGGCGACTTCATCGACCGCGTCGCCGGCGCCGGCTGCCGCACGTTCGTGGTGCACGCGCGCAATGCCTGGCTCAAGGGCCTCTCGCCGAAGGAGAATCGCACGGTGCCGCCGTTGCGCTACGACTGGGCCTACCGCCTCAAGCGCGAGCGCCCGGAGTTGCAGGTGGTGGTCAACGGCGGCATCGCCTCGCTGGAGGAAGCGACCGCGCACCTGCAGCACGCCGACGGCGCCATGCTCGGCCGCGCCGCCTACCACGATCCCTATTTGTTGCACCGGCTCGACGTGGCGTGGTTCGGCGGCCAGCTGCAGGATCGCCCCGCGTTGCTGCGCGCGCTGCGCCCGCATGTCGACGCCTGGCTGGCGCAGGGGATTGCGCTGAAGCACGTCAGCCGCCACCTGCTGGGGCTGTTCAACGGCGAGCGCGGCGGCCGCGCCTTCCGCCAGGTCCTGAGCGAAGGGGCGCACCTGCCCGGCGCCGACTGGTCGCTGGTCGAGCGCGCACTCGACGCCACCCGATCCACCGCGAGCCTTGCCGCATGATCACCCGCGATACCGCCGCCTTCCTCGACCGCGCCCGCGGCCTCGCGCCCGACTTCGGCCCGGCCACCGCGCGCGCCGCGTTCCTGGTGGCGCCGGACGGCTTCGCCCGCGCCGGGCAGTCCGCGGCCGACAACCGCTACATGGCCGACGCCGCCGGGTTCGACGCCGCGCGCGCCAGCGCCCAGCATCGCGACCTGCAGCGTGCGTTGTCGCAGGTGCTGCCGACGCTCTGTTTCGCGGGCGATCCGCAGGCCCCCGATGCGCTGTTCCCGAACAACGTCTTCGCCACCGCGGCCGGCCGCTACGTGGTCGGGCGCATGCGCCACCCGGTGCGCCGGCACGAGGCGACCCGCGCCGACATCCGCGGCTTCTTCGGCGGGCTGCTCGACTACGCCGAGATCGACCTGTCCACCCAGCCGCACCCCTGCGAACTGACCGGCGCGCTGGTGATCGACCGGGCCCGGGGCATCGGCCTGTGCGGGCTGTCGGAGCGCTGCGACGAAGCCGGCGCAGGGTTGATGCACGAAGCCCTGGGCCTGCGTGCCACCCTGCTGTTCGACCTGGCGGCGGGCGAGTACCACACCAACGTGGTGCTGGCGGTGCTGGCCGGACGCGTCGCGCTGGTCTGCCCGCACGGCTTCGCCGACCCGGCCGTGGTCGACGCGATCGCCGCGCTGTACGCGCCGCACGCGGTGCTGCTGTCGCCGGCCGAGCACGCCGCCTTCGCCGGCAACGCGATCGCACTGTCGGACGACGTCGTCTGGATGAGCGCGCGGGCCGCGCGCGCCTTGTCACCGGGCAGCCGTGGCGCGCTTGCCGCGGCCGGCTTCCGGGTCGGCGAGGTCGAACTGGACGCGATCGAAGCCGGCGGTGGTTCCCTGCGCTGCTGCGTCGGCGAGATCTTCTGAAGCCGCGCCACCCAGGGGCAGCGCTCCAGGGGCAGCGCTTTTGGGCTGGCAGACGCGTACCGGCCTGAACCCCGGCCATTGCCGCCGGGAAAAGTTAAGGACGGATTCACCGCCATGTTTCGACAATTCGATGCACCCAGGCCCGACAGCCCCGGCCGCCGCGGCCGGCTTCGGTCCTGCCCATGGTTTCCGCGCCACGCACTTCCCTCTCAGGATCACGCCATGTCGCTGTCGCATCGCCTCCTGCCATCGCTGCTCCTGCTCGCCGTGCTGGGCGGGACCAGCGCGCTTGCCCTGGCGGCGCCGCAACAGCACGGCCGCAAGCCGCCGCAGGCGGCGGAGCAGCAGAGCCGCGGCCCGGGCGGCGACGACACCCTGTCCGACAGCGTCCGCAGGGTCCAGCGCGATACCCGCGGCCAGGTGCTCAGTGCCGAGCGGGTGCCCTATGACGGCCGCAACCTCAACCGGATCAAGGTGGTCGACGAGCGTGGCCGGGTGCGGGTATACATGGACGACCCGCAGCAGCCGCGGTCGCAGCGACCGGCGTCGCCTACACGCAGCGACGACGACTGAATAGGCACCCTGACCGCCTATCTGGTTGTTTTCCGGCCTGCAACGGCCCAAATCCGGGAGTGACCCATGCGTATCCTGCTCGTCGAAGACGAAGCCCCGCTGCGCGAAACCCTGGCCGCGCGCCTGAAGCGCGAAGGCTATGCCGTCGACGCCGCCCAGGATGGCGAGGAAGGGCTGTACATGGGCCGCGAGGTGCCGTTCGACCTGGGCATCATCGACCTGGGCCTGCCGAAGATGTCCGGCATGGAGCTGGTCAAGGCGTTGCGCGACGAGGGCAAGCAGTTCCCGGTGCTGATCCTGACCGCACGCTCGAGCTGGCAGGACAAGGTCGAGGGGCTGAAGCAGGGCGCCGACGACTACCTCGTCAAGCCGTTCCACGTCGAGGAATTGCTGGCGCGGATCAATGCGCTGGTGCGGCGTGCCGCCGGCTGGAGCAAGCCGACCCTGGAATGCGGTCCGGTGGTGCTCGACCTGGCCGCGCAGACGGTGACCGTCAACGGCAGCAACGTCGACCTCACCAGCTACGAGTACAAGGTGCTCGAGTACCTGATGATGCACGCCGGCGAACTGGTGTCGAAGGCCGACCTGACCGAGCACATCTACCAGCAGGACTTCGACCGCGACTCCAACGTGCTCGAGGTGTTCATCGGCCGCCTGCGCAAGAAACTCGATCCCGATGGTTCGCTCAAGCCGATCGAGACCGTGCGCGGCCGCGGCTACCGGTTCGCCATCCCGCGGACGGGCGATTGACCGCGCGTGGCCGCGGCTGACGCCTGTGTGCAGTCACGGGGATCGATGCCGGCGCGCGTGATGCGGCCGGCATCGTTGTTTCCGGGGAGGGGCGGTGGCGGCCGCGCGTGAACCGCTGCTGCGCTGGCGCCCGCGTTCGCTGCAATCGCGGCAGTTGTGGGCTGCCAGCCTGGGCCTGGTCGCCTTCCTGGCGCTGGCCGGTTACGCGCTGGACCGCGCCTTCGTCGATGTCGCCAGCCAGGGCCAGCGCGACCGGCTGAAGGCCTATGTCGACGCTTACGCCGGCGATGTCGACTTCGCCCGCGACGGTACCCTGATCCCGCCGTTCACCCCGCCCGACGGCCGCTTCGACCGTCCCGGCAGCGGCTTGTACGCGGAGGTGGTGCTGGAGAACGGCGGCTGGGCGTCCAACTCCACCCGTGGCCCGACCATGCCTGCGGCGCAGCTGCTGGCCGGCGGCGAGGAGAAATTCGAAGGCCCGTTGCCGATGACCAAGAGCGACGGCACGTCCGGGGAAGTGTTCCGCTACGGGCGCGGTTTCATCTGGGACGTCGAACGGCGCCCGGAAGCCCAGTTCCCGTACACCATTTACGTGATGGAGGACGCCGGCACCCTGCCGCGGCAAGTGCGCGTGTTCCGGCAGGCGCTGTGGGGTTACCTGGGCATCGCCGCGGTGGTGCTGCTGCTGCTGCAGGGCCTGGTCCTGCGCTGGAGCCTGCTGCCGCTGCGGCGCGTGGTCACCGAGCTCAAGCGCGTGCAGCGTGGCCAGTTGACGCGCATGAGCAGCCAGCATCCGCGCGAGCTGGAACCGTTGACCGACAGCATCAACGCGCTGGTCGACAGCGAGCGCGAGAACCTGGAGCGCCAACGCAACACACTGGCCGACCTGGCCCATAGCCTGAAGACGCCGCTGGCGGTGCTCAACGCGCGCCTGGACAGCGATGCCGGCGAGGCCGAATTGCGCGAGGACTTCGCCACCCAGTTGCGGCGCATGAACGACCTGGTCGGCTACCAGCTCGCCCGCGCCGCGTCCGGCGGCCACAAGCTGTTCGCCGCGCCGGTGGCGATCGAGCCGCATGCCGAACAGATCGTGCGCGGGCTGGAGAAGATCTACGCGGCCAAGGGCGCGGTCTGCGAATTCGAGATCGACCCGGACGCGCGCTTCCACGGCGAACCCGGCGACCTCCAGGAACTGCTCGGCAACCTGCTGGAAAACGCCTTCAAGTGGGCGCGCTCGCGGGTGCTGCTGACGATCCGCTCCGGCGCCACCGCGCACAACCGGCGCCCCGGCCTGCTGATCGCGGTCGACGACGACGGCCCCGGCATCCCGCCCGAGCAGGTCGCGCTGGTGCTGCAGCGCGGCGTGCGCGGCGACGAGCGCGTGCAGGGCCACGGCATCGGCCTGGCGATCGTGCAGGACATCGTGCGCAGCTACCGCGGCGAGCTCGAGGTCGGCGCGTCGCCGGAACTGGGCGGCGCACGTTTCGAGGTGCAGTTGCCGCCCGGGTTGTAGTCGTTTCCTTCCGCCGCTGCCCGGCGTGCCGATGCCATGCATGGCATCGGGCCCGGCGTCCATGCAGCCGCTCGCCGGTTCCCCGGTTCGTTGGCGGATTTCCCCGCCCGATGCCCCGGGCAACGCGGCGCCTGTTCCCAGGAGGCCTGGACAGTCCGTCCACGTCGCTGGACCAGGCGGCTCGGACAATGCGGACCGGCAAAGCCGGCATGGGCAGCGGCTCGCAGCGCATGTGTCCGAACTCGCGCAGGCATCCGCTTGCGCCACCGGCGCGTTACGCCAGCGGCGGTGGTCCGTAGAACCTTTCCAGGTGCGCGGCCACTTTCGGCATCGCGCGGCGCAGCGTGCGCGGGTCGCTGAAATGGTATTCGCTGGCGACCGCGAAGAATTCCTCCGGCGCTTCGGCCGCATAGGCGTCGATGTCGGTGTGGCGGCCGCGGTCGACTGCGCGGACGAGGGCGTCGTAGGCCTGCTGGAAATCGCGCGCCCATTCGAGCTGCCAGGCGCGCGGCAGCGGCGGGGTCCCGTCGAGCGCGCCGTCGAGCACGTCGAGCTTGTGCGCCATCTCGTGCACGGCCACGCAATAGCCGGCGGAAGGGTCGGCGATGTCCGCCTGCACGTCCGCCCACGACAGGATGAGGGGACCGGCGTCCCAGGCCTCGCCGATCAGCTCATCGTCCCACTGGTGCAGCACGCCGGCGGCGTCGACATGGCTGCGATTGACGCGGAAGGCATCCGGATACACCAGCAGTTGCGACCAGCCGTGCAGTCCTTCGCTGCCGAAGCGCAGCAACGGCAGGCAGCACAGCGCCGCCAGTTGCACGCGCTGGCCGTCGTCGAGCGCGAGTCCGGCCAGTGGCGTGATGGTCTTGCGGTCGAGGAAGCGTGCGCTCAGTGCCGCCAGCGCGGCATCGCGTTCGCCGTCGAGCGCCTGCAGCCAGGGAAGGGCAGTTCGCGCGGCAAGCCAGAGCCGCGGGTCGATCGGGCTGGGCGTGCGCCGCAGGCGGCGGATCAACCCGAACATGGGGCGTCCGGACCGATGCGGGCCGCGCCGGCTGGGGTCAGCGGAACATGCCCGGCAGGAAGCTGTGCCAGCGCGGCGCGTGGCTGGTGCCGCTGTCGTCGCCGCCACCGCCACCGCGCACGGTGATCACCGGTTTGATCTTGTCGGCATGGCGCGCTGGCGTGGTGGAGGCCTTGCCCGGCGCGGCAGCCGGCGCCGACGTCGCCGCATCCGGGCAACCGCCGTCGCCGTTGGGGCCGTGCAGGCGCACCTCGCGCGCGCCCGCGATCGACCCGGCCGACAGCAGCAACAGGCACGGCAACAGCAGGAAACGGAAACCGGGGATCTGGCGTGATGCGGGCATGGCGGCAATCCTGTAAGGACGCACTGGCCGGATGGAGACAGCGCACTATAGCGTGGATGCCGCCGGACCGCGGAAGGTTGCATGCTGTGGTGCAGCAGATTTTGGCCCCCGCTTCCGGCAGACTGCCCGCATGCCCGCCGATCCCGCCTTGGTGCCCGCCCGTCCATGCATTGCGGCCCTTGCCGGCCACGCCGACCCGTGAACGAGCGGGAGTTGCTCGTCCGCCTGATCCAGGGCCCGGCGACCGGCGCGGCGCTGGCGCGAAGCACGGAGCAGACCCGCGCCGCGATCTGGAAGCGAGTCAACGCGCTGCGCGAAGCCGGGGTTGCCATCGACGTGCGACCCGGGCGCGGCTATGCCTTGGCGCATCCGCTGGAACTGCTGGAAGCCGCCGTGATCCTGGCGCAGCTGCCGGCGGCGCAACGCGACGCCATTGCCGGGCTGGAAGTCGCATGGTCGCTGGATTCCACCAACTCCGAGTTGCTGCGCAGGCCGACGCCGGGCGCAGGCGCCGCGGTGCTGCTGGCCGAGCGCCAGACCGGCGGCCGCGGACGCCGTGGCCGCGCATGGGCTTCGCCGCTGGCGGCCAACCTGTATCTGTCGCTGGCACGGATGTTCGGCGGTGGCCTTGCGCGGTTGCCGGGCCTGAGCCTGGTTGCCGGCGTCGCCACCGCCGAAGCGCTGCAGGCGCTGGGGTTCCACGACGTGCGCCTGAAATGGCCGAACGACCTGGTGGTCGCCGACGGCAACGGGCTGCGCAAGCTGGGCGGCCTGCTGGTCGAGGGGGGCGGCGAAATCGCCGGGCCGGCGCGCGCGGTACTGGGGCTGGGCCTCAACGTCGCGATGCCGGCGGCGGCCGCGACCGCGATCGCGCAGCCCTGGACCGACCTGGCCACGTTGTCAGGCGGTGCCGCGCCGTCCCGGAACGCGCTCGCGGCGGCCTTGCTGGCGCATTGGTTGCCGGCGCTCGCGCAGTTCGACGCGCATGGCCTGGCGCCGTTCCTGTCGCGCTATGCGCGACTGGACGCATTGGCCGGTCGCGAGGTCGTGCTGCACGCCGATGGCGACGATCGCGTCGGGCAGGTCGTCGGGTTGTCCGCCGATGGCGCATTGCGCGTGCGCATCGCAGGTTGCGAGCACAACGTACACGCCGGCGAAGTCAGCGTGCGCGCCGCATGAGGATCCGGGCATGAGCGCCTGGCTGTTCGACCTCGGCAACAGCCGCCTCAAGTGCGCGTCCGTGCGCGAGGGCCGCATCGGCGAGGTCATTGCCATCGACCACGACGGCACGGCCTTCGCTCCGGGCTGGGAGCAACGGCTGCCGGCGCGCTTCGACGATGCCAGCGTCGCCAGCGTGGCGGCGCCGGCGCTGGGCGCGGAGTTGCTGGATGCGTTGACGCGACGCTGCACGCGCATTTCGCTGGCGCGCACGCAGCTGGCCTTCGACGGCGTGCGCATCGCCTATGCGCAACCGTCGCGGCTCGGCGTCGACCGCTTCCTTGCGCTGCTGGCCGCCCGGGCGCGCGTGGCGGCACGTCCGGTGCTGGTGGTCGGCGCCGGCACGGCCCTGACGATCGACCTGCTCGACGCCGACGGACTGCATCGCGGCGGCCGGATCGCGCCATCGCCGGCATTGATGCGCGCCGCGCTGCATGCGCGCGCGCCGCAGTTGCCGGTCGAAGGCGGCACCTGGCGCGTATTCGCCGACGACACCGCCGATGCGCTGGCGTCTGGCTGCGAAGGTGCGGCGCTCGGGCTGGTCGCGGGCAGCCTCGATGCCGCCGCGGTCCTGCTCGGCGCACGGCCGCGGTTGCTGCTGCACGGCGGGGGCGCGGGCGCCCTGCTGCCGCGCCTGGGCGAGGCCGTGCATGCACCCGCCCTGGTGCTCGAAGGCCTGGCGCGCTGGGCGCATGCCGGCAGGTGACGGCGGTGCCGGCTCGTCGCGCGGGACGCCCCGATACAGGCCGCGCCGTCTAGAATCGCGGCATGTTCATGCGCGCGCTGATCGTCCTGCTGCTGGTGCTCAATGTCGGCGTCGCCGCGTGGTGGGCCGCGCGCGCTGTGCCGCAACCGCCGGCGATCGTGCAGCCCGAAGGCGTCGCACGCCTGTCGCTGTTGCGCGAACTGCCGCCGGGCGCGCGCCCGGAACCCAGGATGCCGGTGGCGCCTCCCGTGAGCGCGACCACCACGATGCCCGCCGCGCCCCTCCCCGGCGCGCCGCAATGCTTCAGCTTCGGACCCTATGCCGACGCCGCCGCCGCGTCGGCGGCGCGCGAGCGACTGCGACCGCTGGTCCAGCGCATCGCCTCGCGCACGCAGGCGGCGCCGGTGCGTGGCTGGCGCGTGTACCTGCCGAGCCAGCCGTCGCCGGACGCCGCGCAGGCCATGGCGCAGCGCATCGCCGCCGCCGGTTTCAGCGATTACCTGGTGCTGCGCGACGGAGTGGACGCCAACACGATCGCCCTGGGCCGCTATGGCAGCGAGGCCGCGGCGCGGGATCGCGTGGCGAAGCTGGTTGCGGCGGGTTTCCCGGTACGCGCCGAACCGTTGCCGGTTGGATCGGCCACGACCTGGCTGGATATCGCCGCTGCCGCCGGTTTCGACGCCGCGCACGCGCAGGCGGTTGCATCGGCATCGCGTCGCGAAACGCTGGATTGCGCGCGGCTGCCTTGACCCGATGCGGCCAGCGCCTCGCGACGACATGGACCACGCTGCCGCTGCGCTAGAATGCGGCCGCCATGCCGGCATAGCTCAGTTGGTAGAGCAACCGCCTTGTAAGCGGTAGGTCCCCAGTTCGAATCCGGGTGCCGGCACCAGTCGCATCGCGGCGCATGCATGCTTGTCGACGCGGCCACGCACGACCCGCTTGCCGCGAATGCACCCAGGAGCCGAACATGAGCCGACGCTATCCCCCCGTTTCACTGATCGGCGCGCCCACCGACATCGGCGCCGGCGATCGCGGCGCGCTGATGGGCCCCGATGCATTGCGCATCGCCGGCCTCGGCGATGCGCTGGCGGCGCGCGGCGTCGACGTCGTCGACCGCGGCAACCTCGAGGGGCCGCTCAACCCCTGGCTGGGCCCGGTCGACGGCTATCGCCACCTCGAGCAGGTGGTGGCCTGGAACCGCGCGGTGATGGAAGCGGTCGCCGCGGAATTGCGCGGGGGGCGCCTGCCGATCCTGATGGGCGGCGATCATTGCCTGGGGATCGGCTCGATCACCGCGGTGGCCAGCCATTGCCGCCAGGCGGGCAAGCAGTTGCGGGTGCTGTGGCTGGACGCGCACGCCGACTTCAATACCCACGAGGTCACGCCGTCGGGCAACATCCATGGCATGCCGGTGGCCTGCCTGTGCGGGATCGGCCCGGACGCGCTGACCGGGCTCGGCGGCAGCGCGCCGGCGCTGGTGCCGGCGCAGGTGCGGCAGATCGGGATCCGGTCCGTCGACGAAGGCGAGAAGGCGCTGGTCAAGGAACACGGCCTCGATGTCTACGACATGCGCTACATCGACGAAGTCGGGATGAAGCGCACCATGGAGGAGGCGCTGGCGGGCGTCGACGCCGACACCCATCTGCACGTCAGCTTCGACGTCGACTTCCTGGACCCGAGCATCGCGCCGGGCGTGGGCACCACGGTGCCTGGCGGCCCGAACTACCGCGAGGCGCAACTGGTGATGGAAATGATCGCCGACAGCGGGCGCATGGGCTCGCTCGACATCGTCGAACTCAACCCCACGCTGGATACCCGCAACCGGACCGCACTGCTGGCGGTCGACCTGGTCGAGAGCCTGTTCGGCAAGTCGACCCTGATGCGCGACTAGCAGCTGAACGGCTGCTCCGGCCCCGACGCCCGATAGACGCCGATTTCACGCCCGACCCGTTTCCATGGCGGCACGACGGCGTCCGCCGCTCGCTCCCACGGCAACAGGAGAGGCACATGCGTATCAACCGGAAATTCCTTGCGATGACATTGCTGGCGATGATGTCGCTCGGCTCGCTGGCGGCCTGCCATACGGTCGAAGGCGTCGGCAAGGACATGGAGTCGGCTGGAGATTCGATCCAGGATACCGCCAAGGATTGCACGGACAGCGTCGAAGGCAACTGCTGACGACGAGGAGACGGCATCGGAGATGCCGGCAGGGATGCATGGCGGGCCGGGAGCAATCCCGGTCCGTTTTTTTTGGGGCGCGCGAGGGCAGCTTCGTTCCACGCAACGGAATATTGACCGTGCGGCAACGTGCGCAGCCGCACCATGCATGTCCGGTGTACGGATCCGTGCGATTGCGCATTCAGCGGCGCGGGCACGTCGCCGGATTCCCCCCCCAGAACGAGGATCCGACGCATGAACAAGGACATCATTTCCGGCAAGTGGACCCAGATCAAGGGCCAGGCCCAGCAGAAGTGGGGCAAGCTCACCGACGACGTGTTCGACGTCAAGAATGGCGACAGCAAGTATCTGGCGGGCAAGCTGCAGGAGCAGTACGGTTGGGACCGCGACCGCGCCGAGACCGAGGTGCGCGACTTCGAGCGCACGCTGAATTCATGAATCCGCGACGCGGCCGTGTCGGCCGCGCGCAAGCTTGATCGGGCAAGGGGGCCGGCGCACGCCGGCCCCCTTGCCATGGCAGGTCACCAGAGCGGGGGATCGGGGACGAATCCGCCGGGGAACGCGCTTGGCGACGGTGCCGGATACCCGGCATACGGGCGCGGCAGCACGCCGAGCGCAACCAGCGTGTCGTAGTCGTCGTAGCGCAACTGCGTGACCTGCACCGGCCGCGTGCTGGCGCGGACGAAGCTGGTGCTGCCGACCGGCGCCCATTCGCGTTCGCCGTGGCCAGTGCCGATGCCCTGTCGCACGACGCCGCCGTAGGCGGAATCCGCGGCGGAGGATTCCGCCGCCGGCGCCGCCGCTTTCGCGGCGTTGCGTTCGCGCGGCGCGCTGGCGACGGGGGGTGCCGGTTGCGGATAGCGCGGCAGGTACACGCGGCGTTCGCGGAACACGGCGATCCCGACCACGCCGACGTTGTCCGGGCGTCCGGTGCGCGCGGCGTAGGAGTCGGGCAGGTCGGTGAACACGAACTGGGCGATGTCGTCGAGAGACTTGCGCCAGCCGGCGATCTCCGCGCTTTCCCAGGGGCCGAGCACGTAGCCGGCCTGCGAGGGATCGGCGGTTTGCCCGCTGACGGCGTTGACGCCGTCGACCGACAGCACCACCAGGACGCGCTCGCCGCTGTGGTTGGCCAGGCGCACGGCATAGCGGTGGCCGGGCGTGCCGGCGATCCATGTCTCGCCGCGCGCGGCGTATTCGGGCAGCGCCTGGCCGCTGTCGCGATCGACGACGGTGATTTCGACCAGCGGGCGGGCCGCTGCGGGGTGCCAGGCGGCGGCCAGCAACACGGTGGACAGCAACATCAGCTTGCGGATCATGGCGGTGGCTCCGGGGAAGGACCCGGGATGGAACGCACCAGCCCCGCCGGTGGGGTTGGCCGCTCCGGTAAACTGCGCATCCGCATTCCCGATCGCGCGCCCGTCGCGCCCGCCATGCCCCAGACCCGCGTCCTCACCGGCATCACCACGTCCGGCACCCCGCATCTCGGCAACTATGTCGGCGCGATCCGCCCGGCGATCGCCGCCAGCCGCGCGCCGGGCGTGGAGAGCTTCTATTTCCTCGCCGACTACCACGCACTGGTGAAGGTGCAGCAACCCGAGCGCGTGCAGCGCTCGACGCTGGAGATCGCCGCCGCCTGGCTCGCGTGCGGACTGGATCCGGACAAGGTCCGCTTCTACCGCCAGTCCGACATCCCCGAGACCACCGAACTGACCTGGCTGCTGACCTGCGTCGCCGGCAAGGGCCTGCTCAACCGCGCGCACGCCTACAAGGCCGCGGTCGACCGCAACCGCGAGGGCGGCGAGGACGACGATGCCGGGATCAGCGCCGGGCTGTTCATGTACCCGGTGCTGATGGCCGCCGACATCCTGTTGTTCAACGCGCACAAGGTGCCGGTCGGGCGCGACCAGGTGCAGCACATCGAGATGGCGCGCGATTTCGCGCAGCGCTTCAACCACCTCTACGGCAACCACTTCACGCTGCCCGAGGCGGTGGTCGAGGAGCAGGTGGCGACGCTCCCCGGCCTGGACGGCCGCAAGATGAGCAAGAGCTACGACAACACGATCCCGCTGTTCGCGCCGCGCGAGCAGCTGAAGAAGCTGATCTTCTCGATCGTCACCGATTCGCGTGCGCCGGGCGAAGCGAAGGGCACCGGGGACTCGGCGCTGTTCCAGCTCTACCAGGCCTTTGCCGGTACCGACGAGACGGCAGCGATGCGCCAGGCCTACGCGGACGGCATCGGCTGGGGCGATGCCAAGCAACGGCTGTTCGAGCGCATCGATGCCGAAGTGGCGCCGTTGCGCGAGAAGTACGAAGGCCTGGTCGCCCGGCCGGAACGGATCGAGCAACAGCTGCGTGACGGCGCGCAGTCGCTGCGCGCGCAATACGCGACGCCGTTCCTGCGCGAACTGCGCGCGGCGGTCGGGTTGCGCGACCTCGGCGCACGTGTCGCGGGCAAGGCGACCGCGAAGCAGGCGCAGGCCGCGCTGCCGGTATTCAAGCAGTATCGCGAGGCCGACGGCAGGTTCCATTTCAAGCTGGTCGACGGCGAACGCGTGCTGCTGCAGAGCCGCGGCTTCGAGTCGCCGAAGGAGGCCGGGCAGCGCATCGCGGCGCTCAGGCGCGATGGGTTCACCGGCGCCGATGCCGGGCTCGCGCTGGGCCCGGAGGCCGACAACGCCGCCGTCCAGGCGGCGCTGGACGCCCTGCGCGCGGCGGAAGAAACCAAGGCGTGAACCTGTCCGACCTGCCGGACCTGGCGCTGGTCCTGTTCGCGCCCTGGTTCCTGATCCTGTGCGTGCTGTACTGGCTGTACCCGCGCCAGCCGCGGCACGCGCGGCGACGGCTGTTCGACGGCGCCGCGCTGCTCATCGCGTTGGCGGCCTTCGTCGCCACCCTGCACTGGTCGCATGGCTACGCCGACCGCCAGCACGGCGCGATGTGGCCGCAGATCCTGGCGACGTCCGCGGGCTACGGGGTGTTCCTGGCGGTGCTGGTGGCGGCGATCCTCGTGCGCCGCGCCTGGCTGCGCAGGTAGTCCTTTTCCCGGCTGCGGCCGGGAGTCGATCGCCAGGACGGCGCGAGGGCGCAGGAGCGACGCAAGCCGACCTCGCATCGCGGCTTGCGCCGCCTATGGTGAAGTCACGGCCATTCGTTCGGCGCCGCGCCCTTTTCCGGATGGTGCATCTTCACCACGCAGAAACGCTGGCCGCTCGGCGCCTCCATGACCCACCACCGCTTCACGAAGGCAACGCGCTTCGCCCCGAGCCGCTCCAGCCGGTCGGCCTCGGCGTCGATGTCGTCGGCTTCGATGTCCAGGTGCACGCGCGAGGCGTGGTCGACCTTCTGCACCTCGATGTGCAGGTCTCCGGGCGTGCCGCCGAACATCTGGTATTCGCTGCTGCCGTCGCCGGCATCGGGATCGGCGATGCCGACGCCCAGCGCGCGGCTCCAGAACGCAGCCGCGGCGTCGAGGTCGTCGACGTTGCAGTCGATGATGAATCCGGCGAGGCGGCTGCGGTGTGCCATTGCTGACCCTCCCGATGTTTGTCATCCCGGGCGTAGCGAGCAATCCGCTCGCTGCCGGAAAACAGGTCCTTCGCTGCGCTCAGGACGACATCATGGGCTCATTGCGGGCGCGCGAGGTCGTCGAGCAGGGCCTTGAGGAAGCGCGCGGCCTCGCCGCCGGTGGCGGCGCGGTGGTCGAAGGTCAGCGAGATCGGCATGCGCCGGTGCACCTCGATGCCGCCCATCACCGCGACCACGTCGAACGACAACTTGCCGGCGCCGACGATCGCCACCGTCGGCGGCACCACCACCGGGGTCGCGTAGCGGCCGGCGAACATGCCGAAGTTGGACAGCGAGATGGTGTAGCCCTGCAACTCGGTCGCGGAAATGCTGCGGTCCTCGACCTGCGCGCGCAGCCGGCCGATCGCGGCGCGCACGCCGTTGCCGTCGAGCATGTCGGCGTTGCGCAGCGCCGGCACGAACAGGCCGTCGTCGGTATCGACCGCGATGCCGATGTCGACGTGCGGATGCAGGGTGCGCACCAGCTTGTCGCCGTCGAACCAGGCGTTGAGCGCCGGCACCGCCTTGCAGGCCGCGACGATCGCGCGGATCAGGCGCGCGGTGATGTCCTGCTTGCCGATCCAGGCGTGCAGGTCGGCGTCGTCGCACAGCGTGGTCGGCACCACCTGCGCGTGCGCGGCGGCCATGACCCGCGCCATGTTGCGGCGCACGCCCTTGAGCTGTTCGGGCTGGCCGCTGGCCTGCACGCCGGGCGGTTGCGTGCGCATCGGCTTGCCCGACTGCGACAGCGTGCTGCGCTGCGCGGCCGCGGCCGGCGCCTCCGCGCGCGTGGCCTCGAAATGCGCGCGCATGTCCGCAGGCGATGCCTTCGGCGCGGCGCCGGCCTTCGCCGAACCGTCCGCGGCCGCGCGCTTGACGTCGTCCATCGTCACCACGCCGTCGCCGCCGCTGGCCTGCACGCGGGTGATGTCGATGCCTAGCTTGCGCGCCATCGCGCGCACCGCCGGCATCGCCTTGACCCCGCCGACCGCGACCGCGGCCTCGCTGCGGACCGCGTCGGAGGACTGCATCGCGCCAACCACGGTGCCGGCGTCGTCGCGCTTCGCCGCGGCCGTGCCATCGGCGTGGCCCTGCGGCGCCGGCACGCCCCTGGCCGGGATCGCGCCGCCCTCGTCGGAAGCGACGACGCGGTCGTCCGGCGCCGGATCCTGCGAACCCACGCCGTGGCCGGCGTCGTGCCCGGCGGCTGCGCCATGGTGGTGCCCGGTGTCCTGGCCCTCGGCGCGCTGCGGCAGCGACGGGTCGACCTCGAATTCGGCGAGCATCGAACCGGTGACGATGACGTCGCCCGCCCCGCCGGCGAGCTTCAGCACCTTGCCGCTGACCGGCGAGGGCACGTCGACCACGGCTTTCGCGGTTTCCATCGAGACCAGGTTCTCGTCGAGGCGGATGACGTCGCCTTCCTTGACGTACCACTCGACGATGGTCGCGTCCGGCAGGCCTTCGCCGAGGTCTGGAAGCAGGAATTTCTTGCTCATCGTTCCGTGTCCTTAGGAATGGGCGACCGCGCGCTTGGCGGCAGCGACGATCTTGTCCACGCTCGGGAGGTACTTCATCTCCAGGCGGAACAACGGGATGTGGGTGTCGTAGCCGGTGACGCGCTCGACCGGGGCGAGCAGGTCGTACATGCATTCCTCGGCCAGGCGCGCGGCGATCTCGGCGCCGAAGCCGGCGGTCTTGGCGGCCTCGTGCACGATCACGCAGCGGCCGGTCTTGCCGACCGACTCGGCGATGGTGGCGAAGTCCAGCGGCTTGAGCGTGGCGACGTCGATCACTTCGGCGCTGATGCCGTCCTTGGCCAATGCGTCGGCGGCCTCCAGCGTTTCCTTGACCTGCGCGCCCCAGGTGACGAGCGTGAGGTCGCTGCCGTCGCGCAGCACGTAGCACACGTCAAGCGGCAGCGCCTCGCCGTCGTCGGGCACGACTTCCTTGTACTGCCGGTAGATGCGCTTGGGTTCCATGAAGATCACCGGATCCGGGTCGCGGATCGAGGCGAGCAGCAGGCCGTAGGCGCGCGCGGGGGAGGACGGCATCACCACGCGCAGGCCCGGGACGTTGGTGAAGATCGACTCGTTGGCCTCGCTGTGGTGTTCCGGCGCGCGGATGCCGCCGCCCCACGGCACCCGCAGCACCATCGGGCAGGTCAGGCGGCCGCGGGTGCGGTAGCGCATGCGCGCGGCGTGGCAGACGATGAAGTCCACCATCGGGTACATGAAGCCGTCGAACTGCGCCTCGGCGACGGGCTTCATGCCCTGCGAGGCCATGCCGACGGTGAGGCCGGCGATCGTGGTCTCGTCCAGCGGCGTGTCCAGCACGCGTTCGGTGCCGAAGGTCGCCGACAGGCCCGCGGTGGCGCGGAACACGCCGCCGTTGACGCCGACATCCTCGCCGAGGACGAGGACGGCCTCGTCGTTGCGCATCTCGTAGGCCAGCGCCTGGGTGATCGCCTCGATCAGGGTGATCGCGGCGGGTGCGTTGGATGCCTGCTCAGCCATTGCGCTTCTCCAGTGCCGCCTTGTCCAGTGCGATGGCGGACGCGCGCTGCGCCAGCAGGTCCGCCGGCGGGTCGCCGTACAGGTAATCGAACATGGCCTCGACCGGTTGCACCTTGGTTTCCAGGTAGGCGTTGATCTCGATGTCGACCAGGCGCCCGCATTCCTCCAGCCAAGCCTTTTCCTGGGCTTCGTCCCACAGCCCGGCGTCGGTGAGCCAGCTGCGCAGGCGCAGCACCGGTTCGCGCGTCCAGGCCGCCTTGACCTCGTCCTCGCCGCGGTAGCGGCGGGCATCGTCGGCGGTGGTGTGGTCGTGCAGGCGGTAGGTCAGGAATTCGATCACGCTGCCGCCCTCGCCGTTGCGCGCGCGCAGGGTCGCGCGGCGCATCGCCTCGAGCACGGCGACCAGGTCGTTGCCGTCCACCTGCAGGCAGTGCAGGCCGCCGGCGATGCCCTTCTGCGCCAGCGTCTGCGCGCCGGTCTGCGCCTTGCGCGGGACCGAGATCGCCCAGCCGTTGTTGATCACGCA
>JAKFDF010000229.1:0-1920 GCA_036676275.1 Lysobacter sp.
CCCGACGGCACCGCCTACGAGCGTTTCGGCGACGACGGCCCGACCGCGCTGCTGCCACGCGGCGACCGCCATTACGGCGTCATCCATGGCGTCGCGCGCGCGGATGCCGAAGCCGTTGCCGCGCTCGACGACGCCGGATGGCTGGCATGGCTGCAGCAGGCTTTCGGCTGGCGCGTCGGCGCCTTCCTCGATGCCGGCCCACGCAGCGCCTATCCCGCGATCCGGGTGCGCGCCGCGCGCACTACGGCGCCGCGCGCGGTGCTGGTCGGCAATGCGGCGCAGACCCTGCACCCGGTCGGCGCCCAGGGCTTCAACCTCGGCCTGCGCGATGCGCTGACGCTTGCGGAACTGATCGAAGCCGGCGGCGATCCCGGCGCCGACCACCTGCTTGCGGCATACGCGCGACGCCGCCACGAGGATCGCGAACGCACGCTGGCGTTCTCCGACGGCCTGGCGCGCCTGACCGCGAATCCGGCGCCGCTGCTGCGTCCACTGCGCAGCGCCGGGCTTTTGGCGCTGGACCGGCTGCCCGCCGTGCAGGCGATGCTGGTCGGCGGCGCGATGGGCTATCGCGGCGACGTGCCGCGGCTGTGCCGCGGAGCATGCGAGTGAGCCGTCGCGGTGGTGTCGATGTCGCCGTGAGCGGCGGCGGCGTGGTCGGCGCCGCCTGCGCGCTGGCGTTGGCGCGTGCCGGGCTGGAAGTCGCATTGGTCGAAGGCAGGCCGCCAGCGCCATGGCAGCGCGACCGTCCGGACCTGCGCGTCTACGCGTTCGCCGCCGACAACGCGGCGCTGCTGGATGGCCTCGGCGTCTGGAGCACGGTACGCGGCGCGCGCGCGCACCCGTACCGGCGGATGCGGGTATGGGACGCGGCCGGTGGCGGCGAACTGGCGTTCGATGCCGATGCCTTCGGCCGCAGCGAGCTGGGCTGGATCGTCGAGCACGGACTGCTGCTCGATCGCCTGTGGGCGGCGCTGCCCGGCGCCGGCGTGCGCGTGCATTGCCCGGCGCGGCTGGAGGCGCTGGAACAGGCCGGCGCCGATGGCGTTCGCCTGCTGCTCGACGACGGCACGCGGCTGCAGGCGCGCATCGCGATCGCGGCCGACGGCGCACAGTCGACCTTGCGCGAGCTCGCCGGCCTGGAAGTCGACCGCCACGACTACGCGCAGCGGGGCGTGGTCGCCTATGTCGCCACGGAACGGCCGCATGAGGACACGGCGTGGCAACGGTTCCTGCCGGGTGGGCCGCTGGCGTTCCTGCCTTGCGCCGACGGCAGCAGTTCGATCGTCTGGACGCTGCCCGATGCCGACGCCGGACGGATGCTCGCGCTCGACGACGCGGCCTTCGACCGCGAACTCACGCGGGCGTTCGACGCGCGCCTGGGCGCGGTCCGCGTGCTGTCGCCGCGCGTCGCATTCCCGCTGCGCCGGCAATTGGTTCGCGACTACGTCGCCGGCCGGGTGCTGGTGCTCGGCGATGCCGCGCACGTTGTGCATCCACTGGCCGGGCAAGGGGTCAACCTGGGCCTGCGCGATGTCGCCGCGCTGCGCGATGGCATCCTCGCCGCGCAACGCGCGCGCCGCGACTGGGACGCGCCGTGGCGGCTGTCGCGCTGGGGCCGCGCGCGCAAGAGCGAAAACGCGCTCGCCGCGCATGCCTTCGACGCCATCAATCGGCTCTACGGCAGCGACGGCATGGCGACGACCTTGCTGCGCGGCCCGCTGCTGGGGCTCGCCGGCCGCCTGCCGCCGCTGACGCAGCGGCTCTGGCGCCGCGCCGCGGGGCTCTGACCCCCCAAAAAAAACGCCCCGCGCAGGGCGGGGCGTCGTCTCGGGTTGCAGGCGCGGTCAGTCGAGCCAGCCCTTCATCTCCTCGCGGGTGAGGCGGCCGTTGTGGTTGCCGTCGACGACGTGGAATTCG
>JAKFDF010000230.1:0-7406 GCA_036676275.1 Lysobacter sp.
GTCCAACACCACCATCGGCGGCGCGCTCGCCGGCGCCGGCGTCGGCGCCGACGCGATCGACTACGTGCTCGGCATCGCCAAGGCCTACGCCACCCGCGTCGGCGGCGGCCCGTTCCCGACCGAACTCGACGATTCCGTCGGCCAGGGCCTGCGCGACCGCGGCGCCGAATACGGCGCCACCACCGGCCGACCGCGCCGCTGCGGCTGGATGGACATCGTCGCGCTCAAGCGCGCGGTCGCGATCAACGGCATCAGCGGCCTGTGCATCACCAAGCTCGACGTGCTCGACGGCATGGACAAGCTGAAGATCTGCATCGCCTACCAGTACCGCGGCAAGCGCACCGAGTACGCGCCGCTCGACGCCGCCGGCTGGGACGAATGCACCCCGGTGTACCTGGAGTTCCCGGGCTGGGAGGAAAGCACCCACGGCATCACCGAGTGGGACAAGCTGCCGCCCGCCGCGCGCGCCTACCTGCGCGCGCTGGAGGAACTGGCCGGCAGCCCGCTGGCGATCGTCAGCACCGGCCCGGACCGCGACGCCAACATCGTGCTGCGCGACCCCTGGGCCTGAGCCTGGTTGCGGGCAGGGCGGGGCAAGCCCCGTCACCGCAGCATCGAGTGGTGGGGGCGGCGCGCGCCCCGCGAGGCCACCCATGGCCCCGTCGTCGGCGCACACCGGCGTGGCAGCGGCGTTGAATGGGTTGGTGTAAAACAGCGCGGCATCCGAACCGATGCGTGAAGCGGCGCAACCTTCCACTGAACGGTTCAGGTAGCACAATGGGCTCGCGGGACGATCCCGCAGCCCGCGCCCGGGATTTGCGCTAGCTTAGCGATCCCCTCGAGCCCGAGCCTGCGGCAGACCTCGCCCGGATGAATACCCAGGATTGCCCGGTTTCCTCATCCGCGCCACTCGCCGACGCCGACTATCGCCTGATGGTCGAGGCGGTCAGCGACTACGCGATCTTCATGCTCGACCCGGCCGGGCGGATCCTCTCCTGGAACATCGGCGCGCAGCGGCTCAAGGGCTATGCCGCCGACGAGGTGATCGGCCGCAGCTTCGAGATGTTCTATCCGCAGGAGCAGATCGACATGGGCCTGCCGCAAGGCGAGCTCCGGGGCGCGCTGAAACTGGGGCGGATCGAGGACGAAGGCTGGCGCCTGCGCAAGGATGGCAGCCGCTTCTGGGCCAACGTCGTGATCACCGCGCTGCACGACCCCGATGGGCGGCACCGCGGCTTCGCCAAGGTCACCCGCGACCTCAGCGCGCGGCGCGAGCACGAGGAAATGCTGCGCCAGAGCGAGGAGATGTTCCGGCTGATGGTCGAAGGCGTGCGCGACTACGCCATCTTCATGCTCGACCCGCGGGGCCAGATCGCCAGCTGGAACCTCGGCGCGCAGATCACCAAGGGTTACACCGCCGAGGAGATCATCGGCCAGCACTTCTCGGTGTTCTACCCCCAGGAGGATCGCGACCGCGACTGGCCGGCGCAGGAACTGGTGATGGCGCTGCGCGACGGCCGCTTCGAGGACGAAGGCTGGCGCCTGCGCAAGGACGGCAGCCGCTTCTGGGCCAATGTCGTGATCACCGCGCTGCACGACGCCCAGGGCAGGCACCGGGGCTTCGCCAAGGTCACCCGCGACCTCACCCAGCACCGGCGCATCGATACCCTGGAACACGAGAGCCGCCATCTCACCAACTTCCTCGCGGTGCTCGGCCACGAGCTGCGCAACCCGCTGACGGCGATCGCCAACGCCACCACCCTGCTGCCCTTGGTGGAATCCGCCCCGCAACGCGCCCGGGACGTGCAGGGGGTCCTCTCGCGCCAGGTCGCGCACCTGCGGCGGCTGGTCGACGACCTGCTCGATGTCGGCCGCATCGTCAGCGGCAAGGTGCACATGGAACGCACGCCGATCCGGCTGCAGGAGGTGGTGGCCGAAGTCGTGGAGGCAATGGCGCCGGAATTCGGGCAGCGCGGGCAACGACTGGACGTCGCCGTGGAGCAGGCGCCGCTGTGGGTGCTCGGCGACAAGGTGCGGCTGGTGCAGGTCCTCAGCAACCTGCTGCACAACGCCTGCAAGTTCACCCCCGAAGGCGGCCAGGTGCGGCTTGCGCTGGTGCGCGACGGCGCGCATGGCCAACTGCGCATCAGCGACACCGGGTGCGGCATCCCGCCCGGCGAGCTCAAGCGCGTCTTCCAGCTGTTCGAGCAGGGCACCGACGCCGCGGCGGCCTGCCACGGCGGCCTGGGCGTCGGCCTCAACCTCGTGCACCAGGTGGTGCAGCAGCACGACGGCGAGGTCAGCGCGTTCAGCACCGGAGAGCCCGGCAAGGGCGCCGAGTTCGTCGTGTGCCTGCCGCTGGTCGATGCGCCCGCCGACCTGGCGGCGACGTAACCGCGGGATAGTCCGGCGCGGCGCCTGCGGTTGGCCATCGCGGTTGGCGATCCGCCGGGCTGCGCGCCACGCCTTGCGGCGGCGCTACCCGTCGGTCCCGGGAGATCCACGCAAGGCTACCCGCCGCACCCGCGCGTGGTGGCCGAAGACGCCACCGGACCCTGCAGCAGGTCCGACAGGTCGCGCACCGAGACGGGTTTCCTGAAGTGATGGTCGAAACCGGCGTCGCGCGCGCGTTCGCGGTCCTGCGCGTCGCCCCAGCCGGTGATCGCGGCAAGCAGCAGGCCGGCGTGCCGCGGATCGCTGCGCAGGCGGCGCGCGACTTCATAGCCGTCGAGCCCCGGCATGCCGATATCGAGCAACGCGACCTGCGGACGGAACTGGCCGGCCGCCGCGATGCCTTCCTCGCCGCCGGTGGCGACACGCGGCTCGTGGCCCATCGCCTCCAGCAGCAAGGCCAGCGAATGCGCCGAGTCCTCGTTGTCGTCGACCACCAGCACCCGCACCCCGGGTTGGTCGGAGAACCCGTCGCTGCCGCTGGCCTGCATGGATCGCTGCGTGGCTGCCGGCCGGCTGCGGTCCTGCGGCAACCGCACCAGGAATTCGGCGCCCTGGCCGCGGCCTGCGCTGCGCGCCTCGACGCTGCCGCCATGCATGGCCACCAGGCCCCGCACCAGCGCCAGGCCGATGCCCAGCCCGTCGTGCAGGCGGTGCACGTCGCGGCAACCCTGGGTGAACAGCTCGAAGACGTGCGGCAGCAAGTCCGGCGCGATCCCCTGGCCGTCGTCGCGCACCCACGCCAGCAGCTGTCCGTCCTGTGCGCGGGCACCCACCCGGATGTGGCCGTCGGCGGGCACGTACTTGCGTGCATTGTTGAGCAGGTTGCCGAACACCTGGGCCAGGCGCACGGCGTCGCCCAGCACCGGCAGCGGCTCCGCCGGCAGTTCCAGTTCGACCGTCGGCGCGCGCTGGTCGGCCTGCATGCGCACCAGCGCCGTGGTGTCGGAGAGCACGGCGCGCAGGTCCAGCGGCCGCAGCTGCAGTTCGATCTTGCCCTGCGACAGCCGCGAGGCCTCCAGCAGGTCGTCCACCAGCCGCACCAGGTGCTCGACCTGGCGCAGCATCATGGTACGCAGCTGGTGTCGCCGCGCGGGGTCGCCTTCGTCCAGTTCCAGGACCTGCAGCGCATTGCGGATCGGGGCCAGCGGGTTGCGCAGTTCGTGCGCCAGCATCGCCAGGAATTCGTCCTTGCGCCGGGCCTCCTCGTCGGCCGCCTGCCGCGCGCGCTCCAGTTCCGCCAGGTGCGACTGGATCTGGTACTGGCGCGCGCGCGCGCGCAGCGCCGCGCGCACCATGCTCACCAGCGCGGCGACCCGCATCGGCCGTTCCATCAGGATGATGTTGCCCAGGCTGCCGATCGCCTCGAGCACGGCATCGGAATCGGCGCCGCTGCGGGTCAGCAACAGGATCGGCAGGTCCGACCAGCGTGGTTGCGCGCGCAGCACCTCGCGCAGCATGGACGGACCGTCGGTGGCCCCGAGCATTTCCTCGCCCAGCAATACCGCGCCGGCGCCCAGTTCGAGTTCCCCGATCAGGTCGGCCTCGCGGATGCAGCGGTGGGTCGCGATGCCGTGCCGCCCGAGGACGTCGCCCGCCAGTTGCGCGTCGCGCGAGGTAGGCAGCAGCAGCAATACCCGCTGCCGCGCGAGATCGGCCGTGCTCACGGCGCGCCGTCGCCGCCCGCCGCGACACCGCGCTTGTAGGGCACCCCGGTCAGCACGCCCCGGTACTGGGTCAGCGGCGGGCCGACGGCGACGCCGGCGGCGCCGATGGTGAGCTCGCGGATGGTGCGCTCGTGCGCGCCGGTGCGCTTCTTGAGTACCGAGACCGCCTGGCGGACCGTGCCCTCGGCCTCGAAATAGCGCAACAGGATCACGCTGTCGGCGAGATAGCTGACGTCGATCGCGCTCTGCATCTGGCCGATCAATCCCTGCTGCGCGCTGATCAGCAGCGTCACCACGCCCAGCTGCCCGAGATAGGCGAGCAACTCGTGCAGCTGGACCAGGACGAAGCGCTCCCCCGGCATCGCATTGAGATAGCCGTTGAGGCTGTCGATCACCACCAGTCGCGCGTTTTCCACCTCCACCGCGTGCCGCACCGCAGTGATGAACTCGCCCGGCGAGAGTTCGGCCGGGTCCACGGACCGCAGCATCAGCAGCCCATCCGCGATTCCCGACTCGACATCGAAGCCGATGCCTCGCGAACGCGTCGCCAGGGCGCGCAGGCTCTCGTCGAACACGAACATGGCGGTCTTCTCGCCGCGCATCGCCGCGGCCATGGCGAAGTGCATCGCCAGCGTCGACTTGCCGGTGCCGGCGGCGCCGACCAGCAGGGTGCTGGTGCCGCGATCCACGCCGCCGCCCAGCAGCAGGTCCAGTTCGGGCGAGCCGCTGGAGACCGGCGTGTTGTCGCCGTCGCGGCGGTGTTCGGCCGCCACCAGCCGCGGATGGACTTCCACTCCGCCGGTACGGATCCGGTAGTCGTGGAAGCCGCCGCGGTACCTGCGGCCGCGCAGCTTGGTGACCCGCAACCGGCGCCGGTCGCCGCCGTACTCGGGGCGCATCTGGTCGAGCAGGATCACCCCGTGCACGATGGTGTGCACGTGCAGGCCCTGTTCGGCCACCTGCGCCTCGTCGATCAGCAGCACGGTGGCGCCGCGGCCGTTGAAGTACTGCTTCAGCGCCAGCACCTGGCGGCGGAAGCGCAGCACCGCGCCGGCCAGCAGCCGCACTTCGGCCAGCGAGTCGAACACCACCCGCTGCGGCTTGAGCCGCTCCACTTCCTCGAGGATGCTGCGGGTGGTCGAGCCCAGTTCCACCTCGGACGGGTGGAACATCGTGTACTGGGTATCGGGGTCGAGCTGGTCGCCGCCGGGCGCCAGTTCGTGGATGTGGATCCCGTCCAGCGACCAGCCATGGGACGCGGCGACGGTGCGCAGTTCCTGTTCGGTTTCCGACAGGGTCACGTAAAGCACGGTTTCGCCGCGGCGCGCGCCCTCCATCAGGAACTGCATCGCCAGCGTGGTCTTGCCCGACCCGGGCACGCCCTCGACCAGGTACACGCAGTCCGCTGGCAGGCCGCCGCCGAGGATCGAATCCAGGCCCTCGACCCCGGTAGAGGCCAGGCGCGGTTGTGTGGGTATGGTCGCCTCGGAAGCGTCGGTCATGGTGGGGGCGTGCGCCAGGGCCAGTATTCATTCCAGCATCGGCCACGTGAAAGCGTCGTCGCCACGCATTTACACGCGGGGACGCGAACGCGAACGATCGCGAGACCGCGGCGACTGCCGCACCGGGACTCCGTGCGCACCGGATTTCGTCCGCCCCAACGTGGCCGGGCACGGCTGCTGTTCCTTCTCCCCGTGCAACCCGGCCGTTCCTTCTCCCCGTGCAACGCGGCCGTTCCTTCTCCCCGTGCAACGCGGCCGTTCCTTCTCCCCGCGCCACGCGGCCGCCCTCCCTTCTCCCCGCGCCACGCGGTGCTCCCTTCTCCCCGTGCAACGGGGAGAAGGTGCCCGAAGGGCGGATGAGGGGCGCTTCCCCCGCGACCCACGCGCAGGGGCGCGAAGTCGCCGCCCCATTCACCGCGCCACCACCCCCGCAGGCAGACCCTGAGCGCCTGACCGCCGCCACCGGGAGCCTCCCATGACCCGCCTCGTCCCCATCGCCATCCTCGCCCTCGCGCTCGCCGGCTGCGCCAGCATCCCGGCGGTCCAGACCGACCACGACCCGGCCGTCGACTTCGCCCGCTACCAGACCTACGGCTGGCGCGAAAAGCCCACCGGCGGCACCGCCCTGTCCATGCAACGGATCGTCACCCGCATCGACGAGCAACTGCAGGCCAAGGGCTGGCGCCTGGCGCCGGTGGACAGCGCCGACATCGCGCTCGCCGCGCACGTCGCGACCCACGAGGAACACCGCCTCGACACCTTCTACGACGGCCCGATGTGGACCGGCTGGGGCTGGTACGGCCCGTGGGCCTGGGGCCCGCCGATGGGCTACCAGCGCACCCGCGTGACCAGCTACACCGTCGGCACCCTGGTGGTCGACATGTTCGACACCCATACCAAGCGCGCGGTGTGGAGCGCCCTGGCCGAGGACACCATCCCCAACACCCCGGAGAAGATCAACGCCGACATCGACGCCGCGGTGGCGAAGATGTTCGCCGGCTTCCCGCCGGGCGTCGCGCGCGCGCCGTAACGCGCGCCGCGACCACGGGCATCGCAACGCGGCCGGCGCCGTCCACGACGCGCCGGCCGTTCCCCGCACGGACCCTCGCGTGGCCGCACGACACCTGCGCATCGCCACCTTCAACGTCAACGGCATCCGCTCGCGGCTGCCGCACCTGCTGCAATGGCTCGAGCGCGAACGCCCCGACATCGCCTGCCTGCAGGAACTCAAGGCCCGCGACGACGCCTTCCCGATCGCCGAGATCCAGGCCGCCGGCTACGGCGCGATCTGGCACGGGCAGGCGTCGTGGAACGGCGTGGCGATCCTGTCGCGCGGCAGCGACCCGGTCGAAAGCCGGCGCGGCCTGCCCGGCGGGCGCGGCGACGACCACGCGCGTTACCTGGAGGCGGCGGTGCAGGGGATCATCGTCGCCTGCCTGTACCTGCCCAACGGCAACCCGCAGCCCGGCCCCAAGTTCGACTACAAGCTGCGCTGGTTCGACCGCCTGATCGCCCACGCCGCGCCGCTGCAGGCCAGCGAACATCCGGTGGTGCTGGCCGGCGACTTCAACGTGGTGCCGACCGACTTCGACATCTACGACCCCAAGTCCTGGCGCAAGGACGCGCTGCTGCAGCCCGAATCGCGCGAGCGCTATGAAACGCTGCTGGCGCAGGGCTGGCTCGACGCGCTGCGCGCCACCCATCCGGAGCAGCGGATCTACACCTTCTGGGATTACTTCCGCCAGCACTGGCCGCGCAACGCCGGCCTGCGCATCGACCACCTGCT
>JAKFDF010000231.1:0-32543 GCA_036676275.1 Lysobacter sp.
CTGGCGCGCGACCACTGGAACGCCAGGCAGACCCGCTGGCTGCGCGCCTATTTCCGCGACGAGATCATGCCGGTGCTGTCGCCGCTGGGACTGGACCCGGCGCATCCGTTCCCGAAGATCCTCAACAAGTCGCTCAACATCGTCGTCGTGCTCAAGGGTCGCGACGCCTTCGGCCGCGCCGGGCACCTGGCGATCGTGCGCGCCCCGCGTTCGCTGCCGCGGATCATCCAACTGCCGCCGAAGGTATCCGGCGGCGAGCACGACTTCGTGTTCCTGTCGGCGGTGCTGTCGGCGTTCGTCGACGAGATGTTCCCGGGGATGGAGGTCAAGGGCGCCTACCAGTTCCGGGTCACCCGCAACTCCGAGCTGATCGTCGACGAGGAGGAAGTCGAGAACCTGGCGCTCGCCTTGCGCGACGAGCTGGTCGGGCGCGGCTACCTGCGGGCGATGCGGCTGGAGATCGCGCGCAACTGCCCCAAGCCGATCGTGCGCACGCTGCTGGAGAACTTCGAGCTGCCGGAAAACGCCGTCTACCGCATCGACGGGCCGGTCAACCTCAACCGCGTGATCCAGGTCTACGACCTGGTGCAGCGCCCGGAACTCAAGTACCCGCCGTACCAGCCACGCAAGCTGCCGGGCAGCGACGCGATGTTCGAACTCGTGCGCGACGGCGACGTGCTGCTGCACCATCCCTTCGACGCCTTCACCCCGGTGCTGGAACTGATCAAGCAGGCCGCCGAGGACCCCAACGTGCTGGCGATCAAGCAGACGCTGTACCGCACCGGCAAGGACTCGGCCATCGTGGAAGCGCTGGTGCAGGCCGCGCGCAACGGCAAGGACGTCACCGCGGTGGTGGAATTGCGCGCGCGCTTCGACGAGGAAGCCAACCTCGGTTTCGCCGATCGCCTGCAGGAAGCCGGCGTGCAGGTCGTCTACGGCGTGGTCGGCTTCAAGACCCACGCCAAGATGCTGCTGATCGTGCGCCGCGAAGGCCGCAAGCTGCGCCGCTACGCGCACCTGGGCACCGGCAACTACCATGCCGGCACCGCGCGCGCCTATACCGACATCGGCCTGGTCACCGCCGACCCGGAGATCGGCAACGACGTCCACCAGGTGTTCCAGCAGCTCTCCGGGCTGGCGCCGGCGGCAAGGCTCAAGCGCCTGCTGCAGTCGCCGTTCACCCTGCACGCCGGCGTGCTGGCGCGGATCGAGCGCGAAGCCAGGCATGCGCGTGCCGGCAAGCCGGCGCGGATCGTCGCCAAGATGAACGCGCTGAACGAGCCCGGGGTGGTGCGCGCGCTGTACGCCGCCTCGCAGGCCGGCGTGTCGATCGACCTGATCGTGCGCGGCGCCTGCACCCTGCGCCCGGGCCTGCCGGGGGTGTCGGACAACATCCGCGTGCGCTCGATCGTCGGCCGCTTCCTCGAGCACAGCCGCGTGTACTGGTTCGACAACGCCGGCGAGTCGGAACTGTTCTGCGCCAGCGCCGACTGGCTGGAACGCAACCTGCTGCGGCGGGTCGAGGTCTGCTTCCCGATCCTGCAACCCGGGCTGGCCGCGCGGGTCAAGGACGAAGCACTGGACAACTACCTCGCCGACAACCTCAACGCCTGGGAATTGCAGGCCGATGGCAGCTATCGGCATCTTGCGGCGGACGCCGGCACGTCCCCCGAGCGCATGCCGCATTCGGCGCAGGCCTCGCTGCTGGCCAAACTCTGCAACTGAGCACGCGCATGAACGACGCCCAGCACACCCACCTCCATCCGCGCTCGGCCGCGCTGCCGCTGCAGGACGGCGACCTGCTCGCCGCCATCGACCTGGGTTCGAACAGCTTCCACATGGTGGTGTCGCGCTACGTGCTCGGGCAGTTGCGCACCGTCGACCGCCTGCGCGAGATGGTCCGGCTGGCCGAGGGCCTGGACGGCAAGGGCGGGCTGGCACCGCAGGTGCGGCAACGCGCGCTGGAGTGCCTGTCGCGCTTCGGCCAGCGGCTGCGCGACATCCCGCCGCAGCGGGTGCGCGCCGTCGCCACCAACACGGTGCGCGCGCTGGCCGCGCCGCAGGCCTTCCTGGTGCCCGCGGAAACCGCGCTCGGGCACGCGATCGAGATCATCTCCGGCCGCGAGGAGGCGCGCCTGATCTACCTTGGCGTGGCCCACGCGCAACCGCCCAGGCCCGGGCAGTTGCGGCTTGTGATCGACATCGGCGGCGGCTCCACCGAATGCATCATCGGCAGCGGCCTGGACACGGTCGAGCGCGAGAGCCTGCAGCTGGGCTGCGTCGCCACCACCGCGCGCTTCTTCGCCGACGGCAAGCTGGCGAAGAAGCGCTGGAAGGAGGCACTGCTCGAAGTCGGCGCGCAGTTCCAGCAGTTCGCAGGCGTCTACCGCCACGTCGGCTGGCAGGAAACGCTCGGCGCCTCCGGAACGATCAAGGCGGTCGGCGACATCTGCGCGGCGATGAAGCTCACCAAGGGCGCGATCACCGCGCAGGCGCTGCCGCAGGTGCGCGACCGCCTGCTCGCCGCCGGCCGCATCGATGCCATCGACCTGCCGTCGTTGTCGGCCGAACGCCGCCCGATCATCGCCGGCGGCGTGCTGGTGCTGGAAGCGGCCTTCGCCACGCTGGGGCTGGAGCGGATGGCGGTCAGCAAGGCCGCGCTGCGCGAAGGCGTGCTGCACGACATGCTCGGCCGCGGCGGCGCCGACGATCCGCGCGACGCCTCGGTGCAGGCGCTGATGCAGCGTTACGGCGTCGACCCGGTGCAGGCGACGCGCGTGGCCGCCACCGCGCTGCAATTCTTCGACCGCGTCTGCGGCAGCTGGCAGCTGGAACCCGACGACCGCCTGATGCTGGCCTGGGCCGCTCGCCTGCACGAACTCGGCCTGGCCATCGCCCACAGCCAGTACCAGGTGCATGGCGCCTACGTGCTGCAGCATTCCGACATCGCCGGCTTCTCGGTGCAGGAGCAGCGGGTGCTGGCGGCGCTGGTGCGCACGCACCGGCGCAACGTGCCGAAGTCGGCGTTCGACCCGATCCCCGACCGCCTGCTCGCCGCCACCCGGCGCAAGGCCGCGCTGTTGCGGCTGGCGGTGCTGCTGCACCGCTCGCACGAATCCGGTGCCCTGCCGGACCTGCGCCTGCATGCCGACGGCGATGCGTTGACCCTGGCGTTGCCCAGGCGCTGGCTCGAGGCGCGACCGTTGCTGCATGCCGATCTCGCCGACGAACCCGAAGCCTTCGCGGCATTGGGTATCGCGCTGCGGATCGAAGCCACCTGAATTGCGCCACCACTCCGTCCGGCGCGCCTGCAGCGACACCCACCATCCGCTCGTTTGATTACACGCATCCCGCGCCCCGCGTCATCCATCGGTCATCCCGCCGACATCGCCGCTTCATGCCCCCGGCGCAGCCTTGTCGAAACCGGGGCTACCGCATGCGCTACGCGATCGTCAGCGAAACCTATCCGCCGGAGGTCAACGGCGTCGCCCTGACCGTGCAGGCGCTGGAACATGGCCTGCGCGACCGCGGCCACGAGGTGTCCCTGCTGCGCCCCCGCCAGGCCGGCGAGAGTGCGCCGGCCGATGCCGCCCAGGTGCTGCTGCGCGGCGTACCGCTGCCGCGTTATCCGGGATTGCGCTTCGGACTGCCGGCGATGCGCAGGCTGCTGTCGGCATGGCGCGCGAGGCCGCCGGACGCGATCTATGCCGCCACCGAAGGCCCGCTGGGCTGGTCGGCACTGCGCGCGGCGCGCAGGCTCGGAATCCCGGCCGCGACCGGCTTCCATACCCGATTCGATGCGTACATGCGCGACTACGGCGCCGCCTTCCTCGAGCAGGCGGCGCTGCGCTGGATGCGGCGCTTCCACAACCGCGCCGACGCCACCCTGGTGCCGACGCGCGAACTGCAGGCCTTCCTCGAAGCACGGGGATTCGACAACGTGGTGCGGCTGCCGCGCGCGGTCGACACCGTGCTGTTCGACCCGCGCCGACGGGATCCGGCGCTGCGCGCGCACTGGGGCGTCGACGCGGACGCGCCGGTGGCGGTCCATGTCGGCCGCGTCGCGGCGGAGAAAAACCTCGAACTCGCGATGCGTGCTTTCCGCGCCTTGCAGCAGGTCCGCCCCGACGCGCGCTTCCTCTGGGTCGGGGATGGCCCGGAACGCGCGCGGCTGGCGCGCGAGAACCCGGACTTCGTGTTCTGCGGCGTGCAGCGCGGCGAGGCGCTGGCGCGGCATTTCGCCAGCGCCGACCTGTTCGTGTTCCCCAGCCGCAGCGAAACCTTCGGCAACGTCACCCTGGAAGCGCTGGCCAGCGGCGTGCCGACGGTGGCGTTCGACTACGGCGCCGCGCGCGAACACCTGCGCGACGGAGTGCACGGGGCGGCGATCGAAGACGGCGACGACGCCGGCTTCATCGCCGCCTGCGTGCGCATCGGCGGCGACGACGCGCTGCGCGCCACGATGGGTGCGGCCACGCCCGCGGCCGTCGCCGGTCTGCGGCCGGAGCGCGTCGCCGCCGATTTCGACGACATCCTGCAGTCGCTGCAACGCGCGCGGAGGACGGATGCACGCACCGCCACTGCATGAACGCCTGCGCGCCGGCGAGCGCGGCTGGTGCCTGCGCGCCAACGGCCTGTGCACGCGGCGCGGCGTGCGCGGCTTCTTCGGCGCGACCAGCCGGCTCGGCGACGGTCCGTTCTGGTATGGATTGATGGCGGTGCTGGTGCTGGCCGACGGTCGCGACGGCCTTGCCGCATCGCTGCACCTGGCCGCGACCGGCGCGATCGCCTTGCTGGCCTACAAGCTGCTCAAGCGCTGGACACGGCGGCCACGGCCATTCGCCAGCGACGTGCGCATCCGCGCGTGGGTGGCGCCGCTGGACGAGTTCAGTTTCCCGTCCGGGCACACGCTGCACGCAGTGGCTTTCACCCTGGTCGCGCTGGCGCACTATCCGGGGCTGGCGTGGCCGCTGATCCCGTTCAGCGCCAGCGTCGCCGCTTCGCGCGTGGTGCTGGGCCTGCACTACCCCAGCGACGTGCTGGCCGCGATCGCGATCGGCAGCACGCTGGCCGGCCTGTCGTTGTGGCTGGTGCCGGGAGTGTCGCTGTTCGCGTGAGCCCGGCTGCCGACGCAAGCGCGTCGCAAGCGCGTCGCAAGCGCAGATCAGCGTTTTCCCAGCGCCGCGAACTCCGGCCCCGCCAGGCGCAGGTTCTTGCGCAGGTAGGCGCGAAGCTCGGCCCCCGGCGCCTCCGGCTCGGCCCCGCCCAGGTGCGCATGCAGCATCTGCACCATCAGGTAGGCGTAGGCCTCGCGCGGCACCGGCGCCACCGGGGAATGCCCGCCGTTCGGCTCCACGTACAGGCTGACCGGCTTCCCCGACCGCCGCAACCGCGCCACGTAGTCGATGACGCCTCGCGCCGCGACGGTGCGGTCGGCGCCGCCGGCCATCACCAGCAGCGGCCGCCGCATCCGGGCCGCGTTCGCGACCGGCGACTGCGAGTGCAGCCGCGCGTAGGTCGCGGGATCGGACGGATCGATCCCAAGCGCGCGCAGCGTCAGTGCCAGCGAGCGATCCGGCAGCGCGCCCTGGTCGCCGGAAGCCACCAGCCAGCGCATGCCCCACGCCAGGTCGGGCGGCGGCGAGCCGGCGACGCCGACCTTGAACAGCTCCGGCTGGAACGTCACGCCCTGCAACGTCGAGTAACCGCCGAACGAATGCCCGACGATGCCCACGCGCGACGGATCGCCGATGCCCTCCGCCAGCAGGTAGCGCACGCCCTCGACGATGTCCTGCTGCACGCGGCCGTTGCCGTAATCGCCCTTCGAGGCAAAGGTGTAGTCGTGCCCGAACCCGGTCGAACCACGGAAGTTCGTCTGGAACACGGCATAGCCGCGGTTGGCGAGCAGCTGCGCGATGGCGTCGTAGCCGGGCCGGAAGTGGTTGATCGGGCCGCCGTGCACCTGGGCGACGAGCGGGAGGTGCGCGGGATCCGCGCCCGGCGGCAGCAGCAGGAAACCGTGCACGCGCATGCCGTCGGACGCTGCGTAGTCGAACGGGATCTTGCGGGCGAGCGCGGACTCCGGCAGCGGGCGACGCGCCCGCGCGCCGCCGGCCAAAATCGTGCGCAACTCGCCGGTCGCGGGATCGTAGAGATGCCACTTCGCGTCGCGCAGGGTGCTGGCGCGTTCGGACACGAGCCAGCGCGGATGCGGGCCGCCGGCGATGTCGATGCCGATGTCGCGGCCCGGGAAACGCGCCCGCAGCGCAGCGACGCCGGTCTGCGCGCGGCCCAGGCCGTAGGTCGCCGCGACGTTGGCGCGATAGCTCGCGACCAGCGGCTCGGCGCCGGACGGATCGAGCACCACCTCGTCGAGGTCCGCTTCGCCTTGCGGATCGGCGTGCAGCGTCCGCAGCGTGCCGTCGAGGCCGAGCCGCAGCAGGCGCCTGAGGTTGCCGCCGGTGTCGCCCGACAGCAGCAGCGCGCCATCGGATGTCACGCCCAGCAGCATGCCGCTTTCCATCGGCCGCAGGCGCCGCAGTTCGCGCAGCCGACCGTCCGAGGCCACCGCATCGATGCTGTCGTGGTCGCCCATGAACCGCGCGAGCGCGACCAGGCGGCCGCGCGCGTCGATGGCGACATCGTGCACCCAGTGCGCGCCCTCCCACAGCCGGGTGCGACGCCCGCGCGCATCCATGCGCACGATGCGCCAGCGTTCCACGGTGCCGCTGCGGATGCGCTCGCGCAGGATCACGGCGGCCGGCTGCGACAAGTCGACCTGCATCACCCGGCGCTCGTCGGTGCCGAGCAGGGGCACGCGGATGCCGGCGCCGGTCGCGATTTCCAGCGTGGAGAGCGAGCGCGGCGCGAACACGAACAGCCAACGCCCGTCGCGCGACCATCCCAGCTGCCGGGCCTGCGTGCGTGGCGCGAGCTGCCGCGCGGCGCCGCCGTCGATGGGCAGCAGCCAGAGGCTGCGCGACTCGCCCTCGTCGCGCAGGTAGGCGACATGGCGGCCGTCGGGCGACAGCTGCACCGCGGTGAACGCCGGCGGCATCAGGAAGGCTTCGCGCGACTGGCGCGGCGCGGGCGCGCGGTCGCGCTCGACCGCGACCGCCACGCGAAGCGCTGCGGCGCCGCCAGCATCGATGCCACCCGCATGAACAGGCAACACTGCAGGCACGACGAGCAGCAGGATCGCAACCGCGATCGCCGCGAACGGCTTGGGCAACGAACTCATTGGGCGCTCCGTGCAAGCGTCGCCGTACCGCGCGCTGGTTCCGGCGCGGCGGCCGCGGCGCGTTCCGCCTTCGGGTACATCAGCCACAGGCTCGCGAGTGCCGGCAGCCCGACCACCCCGCAGGCCACCACCCACGTCCAGCGCGCCCGCGAAGTGAACGCGCGGCGCCGGGTCAGCGCGATCGCGCCGAGCAGCGAGATGAGGCACAGCACGACCGCCAGCAGCACGATATGGCGCGGCGGCGGCGGGATGTCGCCCGCGGCCAGCGGATTCGGCGCGGCGAACGCTTCCTGCAGCGACAGGCACAACTCGCGCAGCACCGGCGACAGCCACCAGTTGCGCATCGTGTACGCAAGCGGCAGGTCGTAGGACAACATGCGCTGCGCCACTTCATGGACGTGGCCCTGGCCGTCGATGCGCATCACCTGCTGGTACGGCACTGCTTCGCCGGACCACGCGCCATTGGCGTAGGTGAAGGACACCAGGTAGCCATCGAGCAGTTCCATCAGCTCGACGCTGCTCAGCTTGCCGACCGGACCCGGCAGCGGCATGCGCAGCGCCGGCTCCAGCACGTCGAGCGTGTTCGCCGCTTCGCGACCGGGATAGATGTAGAGCGCGCGGTCGCCGAGCAGCGCGATGTTCTCGCCGACGGGCTCCGGGATGCCGGCGAACACCTCGCCCGCGGGCACCATCGCGCGCGGGAAGACGCGGTGCTGGTCCTCGTCGTACTGGTAGGCCACCGTCGAAGTCTCCAGGTAGCCGCCGCCGATCGGCATCGCGGGACCGGGGAACGGCGCGTTGCCCTCGCCCACGCCGAGCTCGCCGCGCGGCCGGCCGTCGAGCGTTCCGCGGCCGACGAAGCGCATGCGGTCGTGGCTGAAGACCCAGGTGACCGGGCGCCCGGATTCTTCGAACTCCAGCGGCTGCATCGTGCCGGTCAGCTGGTTGCGTTGCGGCAGGTCGCGCATCGGATAGAGCACGAACACGTCGGACAGCGCGGCCTGTTCGCGCCATAGCGGCGCGTCGGCATCGCGGCTGGACGCCAGGCCCGCGAGCAGGCGCTCCTTCGGCTCCAGGCGCCCGGCCTGGATGTAACCATCAGCCGCGGGCTGCCCGCCGTTGAGCGGATGCTGGCCGATCGCCGTCAGCCCGATCTCGTAGCCGAAGCCGAGCATCCAGAGCAGGAAGTACGCGCCGACCTGCACCGGCAGCGCGGTCGCCGCCACCGCGAGCCGATGGCGCGGCGGCTCGTCGAGCTGCGGCCTGAAGGCGATGCCGACGAGCACCGCCAGGATCAGCAGCACCAGCGCCTGCACCGCGAGCGCGGCCACGCCCGCCGCCTGCGTGAACATGAACGCCGCCGGCAGCAGTGCCGCGGCCGCCGAATAGCGCCGGTTGGCGAGCATGGCGTACGCGCCGCCGAGATAACCGCAGGCGGCAATCAGCAGCGCCGCGACCGGCAGCAGCCAGTGGCGCATGTCGACCACGCGCGCGGTCAGCGCTTCCTGGTACCCGGCGATCGCGAGGATCGGCAGCGCCACCGACCCCGCCAGCAGCATTCCGCCGGCGCCGCACAGCGCGCCGGCGATGCGCAGCCGGTGCAGCGGACGATGCAGCAGGTTGAGCCAGTGGTTGGCGCGGCGGTAGGTACCCATCTGGTACATGCCGAGCAGCAAGCCAGCGGCCGCGTAGATCATCGCGAACACCTGGTAGACCAGCTTCGGCTGCTGCGCGAGGTCGACCACGCGCGCCATGAAGCCGAGGCCGGCGAGATGGACCACGGCAGCCGCGGTCGCCCAGAGGCGGAAACGCAGCAGTTCTCCCTTGAACAGGTCCTTCATCGCACGCCCTCCCTGGCCGGTGCCGCGTGGTTCTTCGCCAGGAAGCCGTTGACCGCGCGGTCCAGGCTCACCGGCATGCTCTGCATCGATCGCGCGCCGGCAGCGCGCAGGAAATCGGCGAACGCTTCGCCCTGGTCGAGCACGACGTAGTGCTGCAGCCCGTCGAGGCGCTGCTGTTCGAGCAGGCCGGGCACGGTGCGCGGATCGGGTCCCTTGAACGGGATGTCGGCGATCCAGTGGCTGACGCGGGCGCGGAAATCGTCGGGCGCGGACATGTTCGCCAGCCGGCCCTGCTCGAGGATCACGAGGTTGTCGGCGATGCGCTCGACTTCCTCCATCTGGTGCGAGCAATAGATCACCGTGCACTGCTCGGCCGCGTTGCCGTACAGCAACGACTCGAGGAAGGCGCGCTTGGCGACGACGTCGAGGCCGAGCGTCGGCTCGTCGAGCACCAGCAACTCGGGCGACTGCGCCAGCGCCAGCGCGAGGTTGAATCCGGCGCGCTCGCCGCGCGACAGCTGGCCCACCTTCTGCTCCATCAGCACGTGGTAGTGGCCGATCACCTCGTCGAAGGCTTCCTGGCGCCAGAGCGCGTACTGGTGGCGCTGCATCGCGGCCACCGCGCCGACCGTCATCCAGCCGGGCAGCGTGTGTTCCTCGTTGACGAAGCCGATGCGGCCACGGTCCTCGGGCTTCAGCGCGGAGCTGTCGCGGCCGAGGATGCGCGCCTGGCCGGAGGTCTGCGGCAGGAAGCCGAGCAGTATCCGGAACAGCGTGGACTTGCCCGCGCCGTTGGCGCCGACCACGGCGTGGATGCGGCCGCGCGGGATGCGCAGGTCGAGATCGTCGAGCGCGAGCTTGTTGCCGTAGCGCTTGCACAGCGCTTCGGTCTCGATCACGAAATCGGAGGATGGTTCGGACATGGTGGTCTCGTTGGCTGTGCACGCATCGGTAGGCGTGCAGGTCGGGGAACGTCGACGGGAAAGCTGGTGTCAGTCGGGATCAGGCGGACCTGCGCGGCGCCAGCGCGCGAAACTCGAGTTCCAGGCGCGCCTGCACCTCGCCAGGCGGGTAATCCAGCGCGATCACGTCGTTTACGAAGCGGCCGATGGCGTCGTCCAGGCGGCGCTCTCGCTCGGCGTCGCTCAGGCGCTGGCGCGGCGTGGCCACGTACAGGCCCAGGCCCTGGCGCGATTCCAGCCAGCCTTCGCCAGTGAGTTCGGCATAGGCCTTGGCGACCGTGTTCGGATTGACCGTGAGCTGCTGGGCCAGGCCGCGGACGCTGGGCAGCTGGTCGCCGGGTGCGAGCTCGGCGGTGGCGATCTTCATCCGGACCGCGTCGACGATCTGCTTGCTGATCGGGCGCGGATCGCCGGTGGCGATCTGGATCATCAGGGCTTGGGGTCGGGCCATCGACAGCTCCGGTTCCGTACTAACTGTACTGTGTACATTAGTACAGTAGATACGGACCGGGTTGTCAAGCCCTGGCCGACGGAACCCTGGCCCCGCACCCTTCCACCCCGGCTGGCGCTGGACCCGCCCGTAGACTGGTGCCGATGAACTATCGCCACGCCTTCCATGCCGGCAACCACGCCGACGTGCTCAAGCACGTGGTGCTGCTGGCCGTCTGCGACGCGCTGCTTCGCAAACCCGCGCCGTGTTTCGCACTCGATACCCATGCCGGACGCGGCCTGTACGCGCTGGATGCCGACCCCGCGCAGCGCACCGGCGAGGCCGACGCCGGGGTGGGGAAACTGCTGGCGATGCCCGCCGCCGGCGATCCCTGCATCGCACGCTACCTCGACGCGATCCGCGCCTGCCGCGCCGCGCATGGCGAACATGCCTATCCCGGGTCGCCGTGGCTGCTGGCGCATGCGCTGCGCGCGCAGGACCGCATCGCCTGCTGCGAGTTGCAGCCGGACGAGGCCGCGATCCTGAAAGCCAACTTCCGCGGCGACCCCCGCGTGGCCGTGCACCAGCGCGATGGGTACGCGGCGTTGAAGGCACTGCTGCCGCCACGCGCCGGGGACATGAAACCCACCCGCGGCCTGGTGCTGGTCGACCCGCCGTACGAAGCGCAGCTGGACGAGTTCGACGCCGCGTTGGCGGCGCTGCGCGACGGCCTCGCCCGCTGGCCGCAGGCCTGTTACGCGTTGTGGTATCCGATCAAGCAGCGGCGCGCGTTGCGTCCGTTCCATCGCGCCGCCGCGGCGTTGCCGGCGAAGTCGGCATTGCTGGTCGAGCTGCTGGTGCGCGCCGGCGATTCGCCGCTGCGCATGAACGGCAGTGGCCTGTTGCTGCTCAATCCCCCATGGCAATTGCAGGCCACGCTGGAACCGTCGCTGCAAGCGCTGCGCGAGGCGCTCGGCGAAGCCGGCGCGCCAACGCCCCGCTGCGAGTGGCTCAGGCCACCCGGGTGACGTGCTGTCGCGTCACTCTTCCGCCGTCGCGACCCGGCCGAGTTCGGGTTCGAAGAAGCTCCAGCGGACTTCCGGGAATCCGGCCTTCAGGCCGCGCTCGATCTGCGTGATCTGCCGGAGCATGGCCTCGACGTTTTGGTCCTCGTGCATCCGCGCCTGCACCGAGACCATCGCCTGGTCGCCCAGTTGCAGGGTGATCAGGCTGATCACGCCGGCGATCTCCGGCCGCGCCTCGAAGTAACGGCGGATCTCGGCCTGCCGCGCCGGGTCCATGCTCTGCCCGATCAGCATCGCCTTGACCTCGATCGCCACCAGGATCGCGACCACGATCAGCAATACCCCGATCAGGATCGTGCCGGCCGCATCCCACATCGGGTTGCCGGTCACGACCGTCAGCATTACCGCCACCAGCGCGAAGCACAGGCCGAACAACGCCGCCAGGTCCTCGCCGAAGATCACCACCAGTTCGCTCTGGCGGCTGCGCCGGAACCATTGCCACAGGCTGCGATCGCCGCGCGACTTGTTGATTTCATGCAGGCAGGCGCGCATCGAGACACCCTCGGCGACGATGCCGAACACCAGCACGCCGGCCGCCCACCACCACTTCTGCAGCGGCTCGGGTTGCTGCAGCTTGTGGACGCCTTCGTACAGCGAAAACATGCCGCCGACGGTGAACAGCATCACCGCCACCAGGAACGACCAGAAATAGACCGCCTTGCCGTGGCCCAGCGGATATTCCGGCGATGCCGGCCGTCGTGCCTGCTTCATGCCCAGCAACAGCAGCAGCTGGTTGCCGCAGTCGGCGAGCGAATGCACGGTCTCGGCCAGCATCGCGCTGGAATGGGTGAAGTACGCCGCCACGCCCTTGGCGATCGCGATCGCGAAATTGGCGCCGAGCGCGAACAGGATCGCGCGGGTGGAATCGCCGCTGGAGGCCATGGTCGCTTGGGTCCGTGGAGTGTTGGCGCAACCGCGTCGGTCGCGGCCCGGGCGCGCCGCCCGGGTCTGGCGGCGGCGCCGTCGCGCATCGTGGAAAAGTCTAGCAAAGCGGCTTCGCGGCACGCATCGTGCCACGGGCCGGGCGCGCGAACGCGTGAAGGCATTGTGCAGCCGCGCTTCACCCCGGTCGTGCGAGCATCGCCCCATGGCTGCCCGCAACCGCCTCCCGCCCTGGCACGAGATGATCCGCCTGCCCAATGGACGCGAGGTGCTGATCCGTCCGATCCGCCCCGGCGACGCGATGCCGTTGCGCGCCGCTTTTCCGCTGTTGCAGCCGGAAGAAATCCGCCAGCGTTTCCTGTATTCGATCAAGGAACTGAGCCTGGAAATGGCGGAGCGCCTGACCCATCCGGACCCGCGCCGCGAGTTCGCGATCGTCGCCGCCGAACCATTGCCGCCGGGCGAGGCTCTGGTCGGCGCGGTGGCGCGGGTCTCGATCATCGACCCGACGCCGGACAACCCCCGCCGCGAAGCCGAATTCGCGATCCTGGTCAGCAGCTACGTCGCCGACATGGGCCTGGGACGGCACCTCATGCGGCGCCTGGTGCGTTGGAGCCGTGGCAAGAAACTCGAGCGCATCCATGGCGATGTACTCGAACACAACCATGCGATGCTGGCGCTGGCGCAGTCGCTGGGCTTTCGTCGCGAAGCGGCAGACTCCCCGGGGCTGGCGCGGGTGGTGCTGGATCTCGCGCCGGCCAAGCGCTGACGAAGGCGGCGGACGGCTGTCCGCCGGCCGCGATGCCGGCGCTGGGCACTTCCACGACGGCGCTCGCGTAAAATCCGCGATCCCCGCGCTGGCAGCCACCGCTGCCGACGCTGGATTCGTTTCCCGCGAGACCGCCACCTGATGCCCAAACCGACCTTCCAAGCCCCGCCGCTGCCCAAGGCCGGCCAGCAGCGGGCGTTCTGGCGCGCCCCCGCCTCGAGCACCGCGCTGGCCTGGTCGATCGCGCAGGCAGCACGCATGCACGACGGACCGCTGCTGGCGATCGCCCGCGACAACCACGCCGCGCACCAGATGGAATCCGACCTGCGCACGCTGCTCGGCGACGATGCGACGCTGCCGGTGGTGCCGTTCCCGGACTGGGAAACCCTGCCCTACGACCAGTTCAGCCCGCACCCGGAGATCGTCAGCCAGCGCCTGGCCGCGATGCACCGGCTGCCGGTCCTGAAACGCGGCGTCGTGATCGTGCCGGTGCAGACGCTGCTGCAGCGGCTGCCGCCGCTGCGCTACGTGGTCGGCAACACCTTCGACGTGCGCGTCGGGCAGACGCTGGATCTCGATGCCGAGAAGCGCCGGCTCGAGTCGGCCGGCTACCGCAACGTCCCGCAGGTGATGGACCCGGGCGATTTCGCCGTGCGCGGCGGACTGCTCGACGTGTATCCGATGGGCGCCGTGGAGCCCTATCGCGTGGAGTTGCTGGACGACGAGATCGATTCGATCCGCGCCTTCGATCCGGACACCCAGCGCTCGCTCGACAAGGTCGACTCCGTGCACCTGCTGCCGGGCCGCGAAGTGCCGCTGGACGAGGCGTCGACGCAACGGGCGATGGCCGCGCTGCGCGAACGCTTCGACATCGACAGCCGGCGCAGCGCGCTGTTCCAGGACCTGAAGGCCGGCGTCGCGCCGGCCGGGATCGAGTACTACCTGCCGCTGTTCTTCGAGTCGACGGCGACGCTGTTCGACTATCTCGCCGGCGACGCGCTGCCGCTGCTCGGCGAAGGCGCGCTCGAGGCCGCCGAGCAGTTCCACACCCAGGCAGCGGATCGCCATGAACAGCGGCGCCACGACATCGAACGCCCGCTGCTGCCCCCCGGCGAGCTCTACCTGTCCCCGAACGCATTGCGCGAAAGGCTGAACGACGGCGCGCGCATCGAAGTCTGCGGCGCGCAGCACCCCCGCCACCACGAGGCCCAGGCGCTCGGCGTGCAACCGGCGCCGGACCTGCCGATCGCGGCGAAGGACGGACCGCCCGCGGCGGCGCTGAAATCCTTCCTGGCCAGCTATCCGGGACGGGTCCTGGTCGCCGCCGATTCGGCCGGCCGGCGCGAGGCGCTGGGCGAGGTCTTGCAGGCCGCGGAACTGCGCCCGGAGGTGGCGTCCTCGTTCGCCGGGTTCCTCGCCAGCGACGCTCGCTCGTCCGGCCCGGCGGGGCAAGCAACGGCATCGGCTCCGGCGAGGTTCTGGATCGCGGTGGCGCCGCTGGACGATGGCTTCGCGCTGGATGGCGATGCCGGCGACGGCAACCGGTTCGTCGTGCTCACCGAACGCCAGCTGTTCCCCGAGCGCGCCGCGCAGCCGCGGCGGCGCAAGCGTGCCGGGCGCGAACCCGAAGCCATCATCCGCGAGCTCGGCGAATTGTCCGAAGGCGCGCCGATCGTGCACGAGGACCACGGCGTCGGCCGTTATCGCGGCCTGGTGACGCTCGATGCCGGCGGCACGCCCGCCGAGTACCTGGAGATCGAATACGCCAAGGGCGATCGCCTGTACGTGCCGGTCGCGCAGTTGCACCTCATCAACCGTTATTCCGGAGCATCGCCGGAAACCGCGCCGCTGCATTCGCTCGGCGGCGAACAATGGACCAAGGCCAGGAGGAAGGCCGCCGAGAAGGTCCGCGATGTCGCCGCCGAGTTGCTCGAAATCCAGGCCAGGCGGCAGGCGCGCGCCGGCCTGGCGCTGCCGGTGGACCGGGCGATGTACGAGCCGTTCGCCGCCGCGTTCCCGTTCGAGGAGACCCCGGACCAGCACGCCGCGATCGAGGCGGTGATCCGCGACCTGGGGTCCAGCCAGCCGATGGACCGCGTGGTCTGCGGCGACGTCGGCTTCGGCAAGACCGAGGTCGCGGTGCGCGCGGCGTTCGTGGCTGCCGCGGCGGGCAAGCAGGTTGCGGTGCTGGTGCCGACCACGCTGCTGGCCGAGCAGCATTACCGCAACTTCCGCGACCGTTTCGCCGACTGGCCGTTGCGGGTGGAGGTGCTGTCGCGCTTCAAGACCGCCAAGGAGATCAAGGCCGAGCTGGAAAAGCTGGCGGACGGCAGGATCGACGTCATCGTCGGTACCCATCGGCTGCTGCAGAAGGACGTGCGCTTCAAGGACCTGGGCCTGGTGATCGTCGACGAGGAGCAGCGCTTCGGCGTGCGCCAGAAGGAGGCGCTGAAGGCGCTGCGCGCCAACGTGCACCTGCTGACCCTGACCGCGACCCCGATCCCGCGCACGCTCAACATGGCGATGGCCGGACTGCGCGACCTGTCGATCATCGCCACCCCGCCCGCGCACCGGATGGCGGTGCAGACCTTCGTGGTGCCCTGGGACGGAGCGCAACTGCGCGAGGCGCACCAGCGCGAACTGGCGCGCGGCGGCCAGGTGTACTTCCTGCACAACGACGTCGAGTCGATCGGCCGCATGCAGCGCGAGCTGCAGGACCTGGTCCCGGAAGCGCGCATCGGCGTCGCCCACGGTCAGATGCCCGAGCGCGAGCTGGAACGGGTGATGCTCGACTTCAACAAGCAACGCACCAACGTGCTGCTGTGCACGACGATCATCGAGTCCGGCATCGACATCCCGAACGCCAACACCATCATCATGAACCGCGCCGACAAGCTCGGCCTTGCGCAGATGCACCAGTTGCGCGGGCGCGTCGGCCGTTCGCACCACCGCGCCTACGCCTACCTGGTGGTGCCCGACAAGCGCAGCATCAGCAGCGATGCGCGCAAGCGGCTGGAGGCGATCGCCTCGATGGACGAACTCGGCGCCGGCTTCACCCTGGCCACCCACGACCTGGAGATCCGCGGCGCCGGCGAGCTTCTCGGCGAGGACCAGAGCGGGCAGATGGCCGAGGTCGGCTTCAGCCTGTACACCGAGCTGCTGGAGCGCGCGGTGCGCAGCATCAAGCGCGGCGAACTGCCCGACCTCGACGGCACCGCCCACCACGGCGCCGAGGTCGAACTGCACCTGCCCGCGCTGATCCCGGACGACTACCTGCCCGACGTGCATGCACGGCTGACGTTGTACAAGCGCATCAGCAGCGCGCGCGACGCGGACGGACTGCGCGAGCTGCAGGTCGAGATGATCGACCGCTTCGGCCTGCTTCCGGATCCGGCCAGGCACCTGTTCGCGGTCGCCGCGCTCAAGCACGATGCCACCGCCCTGGGCATCCGCAAGCTCGACCTCGGCCCGGCCGGCGGCCGCGTGCAGTTCGAAAGCAAGCCGCGCGTCGACCCGATGACCGTGATCCAGCTGATCCAGAGGCAACCGCGGCATTACGCGATGGATGGCCCCGACAAGCTGCGCATCAGGCTCGACCTGCCCGATGCCGCAATGCGCCTGCAGGCCGCGCGCGGGCTGCTGGCTGCGCTGGGCCACTGAGCGGGCGCCGCCGGAGGCCCGCGCCGGCCTCCGGGCGCGTACAGTCGGGACAATGGCAAACGCTGGACATCGTCCGCCCTTTGCCCGGAAGGATTGCCGGCACCCACCGAGGCGGGTCCATGGAACTGCGCTGCCTGTTGTCGTTGTCGGTGCTTGCACTCGGCATGTCCGCCTGCGGCGGCACCAGGCTGGTCAAGGATGCGCCGCCCGCGCCGCGACCCGCGCAAGCCCTGGCCGCGGCCAGCGACGCATCGCTCGGCGCCCGGCTGGACTGGGTCGTGCTGCGCAACGGCCCCGGAGCCTGGGCAAGCAATGCGGACTGGGACGAATACCTCATGCAGGTGGACAACCATGCCGCCGGGCCGATCAGCGTGACCCGGATCGCGGTCCGCGATTCACTGGGCACGCTGCTCACGCCGGACTCCGATCGCGGCCGCCTGGTGGAAGCCAGCAGGCAGACCGTGCGCCGCTACGAGGATGCCGGGATCGAGGTGCAGGCCGGCAGGGGCGGCAACAGGCTGCTGGCCATCGGCGATACCTCTTCCGCGGCAGCGGCATTGGGCGTGGCGCTGGGATTGATCGTCGGCGGCCCGATCGTGGCCACCATCCGCATCATGCGCGTCGTGCGCAATGGCGAGGTCGCCAACCGCATCGAACAGCGCCACACGCCGCTGCCCCTGGCGCTGGCCCCGGGGCAGGCGGCCGCGCTCGACGTGTTCTTCCCGATCGCGCCATCGCCGCAACGCCTGGAGATCAGCTACAGCGATGCGACCGGCGAACACCGGCTCGAACTGGATACGCGCCAGGCACTGGAGGGCCTGCACCTGGATCGATCCTCCACGGCGACCGGCACGGCGCTCGACACGGCTGCCTCGGCAACCACTCCCTAGCATCGACTGCATAATGCTTGCGGCCATGTCCACGCCGACCCCGACTCCGAAGCGCTGGCCCAATCCGGCAATGCCCGAATGGGACGGCAGCATTGCGGGCGCACGCGCGCTGCAGCTCGAACTCGCGCGGCGCGTGCTGGTGCGCGACGACTTCCACGAACCCTTGCGCACCGTCGCCGGCTTCGATGTCGGCTTCGAGGACGGCGGCGCCATCACCCGCGCCGCGGCGGTGCTGCTGGATGCGCGGACCCTCGCCGTGATCGACCGGCAGGTCGCGCGCCTCGCCACGACCATGCCCTACCTGCCTGGCCTGCTCAGCTTCCGCGAACTGCCGGCGCTGCTGCAGGCACTGGAACTGCTGCCGCAACGCCCCGATCTCGCCCTGGTCGACGGGCACGGCATCGCTCATCCGCGACGGCTCGGGATCGCCGCGCATTTCGGGGTGGCCGCCGGGCTGCCCAGCGTCGGCGTGGCCAAGAAGATCCTGGTCGGCACCGCCGCGGCGTTGCACGAAATCCGCGGCGCGCACACGCCGCTGCGCGACCAGGGCCAACAGGTCGGCTGGCTGCTGCGGAGCAAGCCGAAATGCAATCCGCTGGTGGTTTCCCCGGGAAACCGGGTGTCGATGACGGCCGCGGCGCAACTGGCGATGCGCTTCACCACGAGCTATCGCCTGCCCGAGCCGACCCGGCTGGCCGACCGCCTCGCATCGCGCCGCGACGAGCCGCGCCGGTGACCCGCATGCCGCGTTCACCCCGCCTGCGCGGTCGATGCCTACACTGCCGGCACGCCCCGTGCAGGAACCGCACATGCCATCGACCGCCGCTCCACGCAGCTTCGCCTTGCTCATGCTGCTTTCGCTCGCCGCCTGCGGCAGCGCGCCGACCACCGACCACCCTGGGCCCGGCGCGATGACCACGGTGGCCGATGGCGCGCCCTTCACCCTGCTGCCGCAGCAGCAGGTGACCCTCGCCGACCAGGGCACGCTGCGTTTCCTCGAGGTCGCCAACGATTCACGTTGCCGCCCGGGCCAGCAGTGCATCTGGGCCGGGGATGCCGAACTCGTCTTCGAATGGCGACCGGCGGCCGGCGCCGGCGAAACCTTCAGCCTGCACACCACCAAGGGCGACAAGACGCACGCCATCGGCACGCGCAGGCTGAGCCTGCTCTCGCTGACCTTCGATGAGCCTCCGGCCGCCAGCCTGCAAGTCGATCGCGGCGACTGACGCCGCGCGCGGCAACGCAGCGTTGCAGCTGCCGCCCGCGCTCGCGGACCCCCGCGTGGCATGCTCGCGCCGTCCATCCCGGAGAGCGGCATGACCCTGACCATCGCCCCGCGCGTGCACGACCTCGGCGGCTTCCAGGTGCGGCGCGCGGTGCCGTCGCTGCAGGCGCGCAGCGTCGGCCCGTTCGTGTTCGTCGACCACATGGGCCCGGCGGTGTTCGAGCCGGGCCGCGGCATCGACGTGCGCCCGCACCCGCACATAGGCCTGGCCACGGTCACCTTCCTGTGGTCGGGCAGCATCACCCATCGCGACACCCTCGGCAGCCTGCAGGACATCACGCCTGGCGACGTCAACTGGATGACCGCCGGCCGCGGCATCGCCCATTCCGAACGCACGCCGCAGATCCTGCGCGAAGGCGGACATCCGTTGCACGGCATGCAGACCTGGGTCGCATTGCCGCGGGCGCACGAGGAAACGGCGCCGGAATTCCACCACCATCCCGCCGCGACCCTGCCGCGCAGCGAACGCGACGGCGCGCTGCTGCGGGTGATCGCCGGGCGCGGCTACGGGCTGGAATCGCCGGTGCGGGTGTTCGCCGACACCCTCAACGTCGCCATCGACCTCGCGCCCGACGCGCAGCTCGCACTGGAACCCTCGCACCCGGAGCGCGCGCTGTACGTGCTCGATGGCCAGGCGCAGCTCGATGGCGCCGACATCCCGGCGCAGCACCTGGTGGTGCTGGATCGCGGCGCGACCCACGCGCTGCGCGCGAAGACCCCGCTCAAGGCGATGCTGTTCGGCGGCGAGCCGCTCGACGGACCGCGCCACCTGTGGTGGAACTTCGTCTCCAGCTCGAAGGAGCGCATCGAACAGGCCAGGCAGGACTGGCTCGACGGCCGTTTCGGCAAGGTCCCCGGCGACGACGAGTTCATCCCCTTGCCGGAACGCTGAATGCGGCTCGCGCCGCCTTCGCGAAGCTGAAGATTGCCGGGGAAAACAGCGGCATTTGTCAACGCGCGGCGCCTGGATTATGTTCGGGGCGCGTCATGTCGCAAACGACCGCAAGGGGGCGATCGAATGAACAAGACCACACTGCTGCCGTTGTTCGCCGGACTGTTGCTGGCTGGAGGCGCACAGGCCCAACAAGACCCGGCCGAACAAGCGCAACCAGCCACGTCCTGCCCGCAACTCCCGGCCAACTCCGGCCTGGCCTGGGAAGCACGCAGTACCGCGGACAGCGATTTCTGCCGCGCGCTGCGCAGCGATGGCTCCGAGGCCTTCGGCCTGTACATCAGCGCCACGCCCAACTTCGAGCCCAATCCACGCAGCCGCCAGGAAAGCGGACGCGTCGATGGCCGGGACGTGGTCTGGTATCGCGCCGAGATCGCCACCGATCCCGGCGTGCAGGCACGCGAGACGTTGTTGCAGTTGGCCGATGGCCGCTATGCGCACATCTGGCTACAGGCCGATTCGGCGGATGCGCTGGCGGCCGATTACCGGTTGGTCGGCAGCCTGCGCTTCCGCGCCGGCGGCGGCGGCGAGCAGGTCGCAGGCAACTAGGCAGCACCCTCTGTCGTCCCGAGCGCAGCGAGGGACCTGCTTTTCCTTGGGCAATGAAGCAGATCCCTCACTGCGTTCGGGGTGACATCCGAATTGTCCGGACCTGCCCTGCCGACCGGGCGGGCAAGACTGCAGCCGCATCCAGCGGCTGCAGGGCCATGGCTCGCACCGCGTGCCATTGGCCCGAGGCATCGGCTGCCGGCGCCTGCGCTAGAAGCGACCTTCCTGGAAATCGACGAAGGCCTGCATCACCTGCTCGCGGGTGTTCATCACGAACGGGCCATGGCGCGCGACCGGCTCGCGCAACGGGCGTCCGGCGACCAGGATCAGGCGCGCGCCTTCGGCGCCGGCGCGCAGCGCCAGCAGGTCGCCGCCGCCGAGCACGCCGAGTTGCCGGGCCTGCAACGACCGCGCCTCGTCGCCTTCGCCGAGCGTCGCCGCGCCTTCGAACACGTAGGCGAACGCGCTGTGGCCCGGCGGCAAGGCGTACTGCCATGCGGCGCCGGCTTCCAGCGCGACGTCCAGGTACAGCGGATCGGTTGCCGGCTGCACGATCGGGCCGGGCACGGCGACGCCATCGGCATCGTCCACCGTGCCGGCGATCACCTTGACGCTGACGCCGGCCGCCGGCGCCACCACCGGGATCCGGTCCGGCGCGAACTCCTGGTAGCGCGGCTCGCTCATCTTGGCGCTGGCCGGCAGGTTGACCCACAGCTGGAAGCCGCGCATGCGGCCTTCCTGCTGCTCCGGCATCTCCGAATGCACCAGGCCACGACCGGCGGTCATCCATTGCACGCTGCCGGGGACCAGCAGGCCTTCGTTGCCGTGGTTGTCCTTGTGGCGCATCCGCCCGTCGAGCATGTAGGTGACGGTCTCGAAGCCGCGATGCGGATGGTCCGGGAAGCCGGCCAGGTAATCCTCGGCGCGGTCGGTGCCGAACTCGTCCAGCAGCAGGAACGGATCGAGCATGTCCAGCTGCGGGCTGCCGATGACCCGGGTCAGCTTGACCCCCGCGCCATCGGACGCCGGGATGCCGCTCAGGACGCGGGCGACATGGGCCAGGCCGGCGGCGGGAACGTTGCTGTTCATGGCTCCTCCTCGAAGACTTCAAGACCCAACGATCGTGGCGGCGGCCACCACCCACCAGCGCCGTCGCTGGAACGCTGGATTGCGCGGCTGGCCGTCAGTCGTCGCCAACCTCGTGCATGCGGTCATTACCCCCGCCGCGGACGTCGCCGTCGCGCGTGTACACATAGACCGTCGCCGGCGGCAGGTTACGCAGGATGAAGGCGCCACGGCGCCCGCGCAGCCCGAGCCGGCGCAGCTGCGCATGCGAGACCGGCGACTTCATGCCATACGTGAACTGGATGAAGCGCCCGTCGCCGCGCAACAACGAAAAGGCCGCGGCCAGGATCGCGCCGCGGCCGGCTTCGTCCATCGACAGCAGGCCGAGGCTGGAAACCACCGCATCCAGCGTGCCCGGGGCCGCGAAGCCCTGCGCCAGTTCGCCCAGGCGCCGCGCGTCGCCATGGACCACGCGCAGTTCCGGGAAGCGCGCCTGCAGCCGGTCGTGCAACGCCGGGTCGAGTTCCACCGCCATCACGCCGCCCGGTGGCAGTCCGTGCGCGAGCAGCGCTTCGGTCATCACCCCGGTGCCGGGCCCGAGTTCGACCACCCGGCGGGTATCGGGGGGCAACTCGTCGACCATCCGCCGGGCCAGTTCGCGGCTCGATGGCGCCACCGCGGCGACCGCGCGCGGATTGCGCATCCAGCGCCGGAAGAAGTCCCAGCGACGGGCATGGCGAGGGTGGCGAAGGGCCTGCAGGCGCATGCGGACAGTCTGGGGGTTGCCGGGTTGCGCCGGCGTCAAGCGCGCGGCCGCAGCCGCCAGCAGCGGTGGATGCGGGCGTCGCGGGCGAAATCCGGCGGGATCGTCTGCGCGCTGATGTCCTCGCAGGCGGCGAAGCCCGCGATCGCATCGGCATCGAGGCGGAAGCGGCGGAAATTGTTGGAGAAGTACAGCTCCCCGCCCGGCGCCAGCCGCGCGACCGCGGCCCGCAGCAGGCGCACGTGCTCGCCCTGGACGTCGAAATCCCGCGCGCGCTTGGAATTGGAGAAGGTCGGCGGGTCGCAGAACACCAGGTCGTACTGGCCGTTGTCGGATTCCAGCCACTGCAGCGCGTCGGCCTGCACCAGGCGGTGCCTGGCGCCGCCGACCCGGTTTTCCTGCAGGTTGTCGGCGCACCACTGCAGGTAGGTCGCGGACAGGTCGACGGTGGTGGTGGTGCGCGCGCGGCCGAGCGCGGCGTGCACCGTCGCCGCGCCGGTATAACCGAACAGGTTGAGGAAACGCGTGTCCTGCGCCTCCTCGGCGATGCGCAGGCGCAGTGGGCGATGGTCGAGGAACAGCCCGGTATCGAGGTAGTCGAACAGGTTGACGCGCAAGCGCGCATCGCCCTCGCGCACGACGAGGACCTCGCCGCGCCGGTCGAAACCGCCGGCGTACTTGCTGCCGCCCTTGCCGACCGCCCGCGTCTTCAGCGCGATCCGCTCGCGCGGCAGCGCGAACACTTCGCGCGCCGCGGCCAGCAGTTCGCCGAGGCGACGGCGCGCCACCGCTTCCGGGATTTCGGCAGGGGCGGCGTATTCCTGCACGTGCAGCCACAGCCGCGATGGATCGTCGGCCTCGGCGTAGACGTCGACCGCGGCCGCGTATTCGGGCAGGTCGGCGTCGTAGGCGCGATAGCAGGTGACGTCTTCGTGCTGGCGCCAGGCCTTGAGCTTCCTTAGGTTCTTGCGCAACCGGTTGGCGACCATCCGCGCGCCGTCGGACAGCGGCGGCGGCGCGGCGGCGTCTTCGCGCACCGCGGGCATGACCGGATCGACCACGATCAACGTGCACTCCAGTGCGCCGTTGAACAGCTGGTACTTCTTCGCCGCGCGCAGGCCGGTGGCGCGCGCTAGCTCGGCGTCGCCGCACAGCAGGCTCGCGCGCCAGCCGGGCACCGCGCGTTGCAACGCACTGCCGAGTGCGCGGTACAGCCCCGGATCCGCGGCCAGGCGCGCGTCGTAGGGCGGATTGCAGACGGCCAGGCCGCGTGCGGCGGCCTGGACCGGCAAGGCCTTCAGCTCGTGCGCGTCGAACCGGATCACGCCCGCCAGGCCCGCCAGCGTCGCGTTGCCGCTCGCTGCGCGGATCGCGTGCGGATCGATGTCGCTACCGGAGAACACGGGGCGCAGCGCGGCGCGGCCGATGCGCTCGCGTTCGCTCGCCTCGGCGACCAGCGCCTGCCATGCGGCGGCATCGAACCCGAGCCAGCGCGACGGCTGCCGTTCGCGTCCATGCGCATCGGCATGGCGCTGCAGCCCGGGGGCGACATCCGCGGCCAGCAACGCGCCTTCGATCAGCAGCGTGCCGCTGCCACACATCGGGTCGAGCAATGCGCCGCCGTCGGCATGCACCTGCGGCCAGCCGCCGCGCAGCAACACCGCGGCGGCGAGGGTCTCCTTCAACGGCGCCTCGCCCTGCTGCGCGCGCCAGCCGCGCCGGTGCAGCGGACCGCCGCCGAGGTCGACCGACAGGATCGCCCTGCCCTTGCGCACCACCAGGTTCAGGCGCAGGTCCGGCGCCTCGGTATCGACGTCCGGGCGCACGCCGGTGCGGGCGCGCAGCACGTCGACGACGGCGTCCTTGACCCGTTGCGCGGCGTAGCGCTCGTGCGTGAGCGCCTGCCCGGAAACGTGCGCGTCGACCGCCAGCGTCATCGTGGCATCCATGTGCCGTTGCCACGGCACGGCCGCCGCGCCGGCATACAGCGCGTGCTCGTCCGGGCAATCGAACTCGGCCAGCGGCCACAGCACGCGGCTGGCCAACCGCGACCACAACACCGCGCGCTGCGCGTCGGCCAGCGTGCCTTCGACATTGGCCCCGGCCATGGCCGCGGTCGCCTTCGCGCAACCCAGTGCGACGAGCTCGTCGGCCAGCAGGTATTCCAGGCCCTTGCCGCAGCTGGCGAAGAACTTCATGCCCGCAGCGACGCCAGCAACGCGGCAAACGCGTCGGCGCATTCGGCCACGTGCGCGGACAGGCGATGGGTGTCGTCGACCAGCAACAGGCGCGCGCGCCGCGGTTGCGCCCAGGCCACGACGTCGACGGCCGGGATCAGTTCGTCGTCCCAGCCGTGGACGATGGCGGTCGGCACGCGCGCGGCATCCATTGGCGGCGCCGGCGCCATCCGCACCGGCGGTGCCAGCAGGAACAGCCCGGCGACCGGCACCTGCAGCGAGGCCTGCCCCGAAATCCAGGCGCCCAGGCTGGAGCCGGCCAGCAACAGCGGTCCCTTCGCCGCGGCCGCCCGTGCCAGCGCCAGCAGCCGTTGCAGCCGCGCCGGCACGTCGCCCAACTCGCTGACATCGCCGCGGGCGTCGAGGTCGGTGTAATCCGGGCGTTCGTGGCTCCAGCCATGCCGCTGCGCGACTTCGGCCAGCGCCGTGACCTTGGTGGCGTCGGGGCCGCTTTCGAAGCCGTGGGACAGGATGCAGTGGCCGCGCATGGTGGGATCGACGGAACGCACGCGGATCGCGGCGGCGACGATGCTAGCATCCGCGCGATGCCGCCCGTGCCGCCGTCGCCTGTCGTGACCGTCGTTGCGCTGCCTTACGAAGGGCGGTTGCAGCCGCGCCCGCGCGCGCAGGTCGACCTGGCGGTGGTCCACTGCACCGAACTGCCGGACCTGGCGACCGCGCGCGAATACGGCGAGCGCATCCTGTATCCGCAGTCGCGGACCGGCAACAGCGGCCACTACTACATCGACCGCGACGGCAGCGTGCAACGCTGGATCGACGTCGAGCGCATCGCCCACCACGTCCGCGGCCACAACCCGCGCTCGATCGGGATCGAACTGGTCAACACCGGGCGCTGGCCGCGCTGGCTCGATGCCGGCCACCAGGCGATGGACGAGCCTTACCCGGACCTGCAGGTCGCGGCGCTGGTGGTGCTGCTGCAGCGGTTGCAGGAGGAAATTCCCTCGCTGCGCTTCATCGCCGGGCACGAGGACCTGGACCGCGACGAGGTTCAGGCCAGCGACGACGCCGGCGTGCGCGTGCGCCGCAAGCGCGACCCGGGCCCGTTGTTCCCGTGGGATGCGGTGATGGCGCGGGTCGCGCTGCAACGCCTGGTCGGTCCGGAAGGGCCGTAACCCCGACGGGCCGCTCCGGGCGCCAGGCCCCCGCCCGCTATAATCGCCGGCCATTCCCGCCGGCCGCAGCGATGACTTCCCCCGTCTCCGAGTTGATCGAACTGCTCTCGCTCGAGCGCCTCGAGGACAACCTGTTCCGCGGCCAGAGCCGCGACATCGGCACCAAGTACGTGTTCGGCGGCCAGGTGCTGGGGCAGGCGCTGTCGGCGGCGCAGGCGACGATGGCGCAGCCGCGCGACGCGCATTCGCTGCATGCCTACTTCCTGCGCGCCGGCGACATCGAGCATCCGATCGTCTACCACGTCGACCGCACCCGCGACGGCGGCAGCTTCTCGGTGCGCCGCGTGACCGCGATCCAGCACGGCCAGGTGATCTTCTTCTGCGCCGCATCGTTCCACGAGCACGAGGATGGCGGCGAGCACCAGTTGTCGATGCCGGAAGTGCCGAAGCCGGAGGACATCGAACCTGCGCCGGCGTTGCCGCCCGAAGTGTTCGCCAGGCTGCCAACCAAGGTGCAGCGCTGGCTGTCGCGGATGGGACCGTTCGAGTTCCGCCATGTCTATCCGCGCGACGAACTCAACCCGCCCAAGCGGCCGCCGTTCCAGCAGGTCTGGTTCAAGCTGTCGGAACGCGTCGGCGACGCGCCGGAGCTGCACCGCGCGTTGCTGGCCTACGCATCGGACTTCCACCTGCTTGGAACGGCGACCTTCCCGCACGGCATCAGCTATTACCAGCCCGACGTGCAGATGGCCTCGCTCGACCACGCGCTGTGGTTCCATCGCCCGTTCCGCGCCGACGAATGGCTGCTGTATTCGATCGACAGCCCGAGCGCGCAGAGCGGGCGCGGGCTGGCGCGCGGCCTGGTCTACGACCGCGCCGGCAAGCTGGTCGCCAGTACCGCGCAGGAAGGCCTGATCCGCGTGGTCGCCGCCGCGCAAGCGCACGGGGCCTGACGCCGTGCGCCGGGTTTTCGCCAGTCCGCGCCTGGAGAACGTCGAACGCGTGGCGCAGATCCTCCGCGATGCCGGCATCCAGACCCGCATCACCCATGGCCGTTCGTACAAGGGCGGCCTGCGCGGCGACTTCAGCTACATCGACCATACCCGCAGCGAGCCGATACCGGCGGTCTGGGTGGTCAGGTCGGAGGACCAGCCCGCCGCGCGCGAGATCCTGCGCAATTCCGGCCTGCTGGACAGCACCCGCGTCGAAACCGGATACAGCCTGCCGGCATTCCGCAGCGAGGAACCGGCCGCGGTCGACGAACCCGGGCGCAAGCGCGCGTTCCGGCTCAAGGCCGGATTGCTGCTGGCGATCGCGGTGGTGCTCGCGCTGACATTCGTGTCGCTGCGCAAGCCGCAGCCGGCGATGCCGGCGCCAGCCGCGGCACCCGCGCTTCCGGCCGGGCTGTCGCCGACGCCCGACGCGCTGGCCGTGGCGGTGCTCGCCGGCGAACTGCCGACACGGGCGGGCCAGTCCGTGTGCCTGTCGATCGACGGCCACGATCCGGCGCCGTCGTTACTGGCGCTGCTGCCGGCGACGCCCGGCACGGTGCTGCCGGCGTCACGATGCGCCACCCACCCGGAATCGGCGCGACTGGGGGTCTCCGGATTCCAGGCCCCGGCTACCGGGAATCGCAGCGGCAGCATCGTGCTGGAACGGCGGCGCAACGCCAGCGCGCCGCCGGTGCGGCAAACCTACGACGTGTCCCGCGCCGCCTCCGGCTGGCGCGTGATCGAGCCGTACCTGCCCTAGCGCGGCCCGGCATGAACCGCCATCCCTGCCGAAGCAGGGATCCGGCGGCCGTTGCAATGAAGGGCACCGGGGTCTCCGCTTCGCGGGGGCGACGAGCGAAAGCTGCCCTGTCCTGGACTGCCCCGGGCAACCACGCACCGCTTCTTCCCGGATGACGGCAAGAAACCCGCGCCCTCGCGGGCACGGGCAGTCCAGTCCGGCATGTGGCCGCGCCGGCTCAACGATGCTTCGATTGCAGTTCACCGCGGCTGAGGAATCCGTCGCGGTCGCCGTCCATCCAGGCGAAGCCCTGCTCCATGCGCGGCATCTTTTCGCCGACTTCGAGCTTGCTGAGCTTGCCGTCGCGATCCAGGTCGGCGGCGGCGAAGCGTTCATCCAGGCGCCTGGCGCGATCGGCCATGCGTCGTGGCTTCATCCGTGCGTGCCAGGCCTGCGCTTCGCTGCGTACCAGGTAACCATCGTGGTTGGCGTCGATGGCGCCGAACTCGCCCGCCAACTTGCCGGACAGCCTGTCGTCGCCGGCGACCTCGTCGCGACCGATGCGGCCATCGCCGTTCTTGTCGAGGCGGGCGATGCCGTCGAAACCGTGGCCGCCATGCCGCCCGCCACGCATGTGCGGCCGTTCGCCCGCATCGAGGCGACCGTCGTGGTTCGTGTCGAACTGGTCGAAGCGCGAGGCGAGGCCGGGTAGCTTGCCCGCTTCGGCGCGATCGATCGCGCCATCGTTGTTGGTGTCGAGGTGGCCATGGCGCGCGCCGTGCGCGGGCGTGGCCTGTTGCGCGATGGCGATGGCGGATGTCGCGGCCGCGGCCAAGGCCAGGGTCAGGAGGGCGATACGGTTCATCTATGGCTCCGTGGCACGGCGGCCGGATGCCGCCAGTGCCGTTGTCAACGCCCGGGACGCCGCCGGGTTGACGCAACGTCCCTGCATCCGGCACGCGGACGGCGAATGCGCGCAGCCATGCGCGGCGCTATGCTGCGGGCATGGGCGGCGAATCCCCGCACGAAGACGACCTGCGCAGCGACGATCTGCGGCTGTTCCACACCGGCGAACACGCCTGCGGTTACTGGCCCGAGCGCACCGCGCGCGACCTGGTCCTGGACCCGCGCGACGCGCGCCTGCCGCGGCTGTATCCCTTGGCGCTGGGCTGGGGCTTCCGCCGCTCCGGCGACATCGTCTACCGCCCGCACTGCCGCGGCTGCAAGGCCTGCGTCGCGGTGCGGATCCCGGTCGCGGAGTTCGTGCCCAACCGCAGCCAGCGCCGCTGCCTGGCGCGCAATGCCGACGTCGAGATGCGGGTGTTGCCGGCGCAGCGCACCGAGGAGCAACTCGCGCTCTACCGCCGCTACCTCGTCGCCCGCCATCCCGGCGGTGGCATGGACGACCACGGCGCGCACGAATTCGACCAGTTCCTGGTTGGCGCCTGGGCGCAGGGACGCTTCCTGGAATTGCGCGAGCGCGACACGCATCGATTGCTGGCCGTCGCGGTCACCGACCTGGTCGGCGAGGACGCCCTGTCGGCGGTGTACAGCTTCTACGATCCCGGCGAAACCGCGCGCGGCCTCGGCACGCTGGCGATCCTCAGGCAGGTCGAGTGGGCGCGGCACGAAGGCCGCCGCCACCTGTACCTGGGTTACTGGATCGCCGGCCACGGCAAGATGGACTACAAGCGCCGCTTCCGCCCGCTGGAAGGTTTCGACGGACGCGGCTGGCGGCCGTTGCAGTCCATGGGCTGAAAATCCCGCCGCAGGAACACCACCAGGTCTTCAGGGCGCCGGCTTGGCGGTTTCGTCCGCCGGAGCCGCCGCCGGGGCCGCCGCCGGCCCGGCCGCCGGCGTCGCCTGCGCGCCGCCGACCGGCAATGCCTCCGGCCTTGCCTGCGTCGGCTCGGCGGTCGGCCCAACCGGGGGCAGTGCCGGGACCGGGGCCGCGGCCACCCGAGGCCCGAAACCGAAGCTGCCGTCGCTCTGGCTGGACACGATCATCCGCACCATCGAGCCGGGGACCATCAGTTCCAGCTGCACGGCCCTGCCGTCGCCGGTCATCCCTTCCAGCGTCATTTCCAGCAACGCACCGCCGGTGTCGATCTCCTTGCACACCAGGTGCGGCCCGGCAGGGCTGTCCTGCAGGTAGGGCTTGATCGCATCGCCGAGCGCTTCCAGCGCCTGCGGGAAGAAGAACACGGCATAGCCGTTGCTTTCGTTCATTGCGTGGTCCTGTGCGGTATTCGATGCGTGGCTTGCGGCGGGAGCGGGCGCGGCGGCGGATGCAAGGCGGGTGGTTCGAGGTGCATGGCCTGGGACGTCGGGTTCAAACCAGCTCGATCGTCAGCGCTGCGGCCGCCTCGCGCGCCAGGCGCCGCGCATCGTCGGTGTCCGCGCCGCGCGCCAGGGTGACGCCGACGCGGCGATGCCCGTCCACGCGCGGCTTGCCGAACAGCCGCAGCGCGGTGTCCGGATGCCGCAGCGCATCGCCGACGCCAGCGAAGACCGGCACGCCATGGCCATGCGCCAGCAGCGCGCACGAGGCCGACGGGCCGAGCTGGCGGATCGCCGGGATCGGCAGGCCGAGGATCGCGCGCGCATGCAGCGCGAATTCGCTCAGGTCCTGCGACACCAGGGTAACCAGCCCGGTGTCATGCGGGCGTGGCGACACCTCGGAAAACCAGACCTCATCGCCCTTGACGAAGAACTCCATGCCCATCACGCCCCAGCCGCCCAGCGCGTCGGACACCTGCCGGGCGATGCCCTGCGCCGCCGCCAGCGCGCGATCGGGCATCGGTTGCGGCTGCCAGCTCTCGCGGTAATCGCCGTCGCGCTGCAGGTGGCCGATCGGCTCGCAGAAGCTGGTGCCGGCCGCATGGCGCACGGTCAGCAGGGTGATCTCGTAGTCGAAATCGACGAAGCCTTCGACGATCGCCCGCCCCGCGCCGGCACGGCCGCCGGTCTGCGCGTAGTCCCAGGCCGCGTCGATCTCGTCGGCGCCGCGCACCAGGCTCTGGCCGTGGCCCGACGACGACATCACCGGCTTGACCACGCACGGCAGGCCGAGCTCGGCGATCGCGGCGCGATAATCCTCGACGCTGTCGACGAAGCGATACGGCGACACCGGCACCTGCAGTTCCTCGGCGGCAAGGCGGCGGATGCCTTCGCGGTCCATGGTCAGGCGCGCGGCGCGCGCGGTCGGGATCACCCGCGGCGGCGGCTGGCCATCGACGGCGGCATCGGCCCATTCGCGTTCCAGCGCCACCAGGGTTTCGGTGTGGATCGCCTCGATCTCCGGCACCACCAGCTGCGGGCGCTCGCGCTCGATCACCGCGCGCACCGCGGCGCCGTCGAGCATGTCGATGACATGGCTGCGGTGCGCGACCTGCATCGCCGGCGCGTCGGCATAACGGTCGGCCGCGATCACTTCCACGCCGAAGCGCTGCAGTTCGATCGCCACTTCCTTGCCGAGTTCGCCGGAGCCCAGCAGCAACACGCGGATGGCGCGTGGGGTCAACGGCGTGCCGATCGTGCCGGTCGCGGGCATGGGCATGGCGGTTCGTGGCGGGAGGCGTCACAGTCTAGCCGCAGCGGCCCGCACGCGCCCCGCTTCGCGCCGTCGCCGGGCCATGCCATGCTTGCGCGATGGCACTGCGTCCGCCTTCCCACGCCGCGCTGCTGGCCGCCGCGCTCCTCGGCATGCTGGTCGCCGGCTGCAGCGACCCGCCGCCCTTCGCGCAGCTGTCGGGGCTGATGCTGGACGCGCACCTGGACGAGGTCAGCGGCCTGGCCGCGTCGCGCCGCCATGCCGACACGCTGTGGATGGTCAACGACGGCGGCAGCCGGGCGCGGCTGTACGCGGTCAGCCGCCGCGGCAGCAAGCTGGCGACGCTGCGCATCGAAGGCGTGGACAACACCGACTGGGAGGACCTCGCCGCGTTCGACCTGGATGGCCGCCATTACCTGCTGGTCGCCGATACCGGCGACAACGGCGGCTTGCGCAAGACCCTGCAACTGCACGTGGTCGAGGAACCGGCCACGCTGGCCGACGCCGCGGTGCAGCCGGCCTGGTCGATCGTGTTCCGCTGGCCCGATGGCGCCCGCGACTGCGAGGCGGTCGCGGTCGATGCCGAGGCCGGGGAGATCCTGCTGGTATCGAAGAAGCGCCAGCCACCGGAATTGTTCGCCTTGCCATTGCGGCCGCGCGACCGGGGGCTGCAGGTGGCACGCCAGCTCGGCACCCTCGCCGGCGTGCCGCAGCCCGATGCCGAGGAAGTCCGCGCCAACCCACGACTGGCGCGGATCCGCAGCCAGGTCACCGCGGCCGACATCGCCGCGGACCGGCACGCGATGGCGGTGCTGACCTACCGCGACGTGCTGGTCTATCCGCGTCGCAGCCGCGAAACCTGGGCGCAGGCGCTGGCGCGGCCGCCACGGGTGCATCCCCTGCCCTGGTTGCCGCAGGCCGAGGCCCTGGGCTGGAGCGCCGACAGCCACGCGCTGTATGCCAGCGGCGAGCTCAGCCCGGCGCCGCTGCTGTACCTGAATCCCTGAACCAATGGCGATCGCCGCACCCGGGGCGGCCGCCGCATCCGTTCGTCAGACAGCGTTTGACACATTGATATCATTTTGATATCACTATTTCACGGCTATCCGGCCGCGTCGTCCGAGACCGCGTCATGAAAGAGAATCCGATCCGCTCCCTGCCCGGCATCCCCTACCTGCTGGGCGTCCTGCTGCTGGCCATCCTCGCCGCCTGGGTGTTCGCCATCGGCATCGGCCCCGATCCCGACAACGGCGTGGCCTCGGGCTGGCTGATGCTCGCCGGGATCCTGGTGTTCATCGTCGCGCTGCTGACCCTGGTCGGCCTGTACAAGGTCGAGCCCAACCAGGCCGCGGTGCTGAGCCTGTTCGGCAAGTACGTCGGCACGGTGAAGGAAAACGGCCTGCGCTGGAACAACCCGTTCTTCGGCAAGCGCAAGGTCAGCCAGCGGGTGCGCAACTTCGAGAGCGGCAAGCTCAAGGTCAACGAGCTGGAAGGCAGCCCGATCGAGATCGCCGCG
>JAKFDF010000232.1:0-4964 GCA_036676275.1 Lysobacter sp.
GCGTACATGTGGATGCCCACGCCGTTGCCGGACGCCGGGCCGCCGTTGCCGGCCATGGTGAACAGCCCGTCGACGAAATCCGCCGCAGCGGCGTTGCCGGCGGCGCCCGGCATCGGCATCGGGTCCCAGCGCAGCTGGTCCGGCGCCACCGGGCCGTCGCCGAAGTCGTTGTGGAAATGTCGATTCGAAGCATGCGGCTGGTCGAACGGCATGAACGCGCCATGCATCGCCGCCGGCCGGATCCGGTACAGCCAGCTGCGCCGGTTCTCGCTGCGCGGCGCGGTGAACGCGGTCCCGCTCAACTGCTCGGCGTACAGCCCGTGCGCCACCCGCTGCGGCGAGTTCCGCCCCACCGGCAACGTTCCGGGCAGCGCCTCGGTCTCGAACGAGTTCCCGAACCCCGACTGGTATTCCATCGCCACTCCAGGAAGAATCTTGCCTTTAGAGCACGCCGCGCTTGATCTGGTCGCGTTCGATCGACTCGAACAGGGCCTGGAAGTTGCCCTCGCCGAAGCCCTCGTTGCCCTTGCGCTGGATGATCTCGAAGAAGATCGGGCCGAACGCGTTCTGGGTGAATATCTGCAGCAGCTTGCGCTGCTTGGTCTCCAGGTCGGCGTCGATCAGGATCGCGTTGCGGCGCAGGCGCTCGACGTCCTCGCCATGGTTCGGCACGCGCTCGTCGATCACGTCGAAGTAGGCGTCCGGGGTGTCCAGGAACGCCACGCCCGACTCGCGCATCTTCTCCACCGTCGCGTAGATGTCGTCGGTGAACAGCGCGATGTGCTGGATGCCCTCGCCCTTGTACGCGCGCAGGTATTCGTTGATCTGCGACTTGTCGTCGCTGGATTCGTTGAGCGGGATCCGCACCACGCCGTCCGGCGCGGTCATCGCCTTCGACAGCAGGCCGGTCTTGGCGCCCTTGATGTCGAAGTAGCGGATCTCGCGGAAGTTGAACAGCTTCTCGTAGTACTGCGACCACTTCGCCATGTTGCCCAGGAACAGGTTGTGGGTCAGGTGGTCGATGAAGGTCAGCCCGAAGCCGGTCGGGTGCTGGTCGACGCCCTGCAGCGGCAGGTAGTCGGCATACAGGTCGTCGCGGCCGTCGTCGACCAGGTACAGCATGCAGTCGCCGATGCCCTTGATCGCCGGCGTGTCGACCGCGCCGGTTTCCGGCTTGTGGTCGATCTTCTCGCCGCCATTGGCCAGCACGTGCGCCAGTACTTCGGAAGTCGGCTTGCGGAAGCGGATCGCGAAGCCGCAGGCCGAGGGACCGTGCTGCGCGGCGAAATCGGCGGCGAACGAATCCGGGTCCTCGTTGAGCAGGAAGTTGATCGTGCCCTGCCGGTACAGGGTGATGTTGCGCGACCTGTGCTGCGCCACCGCGGTGAAGCCGAGCTGCTGCAGGTAGCTGCGCATCGCGTCGGCCTGCCCCTGCGGGGCGGTGAACTCGACGAACTCGAACCCGTTGATCCCCATCGGGTTCTCGAAGGTGGTGGCGGTCATGCCGAGGTTCGGTTGCGCGCTCATGGCCAGGCTCCTGCGTGGTGCTTCGGATCAGCCCGCTATGTTACCCCGGGGTCGGGCGGGCAAGAAAAAGGGCGCCGTGGGGCGCCCTTCTTCCCGCGCGCGGCCGGGCCGCGCCACCGGCCTGCCGGCCCTATTTCACGCCGTGCATCAGCCGCTGGATCAGCGGCGCGATCAGGAACAGCAGCACGCCGCATCCCAGCAGCGCCCAGAACCCGAAGGTGTAGCCCGAGTGCGCGGAGGCCACGGTCATCCCGGTCTCGCCGCTGACATGGCTGGCGAAGATCCCCGACAGGTTGTTGCCGATGCCGGTCGACAGGAACCAGCCGCCCATGCCGAGGCCGACCAGGCGCACCGGCGCGAGCTTGGTGGTCATCGACAATCCGATCGGCGACAGGCACAACTCGCCGATCGACTGGATCACGTACACCGCGACCAGCGTCCACAGCGGGATCATGCCGGTCGCGCTGACCAGGCTGGACAGCGCGAACATCAGCAGCAGGAAGGCCAGGCCGTTGAAGATCAGGCCGAGGCCGAACTTGCGCGGGATCGACGGGTTGGCGCGGCCGAGCTTGATCCAGATCCAGGCGATCAGCGGCGCCAGGGTCAGGATCGCGACCGAGTTGACCGACTGGAACCAGGCCACCGGGAACGTCCAGCCGCCGAGGTTGCGGTCGACGATCTTGTCGGCGAGGAAGTTGAACGAGCTGCCGGCCTGTTCGAAGAACATCCAGAACAGCACGTTGAACGCGAAGATGATCAGCATCGCCAGCGCCTTGTCGCGCGCCACCGGGCCGTCGCGGACGCCTTCCAGCATGATCATCGCGCACAGCCCGACGAACAGCGCGGTCAGCACCCATTGCAGGTTGGACGCGTCGATCGCGAGCAGGAAGTAGATCAGCGGGATCGCCGCGATCGCGCCCAGCAGCACCCACAGCACGCGGCTCTTCTGCTCCTCCCCGTGGATCGGGCGGCCGATGCCCTGCAGCTGGCGGCGACCGAACCAGAACCACACCAGGCTGATCAGCATGCCGATGCCCGAGGCCATGAACACGACCTTGTAGGCCGGCATCTCGTCGCTGCCGAACACCTTGCTGGCCAGCCAGCCGGTCAGGATCGGCGCCAGGAACGCGCCGGCGTTGATGCCCATGTAGAACAGGGTGAAGCCCGAGTCGCGGCGCTCGTCGCCGGTCGCATACAGGTGCCCGACCATGGTCGAGATGTTCGGCTTGAACAGGCCGTTGCCCGCGATCACGGTGGCCAGGCCGAACTTGAAGACCGTCTCGTCGGGCCACGCGATCATGAACAGGCCCGCCGACATGATCACGGCGCCCAGCAGGATCGAGCGCTGGTAGCCCAGCACCTTGTCGGCGATGTAGCCGCCGAAGATCGCGGCCGCGTACACCAGCGCCAGGTAGGCGCCGTAGACGCGGTTGGCCGGCGCCTCGCCGGTCCCGGAGCCGTCGTAGAACTGCGCGACGATGTACAGCACCAGCGCCCAGCGGATGCCGTAGAAGGCGAACCGTTCCCAGAACTCGGTCATGAACAGCATCCACAACGGACGCGGATGGCCCATGACCTGCTTGAACTCCGGAATCGGTGCAGCCGGCGTCGGTGTGCTTGCGGCTCCGCTCATGCGGTCTTCCCCTGTCGATCGTTCGGAATGGAGCCCGGCGCGGCATGCGCGGGACCGGGCGAGAATGTCCGACCGATGCGACCCGCGTCAAACGCGGCGCGGCGTGCTGCGATGCAGCATCACTCCGGGGGCGCGGATGAATAGGCGCCGCCGGGCCCGATCTGCGTGCGCACCTCGAACAGTTCCGGGAAGAACGTCAGTTCCAGCGCCTGCTTGAGGAAGCCCACGCCGCTGGAGCCGCCGGTGCCGCGCCTGAAGCCGATGATCCGCATCACCGTGCGCATGTGGCGGAAGCGCCACAGCTGGAACTGGGTTTCCAGGTCGACCAGGTCCTCGCACAGGTGGTACGCGGCCCAATGGTGTTCGGTGTCCTCGTAGATGCGCTCGAACACCGGCAGCAGCGCCGGATCGGACACGTGCGCCTGCGACCAGTCGCGCTCCAGGTGCGCCGCCGGCACCGCGTGGCCGTGGCGGGCGAGGTACCGCAGCGCCTCGTCGTACAGGCTCGGGGCCTCGAGCGCTTCGCGCAGGATCGCGCAGCCCCCGGCATCGTGCGCGAACACCTTCAGCATCGCCGCGTTCTTGTTGCCCAGCAGGAACTCGACGGTGCGGTACTGCAGCGACTGGAAACCCGACGACGGGCCGAGGATCTCGCGGAATTCCATGTATTCGGAAGGCGTCAGGGTCTCCAGCACCGACCACATCTCGGTCAGCTGCCGCAGCACCGCCTTGCAGCGCGCGAAGATCTTCTGGCACGGGCCGAGCTCGTCGCGCCGCAGGTGCCCGATCGCCGCGCGCAGCTCGTGGATCATCAGCTTCAGCCACAGCTCCGAGACCTGGTGCTGGACGATGAACAGCATCTCGTCGTGGTGCGGCGGGCTGGACAGCGGCTGCTGCGCCGACAGCAGCCGGTCCAGGCGCAGGTAGCCGCCGTAGGTCATGCGCCCGGACAGGTCGGTATGGATGCCGGCCTCGAGCGGGCGTTCGTTGCGGTCGATGCTCATGCCGCCAGTTTCGCACGGCGCCGGGGCGGCGACGCCTGATCCGGGTCAAGCCACCGGCGCAGGCGGCCTGCGGGCGGGCGCCGGCCCCGGCCGATTCGCTATCATGGAGGTTCTGCCGCTACCGGGCCCGACCGCATGACCGTCGCCGCGCATTTCGAGATCGAATACCTGCAGTACCTGGGGCCGGACGGCAAGCCGGTGGCCGAGCTGCCGCAGGCCTTCCGCGACCCCGCCACGCTGCTGCCGCTGTTCAAGCAGATGCTTTACGTGCGCACCTTCGACACCAAGTCGATCGCGCTGCAGCGCACCGGCAAGCTCGGCACCTACGCCGCCTGCCTGGGCCACGAGGCCACCCATGTCGGCATCGGCGCGTCGATGCAGCCGCAGGACGTGTTCGCGCCCAGCTACCGCGAATACGGTGCGCAGTTCATGCGCGGCGTGCGCCCCCGCGAGGTGCTGCTGTACTGGGGCGGCGACGAGCGCGGCAACGACTTCCAGGGGCCGAAGAACGACTACCCGTGGTGCGTGCCGATTTCCACCCAGTGCCTGATGGCCGCCGGCGCCGCGCTGTCGTTCAAGCTGCGCAGGCAGGACCGGGTGGCGGTCGCCTGCTGCGGCGACGGCGGCTCGTCGAAGACCGACTTCTACGCCGCGCTCAACTCCGCCGGCGCCTACAGCCTGCCGCTGGTGCTGTGCGTGATCAACAACGGCTGGGCGATCTCGGTCCCGCGCAAGGCGCAGACCGGCGCGCAGACGCTGGCGCAGAAGGGCATCGCCGGCGGCCTGCACTGCCTGCAGGT
>JAKFDF010000233.1:0-2224 GCA_036676275.1 Lysobacter sp.
GTTCTCCACCCTGCACACCAACTCGGCGGTGGCGACCATCGCCCGCCTGCTCGACCTAGGCCTGAAACCCTACGTGCTGGCCTCGGCGCTGGAGGCGATCATCGCCCAGCGCCTGGTGCGGCGTATCTGCATGCATTGCCGCGAGGAGATCGAGCCACCGCTGGAGTCGCTCAAGCGCCTCGGGGCGGACTTCTTCACGCCAGACCTGCGCTTCTACCGCGGTCGTGGCTGCGACCACTGCCACCAAGGCTACAAGGGGCGTATCGGTATCCATGAAGTGCTGACCCTGAACGACGCCCTGCGCGACGCCATCATCCAGGGTGCCGGGGTCACCCAGTTGCAGAGCCTGGCCCACCAGCAGGGCATGCTCACCCTGCTCGACGACGCCCGCGCCAAGCTGCAGCAAGGCCTGACCACCGCCGAAGAATTACTCCGTCTGCTCGGCCCCCAGGATCTGCCATGAGCGCCTGGCATCTGGCCCGCCAGGCCTATCTGCACACCGTCGCCTTCGCCTTGCTGGCCTTGGGCGGCATCGGCCTGGGCGGCTACCTGCAACTGGGGCAGCCCAATCTACATACGGTGGTATTGCTGCCGGACAGCGCCCTGGCCGTGCTGCTGCTCGGCCTGTGCCTGCTCGCCGCGCTGCACGACTGGCGCCGCCTGTGCCTGAGCGCCACCGGCCTGCTGCTGGCCCTGTGCGGTTACAGCCTGGCGCACAACTTCTGGGCCGGCGGCGCCGACCAGGGCACTTCGTTGCTCAGCGGCTTCCTGCGCATGCGCAGCCCCCTGGCGCTGATCGTCATGTTGCTGGCCCTGGCCATCTTGGCCAGCCTGCGCGGCAGACTAGGCAAGGGCTTCGGCCGCGCCGTCGGGCTCGGCGTGGTGGCCTTCGGGCTGATCGAGCAATTGGCCCAGCGCTTGCCGATCCTGGAAACCATCCGCCTCAGTTTCAAACCGGAAGCCACCAGCATCGCCAGCCTGTTCGCCCTGACGCTCGGTGCCGCCGTCCTGCTTCTGGCCCGGCGGCGCGAAGAGGTCGAGCAACCGCTCGACAGGCCGAGCCTCGGCGCCGGCGCGCTCGCCGTGCTGCTCACCTGCCTGGCCTGGTACGTGCTCAGCCTGCAGAATGCCGAGTCGCTCGGGCGACAGAGCGAACAGTTGCTGGCCCAGGCGCGGATTATCGTCGAGCGCACCCTGCAAGAGCGGCAGGCGCTGATCCTGCGCATGACCGAACGTTGGCAAGCAGCCGGCACGCCCCCGTCGGCCCAACTCTGGCACCAGGAGGCCGGCAGCTATCTGCGCGATGTGTCCGACCTGCGCCTGCTCAGTCTGCTCGACGAGACGCTGCAGCCCTACCGGCTACTGGCCCGCCAGCCGGAGGAGCGAAACCGGCAGGAGGACTTCCTCGCCGACCCGCGCCAGCGCGCGTGGCTCGAGCATGTGCGGCAGGGCGGCGTGGCGGACGTCAGCCAGGCCGTGCCACACCAAGGGGAAGAAGCCGGCGTGCTGATCGCCGTGCCGGTACGCCTGGCGGGGCAGCCAACCTGGCTGCTGGTCGCCGACCTGCACCTCACCGACATGCTCGCACCCTTGCTGAACACTCGGCAGGATGACTTCCTCCTGCGCATTTTCGAGGGCGAGCGCCAGGTCTTCGGCCCGCCGCCGGACTTGACCCCGGATGCCCGTGCCCCGCTCGGCGAACTCCAGGCGCGGTTGCCCTACGGCATCGAATGGCGCCTGGCCAGCTATCCGGGTGACTCCCGCTTGCGCTACGCCACGGGCTACCTGCCGGCCCTGGTGCTGTTCTTCGGTCTGGTCTTCAGCTTCTTCCTGATGCTCAGCCAGCGCCTGGCGCGCCTCGCCATCGAGCGCAGCGCACGCCTGCAGCAGGCCAATCGCGAATTGGCCGCCAGCCTGCAATGCCAGGCCGATCTGCAGGCATTGAACCAGCGCATCATGCAGTGCTCCCTGGACGTGCTCTGCTCCATCGACGCAGAAGGTCGCTTCTCCCAAGTCAGCCCCTCCTGCCAAGCGGTGTTCGGCTATCGGCCGGAAGAGATGATCGGCCGACCCTATGTGGACTTCGTCCGGCCCGAAGACTGCGAACAGGCCGCCGCCGAGTTGCAGGCCATCATCGACGGCCACTTCAATCAGACCATGCGCCACTGCTGCCGACGCCAGGACGGCAGCAGCGTGTATATCCTCTGGTCCGCCGCATGGTCGG
>JAKFDF010000234.1:0-1686 GCA_036676275.1 Lysobacter sp.
CTGATGCTCAAGGCCGACCTCGGTGGCCTGCGCGCCAACTACCTGCTGCACAGCCAGCGCTCGCCGAACCCCTTCGACCTCGGCCTGCTGCGCAGCTTCAAGCTGCCGGCGACGCTCTGATGGCGGAAGTGACCAACGCCTGGCGCAGCGCCGCGCGCACCGATACCGGCAAGGTCCGGGCGCGCAACGAGGATGCCTTCCTGGCCCTGCCCGAGCAGGGTCTGTGGGTGGTCGCCGACGGCATGGGCGGGCACCAGAACGGCGCCCTGGCCAGCCGCCTGATCGTCGAGCAACTGGCCGAACTGCCGACCGACGGCGGCCTCGACCAGCGTCTGGCGGAACTGCGCAAGTGCCTGCACGGCCTCAACCGCCGCCTCGGCCAGGAGCTGACCGTCACCGCCGAGCGCCCGGACACGCTGATCGGCAGCACCGTGGTCGCCCTGCTGGTCGATGGCCAGCGCGCCGCCTGCGTCTGGGCCGGCGACAGCCGCTGCTACCTGTGGCGCGGCAGTCGCCTGTACCAGCTCAGCCGCGACCACTCGCTGCTGCAGCAATTGATCGACGAGCAGCAACTCAGCCCCGCGCAGGCCGCCCGCCATCCAGCGGCGCACGCCCTGACTCGCGCCATCGGCGCCAGCGAAGAGCTCAAGCTGGAGATCCTCGAACTGGACATCTTCCCCGGCGATGTCTTCCTGCTGTGCAGCGACGGTCTCTATCAGGGCCTGTGCGCCGACCAACTGGGCGCCGCGCTGAACCTGCCGTCACCGCAGCTCGCGCTGAATCGACTGTTCCAGCAGGCCCTCGACGGCCCGGCACGGGACAACCTGAGCGCCGTGGTGATCCGCCGATGAGGAGCCGAGGATGAGCGAACCCGTGCTCGATGCGCCGCCCGACGGCGAAGCCAGTGACCTGACCTATTTCGCCCTGGCCGCCACCGCTGCCAAGCCTGAGCAGCAGGCGGCGCGGCCCGTGCTCGGCGAGCTGCCGGAAGTGCTCGGCGGGCGCTACAAGATCGAACGCCTGCTCGGCGTCGGCGGCATGGGTGCGGTGTACCGCGCCCGCGACCTGCTGCGCGAGCAATTCGGCGATCCGGAACCCTATGTGGCGGTGAAGACCCTCAGTGACGACTTCGCCGAATACCCGGACGCCAATTCGCTGCTGTACAGCGAGTTCGCCCTCACCGCGCGGCTCAACCACCCGCATGTGGTCCGGCTGTTCGGCTTCGAGGTCGACCTGCCGAGCCAGCGCGCCTTCCTCACCCTGGAGCTGCTCAAGGGCCTCACCCTCGACCAGTTGCTCGGCGAGCGGCCCGATGGTTTGCCCTGGAGCGAACTGCGCGAGATCGCCATCGCCCTGCTCGACGCCCTGTGCTATTCGCACGGACTCGGCGTGCTGCACGGCGACCTCAAGCCGAGCAATGTGATGCTCGCCGACGACGGCCTGCGGCTGTTCGATTATGGTCTCGGCCAGCCGATGGAAGGCCTGCTGCCCGGCCTGCCACGCCTGTGCCGCAGCCGCTTCGCCGCCTGGACGCCGCGCTACGCCGCCCTGGAATTGCTCGATGGCGCGCCGCTGTCGGCCGCCGCCGACGTCTATGCGCTGGCCTGCGTGCTGTATGAGCTGGCCAGCGGTCGCCATCCCTTCCGCCGCCTCAGCGCCAAGCAGGCCAAGGCCATGCAGCTGGAC
>JAKFDF010000235.1:0-23844 GCA_036676275.1 Lysobacter sp.
GCGGGCATGGTCAAGAAGATCGCCTACTCGCTGATGGACGAGGGCCAGGTGCCGGTGTTCGAGCGCGACCTGGAGCTGAACATGGCGCTGGCGCTGCAGGACTCCGGGCGCTTCCGCGTCAACGTGTTCAAGCAGCGCGGCGAGGTCGGCATGGTGATCCGCGCGATCCGCAGCGTGATCCCCTCGATCGAGGAGCTGCAGCTGCCGCAGGTGCTCAAGGAAATCATCATGGCCCCGCGCGGGCTGGTGCTATTGGTAGGTTCGACCGGCTCGGGCAAGTCGACCACCCTGGCGTCGATGATCGACCACCGCAACAGCACCACGTCCGGACACATCCTCACCATCGAGGATCCGATCGAATACCTGCACAAGCACAAGAAGTCGATCGTCAACCAGCGCGAGGTCGGCCTCGACACCCATGCCTTCCACAACGCGCTCAAGAACGCGATGCGCGAAGCGCCGGACGTGATCCTGATCGGCGAGATCCTCGACGCGACCACGATGGAGGCGGCGATCGCGTTCGCCGAGACCGGCCACATCTGCCTGGCGACGCTGCACTCCAACAACGCCGACCAGACCATCGAGCGCATCCTCAATTTCTTCAACGAGTCGGCGCACAAGAACATCCTGATGAACCTGGCGCTGAACCTGAAGGCGGTGGTCTCGCAGCGCCTGGTGGTCGGCACCGACGGTCGCCGCCTGCCCGCGGCCGAAGTGCTGATCAACACGCCGATGATCCGCGACCTGCTGCGCCGCGGCCAGATCCACGAGATCAAGCAGGCGATGGAGGAATCGCTGGAAGCGGGCATGGAGAGCTTCGACCAGTGCCTGTTCCGGCTGCACAAGGAAGGCAAGATCGAGAAGGAGGAAGCGCTGCGCGCGGCCGATTCGCGCGACGGCCTGGCGCTCAAGTTCCGCCTGTCCGAAGGCAGCAGCGGCGAGCACGATCCCTACGCGGACGTATTCGAGGCCGGGGCCACCAGCCAGCACTGAACCGGCGCATGCGCGTGCGGCGGCTGGCGCACGGCAATCCCATCGCCGCTCGCTAGCGTCCTCCCCTTGCAGGCAGCAGGGAGATGCGTCCGCGCCGAACGGGAATTGCCGGGTCAACACCCGCCGCCGTGGCGCGATGGGCGGCTTCGGTCAGGACGATTGTTGCGGTGCGTCCGGCTGCCGCTCCGGGCGGGCGGCATCGAACGCGGGCAATGCCAGGCAGGCCTGTTCGATCCGGGCGATGGTGGGGTACGGCGCCATGTCGATGCCGTAGCGGCGCGCGTTGTACACCTGCGGGACCAGGCAGCAATCGGCGATTGTCGGCACGTTGCCGTCGCAGAACGCACCGGTCGAAGGATGGTCCAGCAGCAGCGCCTCGAACGCGGCGAAGCCGTCGCTGATCCAGTGCCGCACCCAGACGTCGCGCTCGGCCTGCGGCACGCCCCAGTCGCGCTCGAAATACTGCAGCACGCGCAGGTTGTTGAGCGGATGGATCTCGCAGGCCACCACCTGCGCCAGCGCGCGCACGCGCTGGCGGTCGCGCGCGGTCGCCGGCAGCAGCGCCGGCGTCGGCCACATCTCGTCCAGGTACTCCAGGATCGCCAGCGACTGGCGTAGCGTGCGCTGGCCGTGCTGCAGCACCGGCACCAGTTGTTGCGGATTGGCGAGCCGATAGCTGTCCGAATGCTGTTCGCCGCCGTCGCGCAGCAGGTGCACGGGCATGATCTCGTAGGCCAGGCCCTTGAGGTTCAGGCCGATGCGCACGCGATAAGCGGCGCTCGAGCGCCAGTAGGAATACAGACACAACCGATCCATCACGCGGCCGCTCCCCCTGCGGTGTCCCGCGGCACGCCGCGGTCCACGCACCTTATCGTGCAAGGCGCCGGCAAGGAATACCGCCGGTCGCTCGGGAAGCCCGCCGGTGCCGTCAGGGCGCCGGCTGGCGTTCGATCCGTTGCTCGATCGCGCCGAAGATGCTGCGGCCGTCGCGGTCGAGCATCTCGATCCGGACCCGGTCGCCGAACGACATGAAGGGCGTCTGCGGCTTGCCGGTGGCCAGCGTTTCCACCGTGCGTTTCTCGGCGAAGCACGATGCCCCCAGGCTGGTGTCCTCGTTGGCGATGGTGCCCGAGCCGACGATGGTGCCGGCCGACAAGGGCCGCGTCCTGGCCACGTGCGCCACCAGTTGCGCGAAGTCGAACTGCATGTCGACGCCGGCCTCGGGCGCGCCGAACCATTCGCCGTTGACGTGCGTGAGCAGCGGCAGGTGCAGCTTGTTGCCGCGCCAGGCATCGCCGAGCTCGTCCGGGGTCACGAACACCGGCGACAGGGTCGAGCGCGGCTTGGACTGCAGGAAGCCGAAGCCCTTGGCCAGCTCGCCCGGGATCAGGTTGCGCAGCGAGACATCGTTGACCAGGCCGACCAGCTGGATGTGCGCTGCGGCCTGCTCCGGCGTCACCGCCATCGGCACATCGTCGGTGACGACGACGATCTCGGCTTCCAGGTCGATGCCATAGGCCTCGTCCACCACCCGGACCGGGTCGCGCGGGCCGTTGAAGCCGGCGCTGGTGGCCTGGTACATCAGCGGGTCGGTGTAGAAGCTCTCCGGCACCTCGGCGCCGCGCGCGCGGCGCACGCGCGCCACGTGCGGCAGGTAGGCGCTGCCATCGACGAACTCGTAGGCACGTGGCAATGGCGCGGCCAGCGCGGCGGCGTCGAGGTCGAAGGCGCCGTCGGCGCTGCCGTCGTTGAGCGCGTCCGACAACGCGGCCAGCCGTGGCGCGGCGTTGGACCAATCCTCCAGCGCGCGCTGCAGGGTCGGCGCGATGCCGGTGGCGCGCACGCCGCGCGCGAGGTCGCGGGAGACGACGACCAGGGTGCCGTCGCGCCCGCCTTCCTTGAGGGAACCGAGTTTCATACCGGGCAACCGTTGGATTCGCGGGCCGGAATTGTACCGTGCCGCGCCGGACCGGCATCGCCCATGGCGCATGCGAGCCCGTCGCGCGCCGGGAACGTGCCCGCTGCGGCCTGCCGCTTTAGCCGCGCGCACCGCATTGCCGGACGAAAAGGTCTTGCCCTGCCGGGCCGTTCAGTCGCCCTGGAAGCCGCCGGCGCGATAGGTCAGCACCAGCGTGTCGCGATGGCCGATGCCGTGCAACGGCTGGACCGGGGTGGATTCGTGGATCACGCGGGCATCGTCGAGCAGCAGCAGCGACCACGGTTCGAGCAGGGTGAAGCGTTGGCCGTCGGGGCCATCGGCCTGGAACACGCGGGTTTCGCCGCCCTTGATGGCCTCGCGCCCGACCAGGAACACCGCGACGAAATCCACGCCGTCGCGATGCGCGCCCTCGGGCGTCGGCCGGCCGATGCCGTCGCTGGTGTCGATCCGGAACTGATGCGCCTCGACGTACCACTTCTGCACGTCCCTGAGCTGCGAGAACAGCCGTGCCAGCGACGACAGCAGCCGTGCCCAGGCCGGCTGCGCCACCAGCTCGGCGCGGATCGGTTCGAACCAGCGATGCATGCCGCCATGCAGCGCGTTGTAGTCCAGCGACTGCCAGTGCGCGCGATGCGGCGCCTGCAGGACGACACCGGCATCGACCGTGAAACACGAATGGCGGCGGCGGCGGTATTTGCCTGCGTCCTTGAGGTAGCCGTCGATGGCAAGGTCGTCCCAGCTGCCATGCCACGCCTCCAGCGCACGCACGTCCACGCCGCACAGCGCGCCGACGCCGGCGGCCGACACCACTGCGTACCCGCGCGCGCGCAGCCGCGGCAACAGCGCTTCGATCGGCGTGGACGGGGCGGCAAAGCTGGCGACCATGGCAGCTCCTGGATGCGCGGCGCCCGGAAAGCAAAAACCCGCACGAGGCGGGCTTCTGCGTTGGCTGCGCGGCGCAGGCCTTGTTGTGGCAGCCCCGGATGGATTCGAACCACCGAATGCCTGAGTCAGAGTCAGGTGCCTTACCGCTTGGCGACGGGGCTGTAGTCGTACTCAGGGATCGGCCCTTCCGGGGCCGACCCTGAGGTCGCGGGTCCGGCAAAACCGGACTCGCTCCCGCCGCCAAGCATAGCTTGTCGGCGGGCGGCACATCCATGTGCCGCGGGTGTTTCTGCCGATCCGCGCGTGGGGCGCGGAGTCGATTAACGCTTGGAGAACTGGGTCGCGCGGCGTGCCTTGTGCAGGCCGACCTTCTTGCGCTCCACCTCGCGGGCATCGCGGGTCATGAAACCGGCCTTGCGCAGCTCCGACTTCAGCGTCTCGTCGTATTCGACCAGCGCGCGCGCGATGCCCAGGCGGATCGCGCCGGCCTGGCCGGTGGTGCCGCCGCCTTCGACCGTCGCCATGACGTCGAACTTGTCGGTCGACTTGGTCAGCTCGAGCGGCTGGCGCACGATCATGCGCGCGGTCTCGCGGCCGAAGAAGTCCTCGATCGAGCGCTCGTTGATGGTGATCTTGCCGTCGCCCTTGCGCAGGAACACGCGGGCGGTGGAGGACTTGCGGCGGCCGGTGCCGTAATTTTGCGTGGTTGCCATGGTTTTACCTTTGGAAGTCCGCACATGGACGTGCGGGCTCGTGCGAGCGACTCGCGTTAAATATCCAGGACTTGCGGCTGCTGTGCGGCGTGCGGATGCTCGGAACCCTTGTAGACCTTGAGCTTCCTGTACATCGCGCGACCCAGCGGATTCTTCGGCAGCATGCCCTTGACCGCGGTCTCGATCACGCGCTCCGGATGGCGCTGCAGCGCCTGGCCCAGCGACTCGGTCTTCAGGTTGCCGATATAGCCGGTGAACCGGTGGTACATCTTGTCCTGCAGCTTGTTGCCGGTGACCGCGACCTTCTCGGCGTTGATCACGATCAGGTAATCACCGGTATCGACGTGCGGGGTGAACACCGGCTTGTGCTTGCCGCGCAGGCGGCGCGCCAGCTCGGAAGCCAGGCGGCCCAGGGTCTTGCCCTCGGCATCGACCACGTACCAGTCGCGCTGGACGGTCTCGTTTTTGGCGCTGAAAGTCTTCATTGGATGCTCTGTTCCGGGTCCCTGGTCGGGCTGGTTCCGCGGGTTGCCCCCGTCGGAATGTCGCCTCGCGATGTAAATCGGCAACGCAAGAGGCGGAATGATACCGGCAGCATGCAGGCGCCGCAAGTCATCCCCCGGGCCACCAAAGGGGCGGTGATAGCATCGCGGGAGATGCGCGAGCCCGCCTACCGCCCCGCTCCCGACCCGCTGGTGGCGCTGGCCGACCAGTGCGTGCAGTGCGGCCTGTGCCTGCCGGCCTGCCCGACCTACCTGCTGGAACGGGAGGAAGCCGAATCCCCGCGCGGCCGGATCGCACTGGCGCGCGCGTGGGCGCTGGAGACGATCCCGGCCACCGTGGCCGGCGAGGCCCACCTCGACCATTGCCTGGCCTGCCGCCGCTGCGAGGTGGTCTGCCCGGCCAACGTCCAGTACGGCGCCCTGCTGGTCCAGGCACGCGCGCGCCAACGCGAGCGGCGGCGCCCCGGGGGCCGCCAGCGCCTGCTCGAGTGGCTGGCGGCGAGGCCAGGGATGCTGGCCGTCCTGCTGTCCGCATACCGGCATGGCTGGCGCCTGCTGCCGGCACGCTGGCGACCGCTGCCGCGCCCGCCCGCCGCGGTCCCGTTGCCCGCGCCTGCCGGCTCCGCGGAGGCCACCGTGGCCATCTTCGGCGGCTGCGTCGCGCGCGGGTACGAAAGCGGCGCACGCGCCGCGCTGGCGCGACTGGCCGCGGCCTGTGGCGTCGATGCCCGGTTCCCCGCTGGACAAGGCTGTTGCGGCACCCTGCATGCCCACGCCGGGGACGACGCCACGGCGGCGGCGCTGGCGGCGCGCAATCGCGCCGCATTCGCCGCCGGCGATCGGGTACTGACCCTGGCCAGCGGCTGCCACGAGGCGGTTGCCGAGGCCCTGGATGGCAGCACCGAGGTCGAGGACGCGCTCGCCTTCATCGCCGCCCGCGCCGAACGCCTGCGTTTCCGCGCGACCCGGGAACGCATCGCCCTGCACCTGCCCTGCACCCAGCGCAACGTGGTGCGCAGCGATGCCGCGACCCGGGCGTTGCTGGCGCGGATTCCGGGGTTGGACGTGGTCGTGCTCGACGCCGGTTCCGGCTGCTGCGGCGCAGCCGGCACGCAGATGGTGACCGACCCCGGGCGCGCCGCGCAGCATCGCCAGCCGCTGCTCGACCAGCTCGCGGCCTGCGGCGCCACCCGCCTGCTCAGCGCCAACATCGGCTGTCGGTTGCATTTCGCCAACGGCACCCGCGTGCAGGTGCAACATCCGCTGGAATTCCTCGCACAATGCCTCGCATGAACACCACGCCCCCAGCCCATGAGGACGATCCCATCCATCGCCGGCCGTTCGCCGCCGAAGCCGATGCCGCGTCGGCCAGGCGCGGCCCGCTTACCCCCCTCGACCGCCTGCTGGTCGATGCCCAGAACGCGCTCGGCACCGTGTTCGGCAGCGCCCGCGCCGAACGCGCCAACCCCGGCGCCGGCGAAGCCGAACTCGTGCTCGACGACGACGAGCGCCGCCACGCCGCCGGGTTGATGAGGATCAACCACGTCGGCGAGGTCTGCGCGCAGGCCCTGTACGTCGGCCAGGCCGCGGTCGCGCGCGACGAGGCGACCCGCCGGCAGCTGCTCGCCGCCGCGCAGGAGGAGACCGACCACCTGGCCTGGTGCGCCGACCGCCTGCGCGAGCTCGACAGCCGCCCGAGCCTGCTCAATCCGTTGTGGTACGCCGGCAGCTACGCGATCGGCGCGCTCGCCGGCCTGCGCGGCGACGGCTGGAACCTGGGCTTCGTGGTCGAGACCGAGCGCCAGGTCGAGGCGCACCTGGACCAGCACCTGCGGCAGTTGCCGGAAGCCGATGCGCGCAGCCGTGCGATCCTCGCCACGATGAAGGCCGACGAGGCGCGCCACGCCGACAATGCCCGGGCACAGGGTGCGCGGACGCTGCCGCCGCCGATCCCGGCGCTGATGGCGGCGGCCTCGAAGCTGATGAAGACGGTCGCCTACCGGATCTGACGCGTACCTGCACTTCTGTAGGAGCGGCTTATAGCCGCGAGCTCTTGATCTCCGGTCCAGGCCGGGAAAAGCTCGCGGCTATAAGCCGCTCCTACGAATGGCAAAAACAAGAAGGCCGGCATTGCCGGCCTTCGCTTGTGCGACTGGCGGACGGACTCACTCGACCAGGTTGCGCCCGTGGTAGAGCTCCTCGATCTCGCGCTTGAGCCGCGCCTCGATCTTCATCCGCTCCTTGAACGAGAGGTTTTTCGCCTTTTCCTCGAACAGGTAGTTGTCGAGGTCGAAGTCCTTCAGGTGCATCTTGGTGTGGAAGATGTTTTCCTGGTAGACGTTCACGTCGAGCATCTCGTAGCGCGAGCGCACGTTCTTGGCCAGGTAGTCCTGGATCGAGTTGATCTTGTGGTCGATGTAGTGCTTGCGGCCCTTGATGTCGCGGGTGAAGCCGCGCACCCGGTAGTCCATCACCACGATGTCGGACTCCAGGCTCTCGATCAGGTAGTTCAGGGCCTTCAGCGGCGAGATCACGCCGCAGGTGGCGACGTCGATGTCGGCGCGGAAGGTGGCGATGCCGTTGTCCGGGTGGGTCTCCGGATAGGTGTGCACGGTGATGTGCGACTTGTCCAGGTGCGCGAGCACGGCCTCGGAAATCACGCCCTTGGCGTCGGCCTTGTCGACCACCGGCTGCTCGGAGATCAGGATCGTCACCGAGGCGCCCTGGGGATCGTAGTCCTGGCGCGCGACATTGAGGATGTTGGCGCCGATGATCTCGGCCACGTCGGTGAGGATCTGGGTCAGCCGGTCGGCGTTGTATTCCTCGTCGATGTACTCGATGTAGCGCTGGCGCTGCTCCTCGGACACCGCGTAGCAGACGTCGTAGATGTTGAACGACAACGCCTTGGTCAGGTTGTTGAACCCTTGCAGTTTCAGGCGCGGCAGCGGCTTGACCACGGCGTTGGTTTTCCGGAAGCGGGCGAAGGGCGGGATTATGGGGCAAAAAACGCGCCATCGCTGGAACCGGCGCCGGGGGTTTGCCGCCGGCGCGGCAACGGCATACCCTGCGCTGATGCCCGCCTCCCCGCCTTGGACGCCCATGCCGAACGCCCTTCATGGCGTGCACCGCCAGGCCAGCAACCCGCTGGCTCCCGATGCCGCCGTCATCGATCGTTTCCTCGGCTACTGCCATCGCCGCCGGTATCCGCCGCGCACCGAAGTGTTCCGCCCCGGCGATCCGGCCGGGACCCTGTACTACATGGTCACCGGTTCGACCAGCATCATCACCGAGGAAGACGACGGCCGCGAACTGGTGCTGGGCTACTTCGGCACCGGCGAGTTCGTCGGCGAGATGGGCCTGTTCATCGAGTCCGACCGGCGCGAGGTGATCCTGCGCACGCGGGTGCCCTGCGAACTGGCCGAGATCAGCTACGAGCGCCTGTACCAGCTGTTCGCCGGGCCGCTAGCCGCCGACGCCCCGCGGATCCTGTGGGCGATCGGCGCGCAGTTGTCGCGGCGCCTGCTCGACACCAGCCGCAAGGCCGGGCGCCTGGCGTTCCTCGACGTCACCGACCGCATCATCCGCACCCTGCACGACCTGACCCACGAGCCCGAGGCGATGAGCCATCCGCAGGGCACGCAACTGCGCGTCTCGCGCCAGGAGCTGGCGCGGCTGGTCGGTTGTTCGCGCGAGATGGCCGGGCGGGTGCTGAAGAAGCTGCAGGCCGACGGCGTGCTGCACGCGCGCGGCAAGACCGTCGTGCTCTACGGCACGCGCTGAACCGATGGGCTCGGCCGCCACCGTCGCCGCCCCGGAGCCGCGGATACGGCCGGCGGAACCCGGCGACGCCAGCGACGTCGCCAGGCTGCTCTCCCTGCTCGGCTATCCCTGCGACCGCGACGAGGCGGCCGAACGCATCGCGGCCATCGCCCATGACCGGCGCCAGCACCTGCTGCTGGCCGACGTCGACGGCGAGGCCTGCGGGCTGATCTCGCTCTACACCCTGTACTCGCTGGCGCACGGCGCCGAACTGGCGCGGATCACCGCGCTGGTGGTCGCGCCCGAGCATTGCCGCCACGGCATCGGCCGGCTGCTGCTGCGCGAGGTGGAACTGCTGTCGCGGCGCCACCGCGTGCACCGGATCGAAGTCACCAGCAATGCCCAGCGGGAGGGCGCGCACGCGTTCTACCGCGGTTGCGGCTACGCCTGCGGTTCGTTGCGCTTCGTCAAGATGCTGGGCGACTGACCCGGGCATCCGCCCTGGTGGCGGCGACCGGATCCCCGGCGCGGCCCGGACATCCCCAGTTGAGGATCGGCGTGCCCGGCGGCAGCACCCGCCGGAACAGGGCCACCCGCGACGCCTTCGGGTTGACCACCACCGGAGTGCGCGCGGCCTGCAGCAATGGCAGGTCCGCGCTGCTGTCGCTGTAGGCGACCGAGACGTTGTCGTAGCCGTAATCCCAGATCATCCGCATCTTGTTGGCGGCATGGCAGTGCCGCGCGGTGACGTAGCCGCCGAGGAACGGCTCGCCGAGGCTGCCGATCACCGGCAGGTCCTCGTGCGCGACGAAATCCAGGATCGCGCGCGCCAGCTCCGGCGGCGCGCCGGTTGCGATCAGCACGCGGTCGCCGGCGAGCCGATGGCGATGCAGCGCTTCCAGCGCGATCGGCAGCAGGCGCGCGCGGATCCCGGCGGCGTTGGCCTGCACGTAGTCGTCGATCAGCTTGTCCATCTGCACGCCGCGGTGGGTGCCGACGGTGGCGATCCAGAGGAACCCGGAAATGCCGCGGCGCCGGGTCGGCAGCCACGCCACCATCGGCAGCAGCAACGGCGCGGCCAGCAGCGCGACGAGCTTGCGCCAGCCGTGGCGGCGGATCAGCCAGGCCACCAGGTGGCTGCCGGAATCGCCGTCGTACAGGGTGTGGTCGAAGTCGAACACCACCAGCGGCGCGTACGGCAGCCCGGGACGCTTGCCGGTGATCCGCGGCGGGGCCTGGCAGGAAGAAGCATTCATGCCCCGAAGAATAACCGGCGCAGGGCCGCGCCCGGATCGGGTTCGCGCATCAAGGCCTCGCCCACCAGGAAGGCTTCGACGCCGGCATCGCGCATCCTGCGCACGTCGGCCGGGGAGGCGATGCCGCTCTCGGTCACCAGCCGGCGGCCGCGCGGCACCGCCTCGCGCAGCGCCAGCGTGGTGTCCAGCGACACCGCGAAGCTGCGCAGGTTGCGGTTGTTGATGCCCAGCAGCGGCGCGCGTCCGGCGACCGGTGCCAGCCGCAGCGCGCGCTCGAGCTCGCCGCCGTCGTGGACTTCCGCCAGCACGTCCATCCCCAGCGCCAGCGCCTGTTGCGCCAGCGCGGCCAGCCGCCCGTCGTCCAGCGCGGCCACGATCAGCAGGATGCAGTCGGCGCCGAGCGCACGCGCCTCGGTCACCTGGTATGGGTCGATGACGAAGTCCTTGCGCAGCACCGGCAGCGCGCAGGCCGCGCGCGCCTGCTGCAGGTAGCCGTCGGCGCCCTGGAAGAAGTCGACGTCGGTGAGTACCGACAGGCAGGCGGCGCCGGCGCCGGCATACGCGCGCGCGATCGCGGCCGGGTCGAAGTCGGCGCGGATCACCCCCCTGGACGGACTGGCCTTCTTGATTTCGGCGATCACGGCCGGCTGCCCGGCCGCGACTTTCGCCTCGATCGCGGCGGCGAAGCCGCGCGGCGGCGACGCATCGGCCGCGCGCTGCCGCAGTTCGCGCAACGGCAGCCGTCCGCGGCGCGCGGCGACCTCCTCCGCCTTGCGTTGCAGGATGGCGTGCAGCACGTCGCCGGTCGCAGGCCGGCCCACGCATTGGCTCATTCGCTGGCGCCACGCAGGTCGACGCGGGTCTGGCCGTAGGCGCGTTCGACCCTGGCCACGCGCACCTCGAAGTGCCGGTACCACAGCCAGCGGCCGCGTTCGCGGATCGCGGTGTGCTCGCCCTCGTGCTTCCACGCGGCGATCGCCGCCTCGTCGGTCCAGTAGCTCACGGTGATGCCGAACCCGTCGCCGTCGCGCGCGGTTTCCACGCCGAGGAAGCCGGGTTGTTGCGCCGCCACCTCGAGCATCCGCTGCGCGGCCTGTGCGTAACCGATCGGATCCTGGTCGCTGCGGCGCGAAGTGAAGATCGCGGCGTAGTAGGGCGGCTTGGGCGTGCGCGCGAATCCGGCGGTCTCGTCCATTGCGGGCTCGGTGTGGGTCGATCGACGGGGATTCTAGGGGGTTGCCAGTCGCCGTGTCGCGATGACGAAGGCCTCGAGCCGGGACCGCGCCGCGCCCGAGGCGATGGCCGCCCGCGCCCGCCCGATGCCATCGGCGATCGACCCGGCGACACCGGACACGTACAGCGCGGCGCCGGCGTTCAGCGCCACGATCTCCAGCGGCAAGCCCGGACTGCCGTCGAGCGCGGCCAGCAACATCGCCTTCGACTCGGCGGCATCGGCCACGCGCAGGTTGCGGGTGTGGGCCATGGCGATGCCGAAGTCCTCCGGGTGCACCTCGTACTCGCGCACCACGCCGTCGCGCAGCTCGCCGACCAGGGTCGCCGCGCCGAGCGACAGCTCGTCCATGCCGTCGCGGCCCCACACCACCAGCGCGCGCTGCGCGCCCAGCGCCTGCAGCACCCGCACCTGGATGCCGACCAGGTCGGGATGGAACACGCCCATCAGGATGTTCGGGGCATTGGCCGGGTTGGCCAGCGGCCCGAGGATGTTGAACAGCGTGCGCACGCCCATCTCCCTGCGCACCGGCGCCACCACCTTCATCGCCGGGTGGTGCAGCGGCGCGTACATGAAGCCGATGCCGGTCTCCGCGATGCAGGCCGCGACCTGTTCGGGCTGCAGTTCGATCGCCGCGCCCAGCGCCTCGAGCACGTCGGCGCTGCCGGATTTCGACGACACGCTGCGGTTGCCGTGCTTGGCGACGCGCGCGCCCGCGGCTGCCGCCACGAACATCGAGGCGGTGGAGATGTTGAAGGTGTGCGCGCCGTCGCCGCCGGTGCCGACGATGTCGACCAGGTGGGCGCGGTCGGCGACCGCGACCGGGCGCGCGAATTCGCGCAGCGCCTGCGCCGCGCCGGCGATCTCGTCGACGGTCTCCTTCTTCACCCGCAGGCCGGTGAGGATCGCCGCGGTCATGGCCGCCGAGACCTCGCCGCGCATCACCATGCGCATCAGGTCCACCATCTCGTCGTGGAAGATCTCGCGGTGCTCGATGGTGCGCTGCAGGGCTTCTTGCGGGGTGATGGGCATGGTCTGTGCTCTGGCTCTGCGTGGGAGCGCCTTGCGGGCGCGGCCTTTTGTGTCGCGTGGGTCGGGGAAGAGCCCGCGGCTGCAAGCCGCTGCCAAGTAATGGCGGGTCAACGTTCCAGGAAATTCTTCAACAATGCATGCCCGTGCTCGGTCAGGATCGACTCGGGGTGGAACTGCACGCCCTCGACCGGATGCTCGCGGTGGCGCAGGCCCATGATTTCGTCGAACCCGCCGTCCCCGCGCTCGGTCCATGCGCTGACTTCCAGGCAATCGGGCAACGCCTCGCGCGACACCACCAACGAGTGGTAGCGGGTCGCCTGGTAGCCATCCGGCAGCCCCGCGAACACGCCCTTGCCGTCGTGGCGGATGCGCGAAGTCTTGCCGTGCATGATCGTCCTGGCCCTTAACACGTCGCCGCCGTAGGCCTGGCCGATGGCCTGGTGGCCCAGGCACACCCCGAGGATCGGCACGCGCGCGCCCAGCCGCCTGACCACCTCCAGCGACACGCCCGCCTGGTCCGGCGTGCACGGCCCCGGCGAGATCACGATCCGTTCCGGCGCCAGCGCGTCGATGGCATCGACCGTCAGCGCGTCGTTGCGCACCACCTCCACCTCGGCGCCCAGCATCTGCAGGTACTGGACGAGGTTCCAGGTGAAGCTGTCGTAGTTGTCGATCATCAACAGCATCGCGACTCCCGTGCATGGCCATGACCTGGATCAATGCAGGCGCGGGGCCGTGGCGGCAGGCTGGATTCCCCGATACCCGCCGAGGCCCCAGCATGTCCGACCCCGCCACGCAGACCCACGAGGCACCCGCCTATACCCCGCATCCCTTCGATGCCCGCGGCATCGCCCGCCGCTTCCGGCATTCGGCCATTTTCGGCGCATTGGGCGCGCTGCAGCCCGGGGAGGCGATGCGCTTCGTCAACGACCACGATCCGCTGCCGCTGCTCGACCAGCTGCGGGACCGCTTCGGCAGCCACGTCGAAATCGTCTACCGGCAACGCGAGCCGGGCGCGATCGTCATCGATTTCGTGATCAAGGCCTGACCCATGGCCTTCCCGGCATTCTTCGACGACGCACCGGTGCTGCGCATGCACGACGGGCTGTCCGAACTGCTGGGGGCGACGCCGGACGGCATCATCGATTACCGCTACGCCGACGCGGTGCGCCTGGCCGGGCATTCCTGCCCCACCGTCGCCGGCGCCTGGCTGTGCGCGCGCGCCGGCCTGCGCGCCCTCTACGGCGACCAGCTGCCCGAACGCGGCGGCGTGGCCGTCAGCCTGCACGCCGCCGAGGACGCCGGCGTGACCGGGGTCATCGGCCAGGTGCTGACCCTGGTCACCGGCGCCGCCGGCGCCGGCGGCTTCAAGGGCCTGGGCGGACGCCACGCGCGCAACGACCTGCTGCGATACGGGGACGCGCGCAGCGAAAGCCTGCGGCTGCAGCGGCTGGACACGCGGGAGGCGGTCGAAGTCGTGCTCGACATGGCGCCGCTGCCGGTCGACTCCGCCCAGCGCGCACTGCTGCCGCTGGTGCTGCAGGACGGCGCCGACCCGGCGCAGCGGCGCGAATTCGGCCGCCTGTGGCAGGAGCGCGTGCGCAAACTGCTGATCGACCACGCCGACGATCCGCAGGTGGTCGGCGTCCGCCGCGTCGCCTGACCGCAGCCGCGCCCGCCGGATTGCGGTCGCCACTCCGCGCCCGGGGGCCGCATTCGGCGAGCGTGCGCTCACAGCCCGCCGACCGCTTCGGCGACCGCGCGGAACAACGCCCGCCCCTTGCTCATCGTTTCCTCCCACTCCTTCTCCGGATCGGAATCGTGGACGATGCCGGCGCCCGCCTGCACGTGCAGCCTGCCGTCCTGGATCACGGCGGTGCGGATCGCGATCGCGGTGTCGGCGTCGCCGTGCCAGCCGAGGTAGCCGATGCTGCCGGCGTAGACGTTGCGCTTGACCGGTTCCAGTTCGCGGATCACTTCCAGCGCGCGTATCTTGGGCGCGCCGCTGACGGTGCCGGCGGGAAACGTCGCGCGCATCACGTCGGCATAGCTCAGGCCCTGCTTCAGCGTGCCGGTGACTTCGCTGACGATGTGCATGACGTGGCTGTAGCGTTCGATCGCGAACCGTTCGCCGACCTCGACCGTGCCCGGCTCGCTGACCTTGCCGACGTCGTTGCGGCCGAGGTCGATCAGCATCAGGTGCTCGGCGCGCTCCTTCGGGTCGGCCAGCAGTTCGGCCTCCAGCGCGGCGTCTTCGGCCGGTGTCCTGCCGCGCGGACGGGTGCCGGCGATCGGGCGCACGGTGACGAGGCCGTCCTGCAATCGCACCAGGATTTCCGGCGAGGAGCCGACCACCTGCATGTCGCCGGCATCGAGGAAGTACATGTACGGCGACGGGTTCAGCGCGCGCAGCGCGCGGTAGACGTCCACCGGCCGCGCCTGGAACGGCACGCTCAGCCGCTGCGACAGCACCACCTGGAAGATGTCGCCGGCGGCGATGTATTCCTTCGACTTCTCGACCGCGGCGATGAACCCTTCGCGGGTGAAGCCGGAGACGAAATGGCTTTCGTCCAGCGCCGCCGGCAGCAATGTTTCCGGATAGCCGGCGCCACCGTGGCGCAGGCGATGGCCGAGTTCGTCGAGGCGACGGTTGGCGCGCGCCCAGGCCTGCGGCTCGCGCGGGTCGGCGTGCACGACCAGGTACAGCCGGCCCTTGAGGTTGTCGAACACCGCGACTTCGGTGCTGAGCATCAGCAGGATGTCCGGCGTGCCCAGCTCATCGGCCTGGCCGCCGCCTGCCAGCCGCGGCTCGAGGTACTGGATGCACTCGAAGCCGAACCAGCCGACCAGGCCGCCGGTGAAGCCGGGCAGGCCGCCGAGCCTGGGTACCGAGTGCTCGCTGCGCAGGCGCTCCACCTCGGCGAACGGATCGGCGACTTCGCGCGCTTCGACCAGCTCGCCGTGCTCGGTCACGTACAGGGTGTTGCCGGCGAAGGCATACACGCGCTTCGCGGGAAGGCCGATGATCGAGTAGCGGCCGAAGCGCTCGCCGCCCTCGACCGATTCGAACAGGTAGGTGTGCGGGCCGTCCGCGAGCTTGAGGTAGACCGACAGCGGCGTGTCGAGGTCGGACAGCACCTCGCGCACCACCGGGATCAGGGTATGGCCGTCAGCAGCGTGCTGCTGGAATTGCTCGTGGGGACTTGCGGCAGGCGTGGACACGCGGGACTTCCTTCGGGATCGGGCAGGCGGCGGGGGCGACGGACGACAGCCACCATCGCCAACCCGTGTCGGCACTGAAGGAATGCGGGCGGGCCCGGGAAGTCATGGCCCTACTGTAGCGGCTCGACCCGGCTGGCGACAATCCGCGCGGCTTGCCGGCAGCCCTGCCACGTGCCCGTCACCCACGACAGGGAAATCGAAGGCCATTGCAGGGACGAAACGCGAGGCAGGATGCCTCCAATTCTCCAAAGGCCGGCGCTCGGCGAGTGCGTCGGCCTTTTCTTTGACTCTTGTTCCTCTTGTCGGAATCGGGCTGCGGACGGAGTTGCCGCCCGGCGGGCTGGGGTGGCTGCGCCCTCCTGACACATCCTGTCTTTAAGTCGGGCCACAGGCCATCCATGGCCTGCTTTCCGCCACCCCAGCCCGCCGGGCGGCGACTTTGCGAGATTGAAGATCAACGCTTCGGATGGTTCTTTCTACAAGCGCCGGCCAGCTTTGTAGAAGCCGGTGCCCGGTCTTCGCGGGACCAGCGGCGGCATGGGTTCGGCGCACTGCGCCGAACGGGTAGGCCAAGGATGGCCTACCCGGGCCTTGCCGCCTGCGCAGGATTGCGCAGGCGAGCACGCCGTCGCCGAGCCTGCAGGGGCTCAGCGGTGCGCTTGCGAAGCACTGCTTCGCGCGCCGCTGAGCGCCCGAAGGCTGTGCCTGAGGGCCGGGCCCGCGCAGTGGGTATTCACGGCGTGTCCCGCGAAGGCCGGGCCACTGGCTTCCCCGTGCTGATTCCCACCTTGGGGCGAGAAAGCTTCTCTTCCGCAGCTCAATCGCGGACGGCGGCGACCGCGGCCTTCATCCGCGCGATCACCGTGGCGTAATCCGGTTGCCCGAAGATCGCCGAGCCGGCGACGAAGGTATCGGCGCCGGCGGCCGCGATTTCGCCGATGTTGTCCGGCTTGACCCCGCCATCGACCTCCAGCCGCACCGGCCTGCCGCTGCGGTCGATCATCCCGCGCACGACGCGCAGCTTGTCGAGGGTGGAGTGGATGAAGGATTGCCCGCCGAAGCCGGGATTCACCGACATCAGCAGCACGTGGTCGAGGTCGCCCAGCACCCAGTCGAGCACGTCCACCGGCGTGGCCGGGTTGAGCACCAGGCCGGCGCGGCAACCCTGCGACTTGATCAGCTGGATGGTGCGGTGCACGTGCTGCGTGGCCTCGGGGTGGAAGCTGATCTCGGTGGCGCCGGCCCTGGCGAAGTCGGGGACGATGCGGTCGACCGGCTCGACCATCAGGTGCACGTCGATCGGCGCGGTCACCCCGTGCCTGCGCAGCGCCTCGCACACCAGCGGGCCGATGGTGAGGTTGGGGACGTAGTGGTTGTCCATCACGTCGAAGTGCACCCAGTCGGCGCCCGCTGCGAGCACCTGGTCGACCTCCGCGCCGAGGCGGGCGAAGTCGGCGGAGAGGATGGACGGGGCGATCACGGTCGGTTGCATGTCGGACTCGGCTTCTGGGTTGTCGTGGGGACGGCTTCAGCGCGCCCACATGGATCATTTTCGCTTGCGCAGGGTCTGGATGCGGTCGTACGCGGCGTTGATCGCGCGGGCGCGGGTCTCGGCCTGCCGGCGCAGCTCCTGCGCAGCGCCGGCGAGCTTGTCGGGATGGTACTGGGCGATCAGCCGGCGCCAGGCGCGGTCGACCTCGGCATCGCTGGCATCCTCGGTCAACCCGAGCTCGCGGTAGGGGTCGTCGCGCCGGCCGCGGAACCAGTCGGCGTCGAAGGCGTGGCCGATCAGCACCCCCACCAGCGCGCCCAGCAGCGGGTTGGCCCGCAGCAGCGCCGCGCCGGCGAAGAAGCCGAGCAATTTGCCGTACCAGCGTTTCATCGCTGCAGTCTACTTCGCGCAGGGCGCCGCCACCGCGGCCACGCCGTACACTAACCGGCCCCGACAGGCCTGCCCCCAGGGATCCCGCGTGGCGACTACCCTGCTGCAATCCGATCTGCCCGGACTCCCCCTGCGCCATCGCGGCAAGGTCCGCGACGTGTTCGAGCTGCCAACCACCGCGCCTGGCCAGGGCCCGCTGCTGCTGATCGTCGCCAGCGACCGGCTCAGCGCGTTCGACGTGGTGCTGCCCGACCCGATCCCGGGCAAGGGCGAGATGCTGTGCCAGCTCAGCAACTTCTGGTTCGACCAGACCGCGCACCTGGTGCCCAACCACCTGACCGGGATCGACGTCGCCAGCGTGCTGCCCGCGGGCGTGGACGCCGGCCTGTACGCCAGGCGCGCGGTGGTGACGAAGAAGCTCAAGCCGGTGCCGATCGAGGCGATCGCGCGCGGCTACCTGATCGGCAGCGGCTGGAAGGATTACCAGCGCACCGGCCGGGTCAGCGGCATCGCCCTGCCCGACGGCCTGCAGCAGGCGCAGCAACTGCCGCAGGCGATCTTCACCCCGTCGACCAAGGCCGCGGTCGGCGATCACGACGAGAACATCGACTTCGACGCGATGGTCAAGGCCGTGGGCGCCGACCTCGCCGAGCAGGTGCGCGATGCGACCCTGCGGCTGTACGCGTTCGCGCGCGACTACGCCGCGCAGCGCGGCATCCTGCTGGCCGACACCAAGTTCGAGTTCGGCACCGACGCGGACGGCCGCCTGTACGTGATGGACGAGATGCTGACGCCGGATTCCTCGCGCTACTGGCCGGCCGACGAATACCGGGTCGGCACCAGCCCGCCGAGCTACGACAAGCAGTTCGTACGCGACTACCTGGAAACGCTGGACTGGGACAAGACCGCGCCCGGCCCGCGTCTGCCGACCGAGGTGATCGCGCGCACCCGCGCCAAGTACGCCGAGGCCCTGCAGAAGCTCGCGGGGATTTCGATCGACTGAAGTGTTCCCCGCAGGATGCAGGTGTTTTCGTAGGAGCGGCTTATAGCCGCGAGCTGTTGCCAGGGCCATCACGTTCGCAGGAAAAGCTCGCGGCTATAAGCCGCTCCTACAACAAGCGCTCCATAAGAGGCTTCGGCACGGCGTCGGCCGCCGGTTGTCGCGGCCTGATGATCGGTGCAAGCTCGCCCCACCATCGCTGCCGCCAACACCATGAACGCGACCGCCGAACCCGCCGAACGCCCGATCGACCGCTGGTTCGCCAGTTACTCCGGCGACCACCGCAACGCCACCAACCAGCGCATCCACGTGATCGCGGTGCCGGCGATCCTGTGGAGCGTGGTCGCGCTGCTGTGGTGCATTCCCGTCGTCGGCACCTGGTTCCGGCCCGGGCTGTGGGCGGCGCTGGCGATGTTCTTCGCCTGGATGTTCTATTACCGCGCCTCGCGCAAGCTCGGCTACGGCATGCTCGCGGTGTTCGTGGTGCTGGGCTGGCTGACGCGCTGGCTGCACGACACGCTCGGCACGCGGCAACTGCTGTATGCCGCGATCGCGGTGTTCGTGGCGGCCTGGATCGCGCAGTTCCTCGGCCACAGGATCGAAGGCCGCAAGCCCAGCTTCCTCACCGACCTGACCTACCTGCTGATCGGCCCGGCGTGGGTGCTGGCCAAGCTGTATCGCAAGCTCGGCTGGAGCTGGTAGGTGCCGGGCTGATGCCGGCGCCGCCGGGCCTGCGCGGGCGCGACCTCGCGCTGGTGCTGCTGATCTGCGTCGCCTGGGCGGTCAACTTCCTCACTTCCGCGTGGGCGCTGCGGGAAATCCCGCCGTTCCTGTTCACCGCGTTGCGGCTGGTGATCCTGGCGCTGCTGCTCGCCGCCTTCGTCAAGCCGCCACGACGCGGGCAGTGGCCGTTGCTGGTCGCGGTGGCGCTGTGCAACGGCGTCCTGCATTTCGGCCTGAGCTTCTGGTCGCTGCAGCTGGCCGGCAACCTGTCGTCGCCGGCGATCGTGATGCAGAGCTACGTGCCGATGGCGGCGCTGCTGGCGTGGTGGTGGCTGGGCGAACGCTTCGGCTGGCGCACCGGTGCGGCGATCGCGGTCAGTTTCGGCGGCGTGCTGGTGCTGGGCTTCGACCCGATGGTGCTGCGCGAACCGGCCTCGCTGCTGCTGATGCTGGTGTCGGCGGTGTTCCTGGCCACCGGCACGGTGCTGATGCGCCGCCTGAGCGGCCTGGACATGTTCAGCCAGCAGGGCTGGACCGCGATCATCGGCGTGCTGCCGCTGCTGGCGTTGAGCGCATGGCTGGAACCGGGCGGCTTCGCCGGATTGCGCGATGCGACCTGGGTCGGCTGGGGCGGCGCGGCGTATTCGGCGATCGGCTCCTCGCTGCTCGGCCATGGCCTGTACTACCTGCTGGTGCAGAAGCACCCGATCGCGCAGGTCACGCCGTGGCTGCTGCTGTCGCCGGTGCTGGCGGTGCTGCTCGGGATCCTGTTCTACGGCGACCGCCCGGGGCCGCAGTTGTGGATCGGCGGCGCGATGGTGCTCGGCGGCGTGCTGCTGATCGCATTGCGCGCGCTGACCAAGGCGCGGCCGATGCCGCCGGCCGAGGAGATCTAGGGACGAGCCGGGCCAATCGGCATGTCATCCCGGGCGCAGCGGGGGATCCGGCGTGGATTCGCTTCCAGTGGAAAGCAGATCCCTCGTTGCGCTCGGGATGACGGGAAAACCGGCTTGCGCGACCCTGCCCTAGCGGCCTGCGTCGTCGAACATGGCCGCGGTCGGGCGGAACGGCCGCGGTGCGTACCCGAAGTCGTTCTGCGCCGCCGCGGCGTCGAACACCAGGTCCTCGCGCATCCGCGCCAGCGCCGCCGCGCCGAAACCAGCGCCGCGACCGAGCGCGCGCGCACCCATCAACGCGGCGGCGAACAGCGATGGCGGCACCTCGAGCAGGCGCGGCGGCGGCTGCAGCGCCGCCAGCGTGCGCGCGACCATTTCCCGGTACGGCAGCGTTTCTCCGCCGGGCAGGTCGTAGGCGCGGTCCTGCGCGGTTCCTGCCGCCAGCGCCGCCAGCGCGGCCGCGGCGAGATCGTCGACATGCACCGGCTGGCGCAGGCCGCGGGCATCGCTCGGCAGCACGAAGCGGCCCCATTGCCGCGCGAGGCCGGCGATCCGCGTCAGCGTCAGGTCGCGGCCGGCGCCATACACCAGCGTCGGCCGCAGCAGCGTCGCCTGCGCATGGCGCGCCACGGCGGCGTCGAACACGCGCCGTTCGCCCTCTCGCAGGCGTTGCGCGAGGTCGCGCTCATGCGGGTCCGCGGAGTCGCGCTTGGCCTCGACGCTGGTCGATCCGAACGCCAGCACCCGCGGCGCCTCGATCGCCGAGGCCGCATACCAGCGCGCGAAATGGTCCAGCGGCCCGCAACTGATGATCGCGTCGACCGTGCGCGGCAGGCCATCGCAGCACGCCAGGTCGCCCTGCAGCCATTGCACGCCCGGCAGGTCGGCATGGCGGCCGCGCGACACCGCGAACACGCGCCAGCCGGCATCGCGAAGGCGCTCGAGCAGCGGCGCCCCGACCTGGCCGCTGCCGCCGAAGACCAGCGCGTCCAGCATCAGCCTTGCGCCCGCACCCTCGGCAACACCGCGCGCAGCCAGGCCAGGCCCAGCAGCGCCGCGATCACCGAGGCGCCGAGCACGCCCAGCACGGCCTCTTCGTAGCGCACGCCGCTGTAAGCCAGCGAAGCGATGAACAGGCTCATGGTGAAACCGATGCCGCACAGCAACCCGAGCCCGAGCATCGCGCGCCCGTCCATCCCCGCCGGGAACCGCGCCCAGCCCAGCGCACGCAGCGACAGCGCCGCGCCGACGATGCCGACCGGCTTGCCCAGCACCAGCGCCAGCACGATCCCCAGCGGCAGCGCGGCGAGCGCGTCCTGCAGGCGCAGGCCGCCCAGCACCAGCCCGGCGTTGGCGAAGGCGAACAGCGGCAGGATCGCGTACGCCACCCACGGGTGCAGCGCCTGCTCGAGGTATTCCAGCGGCGAATGCTCGACCGCATCGGGGACCGCGTTGCGGCGGTCGACGTGCGGGATCAGCAGGCCGGTAGCGACGCCGGCCAGGGTCGCGTGCACGCCCGATTTGAGCATGAACACCCACAAAGCGACGCCGAGCAGCAGGTACGGCGTCAGTGCGGTCACGCCACGGCGATTGAGCAGCAGCATCAGCGCCAGCACGATGCCGGCGCCGGCCAGCGCCGCCACCGACATCCCGTGCGAATAGAACAGCGCGATGATCAGGATCGCGATCAGGTCGTCGACCACCGCGATCGTCGACAGCAACAGCTTCATCCCGGTCGGTGCGCGCGATCCCAGCAGCGACAGCACGCCGAGCGCGAAGGCGATGTCGGTGGCGGTCGGCACCGCCCAGCCGCGCATCGCCGCGGCATCGCCATGGTTGAGCGCGGTGAACAGCAGCGCAGGGACCGCCACGCCGGCGCAGGCGCAGACCAGCGGCAGCACCAGCTGCTCGCGCCCGGCCAGCTGTCCGGTCAGCGCCTCGCGCTTGATCTCCAGCGACACCAGCAGGAAGAACACCGCCATCAGCCCGTCGTTGATCCACAGCAGCAGCGGCTTGGCGATCTGCAGGTCGCCGAACACCACCGCCACCGGCAGCTCGCGGAAACCGTCGTAGAACTCCTCCAGCGGCGAATTGGCGCACAGCAACGCCAGCAGCGCCGCGGCGATCAGCAGGATGCCGCCGGCCGCTTCCAGGCGCACGAAGTCCGCCAACGCCCGCAGCGCGCGTTCGGACAATGAGGGGCGCGCGCGCGCCGTGGCAGGAGTCGGGCTCATGCGCGCTAGTCTAGCAACGCGGCAACGCAGGCCGCCGCGCCGCGCCGGCCACCACCCGCGCCAACCATTGCCCGCCGGCTAGTGCGCAACCACGTACAGCTCGAACAGCAGCCAGGCAACGAACGCCAGCGCCAGCACGCCGCCCTCGCGCCTGCTGATCCGCAGGTCGCCCTTGAGCATCGGGTACAGCACCAGCGCGAGCGCCAGCGCCGCCGGCACCTCGAAGCGCACGAACGACGCCGGCAACGGCAACGGCCGCCATGCCGCCATCCCGCCGACGACCAGCAGCAGGTTGAACACGCTGGACCCGATCACGTGCCCGAGCACCATGTCGCCGTGGCCGCGGCGCGCGGCCGCGATCGCCGCGGCGACCTCCGGCAGCGCGGTACCGATCGCGACCACGATCAGGCCGGTCAGCAACGGCGCCATCCCGAGCCCGGCGCCGATCACCGGCGCGTGGCCGACCACCAGCCGCGCGCCGTAGTACAGCAGCACCGCCGCCAGCACGAAGCGCAACAGGTTGAGCCAGGGCGCGCCGCGGGTCGCGACATACCCGCCGAGCGTCGCGTGCACTTCGGCGCTTTCCCCGCGGCTGCGCGCCAGCATCCATGCCAGCACCGCGACGAACAGCGCCAGCAGCAGCGCGCCCTCGACCCGCGAGAGCATGCCGTCCAGCGCGAACACGACCAGCAGCACGCTGCCGGCGATGAAGCTCAGCAGCAACGGCAACAGCGCCCGCCAGCGCACCAGCAGCGGCGCCGCCAATGCCGCCGCCCCCAGGGTCAGGCCGAAGTTGACGACGTTGCTGCCGACCGCGTTGCCCAGCGCCAGCGACTGGCTGCCGACCCAGATCGCGCGCGCATTGACCGCCAGCTCCGGCAGCGAGGTGGCGAAGGCGACCAGCAGCACGCCGGTCGCGAACGCCGACAGTCCCAGCCGCTGCGCCAGCCCCGAGGCGCCCTTGACGATCGAGTCGCCGCCCAGCGCCAGCAGCAGCAGTCCGAGCAGGAAGAAACCGAGCGCAGCCGCCATGTCCTGCCCCTTTCCGTTGCGATGCCCGATTCTATGCCGGCCGGGACGTGGCCACACGGCGCGATGCGGCGCGCCCGCGGCATTCGCGCAACCTGCCCCTCAGGCGCAAACCTCGGCGAAGTGCACCTGCGGCGACAGGTTCCACATGCCCTTCGCCGGCCTCGCCTCCGCGTCGGGGCCGCACGTGCCTGGCTGCCGCGGGTGAATGGTTTTGCGAAGCGTGGCGTCAGCGCGGCGCGACGAAATGCTTCTCCAACCCCGCCCAGCAGGCCTGGTAGCCGCGCTGGCGGTGGCCGGCGTCGAGCGCCTGCCGCGTGGGCCGGATCACCGCCCGGGTCTCGAACATGAAGGCCATGGTGTCGGTGATCACGTCCGGCTTCGACAGGTCGGCCTTGCTCGCTTTCTCGAACGTCGCCGCGTCCGGCCCGTGCCCGGTCATGCAGTTGTGCAGCGACGCGCCGCCGGGCGCGAAGCCTTCGGCCTTGGCGTCGTAGGCGCCGTGCACCAGGCCCATGAACTCGCTGGCGACGTTGCGGTGGAACCA
>JAKFDF010000236.1:0-19788 GCA_036676275.1 Lysobacter sp.
GCGACCGGACGTCCTGTCCGGAAAGTCTGTTGTTTTCGACAATCCGCATCGGGGGATGCGGCCTGCCGCTTGCTCCAGCATTCCCCGCATGGGGGCGGGAACGCGGGAGTCGCATATGGTGCCCAAGAGGGGACTCGAACCCCTACGACCGAAGCCGCTACCACCTCAAGGTAGTGCGTCTACCAATTCCGCCACCTGGGCAAACGTCCGTCCCGGACACGACAACCCGGGCATCCGGCCCGGATTTTCCAGCAGATTTTCAATCAGGCATTTTAGCCGACGATCAGCCGCCGGAAGGCGGTGGCGCCGGTTGCGGTTGCGATCCTGGCTGGGTTGCGGCAGGGGCTGCCGGCACCGTGGAGGCGGGTACCTGCGCCGGTTGCGCCGCCGGCGTGGCGGGCACCGTCGCGCCGGGAGTCGGCGGCGCAGGCGTCGCTGCGCCCGGGACCTGCCCCATCAGGCCCAGGTCCTGCTGCGCGGGACCCTGGGTTGCCGTGTGGGTCGCGTACCAGGCCATGCCCAGGCTGATCCCGAAAAAAACGATCGCCAGCCACTTGGTGCTCTTGGACAGGAAGTTGGAAGCGCCGCGGGCGCCGAACACGGTCGCCGAAGCGCCGCCGCCGAAGCCGGAACCGGCCTGGGCACCGGCGCCGCGCTGCATCAGGATCAGCGCGATCATCGCGATCGCCAGCAGCACGTAAACGACATTGAGGATCAGCATCAGCATTGCACGGGGTCTTCCGGTCTTGTCTCAGGGCGCCGCCGCGGCTGCGATGGCAAGGAAATCCGCGGCCACCAGCGAGGCGCCGCCTATCAACCCGCCGTCGACGTCGGGCTGGGAAAACAGCGCGGCGGCGTTGTCGGGCTTGCAGCTGCCGCCGTACAGGATCGGCAGCGAGCCCGCGATTTTAGCATCGCGCGCGGCCACTTCGCCACGAATGAAGGCATGGATCGCCTGCGCCTGCTCCGGGGTGGCGGTATGGCCGGTGCCGATCGCCCAGACCGGCTCGTAGGCGACCACGGCGCCCTCCAGCACCGCCGCGCCGCCCAGCTCGAGCAGCGGCTGCAACTGGCGCTCGATGCAGTACTCGGTCTGCCCGGCCTGGCGCTGCTGCAGGGTTTCGCCCACGCACAGGATCGGGACCAGGCCGGCATTGCGCGCGGCCAGGAACTTGCGGGCGACCAGTTCGCTGCTCTCGTTGTGGTAGCGGCGGCGCTCCGAATGCCCGACCAGGCCGTAGCGCGCGCCGACATCGACCAGCATCGACGCCGATACCTCGCCGGTATACGCGCCCTTCTCGTTGGCGCTCACGTCCTGCGCGCCGAAGGCGATGCCGCTGCCGCCATACTGCTCGACCAGGTCGCCCAGGTAGGGCAACGGCGGCAGCACCACGCGCTCGACCCCGGCCGGCGCCGGCGCCGCCGCCAGCGCATCCAGCAGCGCATGGGCGAAGGCATGGTCGCCGTGCAGTTTCCAGTTTCCGGCCACGATCCTGCGGCGCATCGCCCTGCTCCATCGCATCAAGGCGCGCAGTCTATCCCAGCGCGGCTAGAATCCCCATGTCGCGAGCGTGCCTGGCGCGACTTTTCCCCCGAAAGCGAGCCTGCGATGCCCGGTTCCGGCCATGCCCTCGTCACCGGAGCGTCCAGCGGCATCGGCGCGGCCATCGCGCGCGAGTACGCCCGGCGCGGAGTGCCGCTGGTCCTGACCGCGCGCCGCGCCGACCGGTTGCAGGCGCTGGCGGCGACGCTGCGCGCGCAGGTCGCGGTCGAATGCATCGCCGCCGACCTCGCCGATCCGGCCGCGCCGCGCGCACTGCAGGCGGCGATCGACCGGCGCGGGCTGCGCCTGTCGCACCTGGTCAACAACGCCGGCTATGGCGTTCCCGGGCGCTACCTGTCCTCGGACTGGAAAACGCACGCCGACTTCCTGCAGGTGATGGTGACCGCGGTCGCCGAACTCACCCATCGCTTCCTGCCAGCCATGGAGGCCGCCGGCCACGGCCGGATCCTCAATGTCGCCTCGCTCGCCGGCCTGGTGCCGGCATCGGCCGGCCATACCCTGTATGGCGCCGCCAAGGCGTTCGTGATCCGCTTCTCCGAATCGCTCGCGCAGGAGACCGCAGCGCGCGGCGTGCACGTCACCGCGCTGTGCCCGGGCATGACCTACAGCGAGTTCCACGACGTCAACGGCATGCGTGCGCGGGTGTCGAAGCTGCCGCGATGGCTGTGGCTGGATGCCGACCGCGTCGCGCGCATGGGCGTGGATGCGGTCGAGCGCGGCGACGCGCGTTGCGTGGCCGGCGGCGCCAACCGCATGCTCGCCGGCCTGTCGAAGTACCTGCCCGAATCCGCGGCGCGCGCGCTGATCGCCGGGCGCAGCCGTGATTTCCGCGACTCGGAATGAACCCATGCCGCAACCCGCACCCGCCATCAAGCTGCTGCCCTATCGCAAACCGACCGCGGGCCGCGACTACTGGATCCTCGACGGCGCCCTGGCCGATGCCGACGGCTTGCGTGCGCGCTGCCTGGCGCGCACCGACTGGAGCCAGGGCTATCCGTACAAGCCCGAGGCATGGCCGGGGATGCGCGCGCTGCCGGCCCTGCAGGCGGGCGAGCTGGAACCGATCGAGGCCTGGGTATGCGAGGTGACCGGCAGCAAGCGGCTGTGGGTGCAATCCACGCCCGACGGCGGCCATCTCAACCACAACTGCGTGCAGGTGGTGGGCGAAGACGAATCCGGGCCGAAACCGCATACCGATTCGCGCACGCTGTGCCGCTATGCAGCGGTGCTGTACCTCAACCCGGACGCGCCCGCGCACTGCGGCACGAGCTTCTACCGGCAGCGACTGCCCGACGGGCGCCTGGGCGGCAACTCGGTGATGCCGCCGCACGTCAACCTGGTGGATGCGCTGGGTGCGCGCTTCGTCGCCCCGGGTTCGTTCGCCGAGGACGTGCGCATCGAACACCGCTTCAACCGGCTGCTCCTGTACCGCGCCAACCTGATCCACAGCGCCAGCAATTACTGCGGGCAGTCGCTCGCCGGCAAGCGCATGACTGCGGTGTTCTTCTGGATGGCGGCCTGATCGCGACGATCGCTTCGTCGATTCATCCACGGAGTAGCGGGCGCCCGGTGCGGACACTCGCCGGGGCGCCGGGTACGGATGCCCTTGGATGCGAATGTCCTCCGTCGCCGGCCTGCGGCCGACGCCTCCTCCTTGATTTCGCACCCAAGGACATCCGCACCCAGCATTGCAGCTTCGCAGCGGTTGTAACAGCACAGAGCGGAGGCATGCTTTCGGCAAGCTCGTGATTCCGACGTCCCGGTGAGGCCGGCAGGCGTTTGGGGGCGAAATCAAGGAGGAGGCATCCGCCGCAGGCGGAGGCCGGGGGACATTCGCCCGCAAACGCCTGCCGGGCGCGCCGGGACCCCTCAGGTCGCGGCGAGCCAAGCCAGGCGAGCTTGTCCGGATATTCCCGGACCTGCCATGGTCGCCGCCAATGCTTCGCGGCTTGCGGCTACTTCAGCTTGATCTCGCGCAGGCGTTCTTCGAGGTAACCCTGCGCGGTGATCGGCTCGGGATAGCGGCTGGGATTCTGGGCGGTGACGCATGACGGCAGCACGTCGATCAGGAAATCCGGGTTCGGGTGCAGGAAGAACGGCGTCGAATAGCGCGGCTGGCGCGCTCCCTCGCCCGGCGGGTTGACCACGCGGTGGGTGGTCGACGGATACACGTGGTTGGTCAGGCGCTGCAGCATGTCGCCGATGTTGACCACGATGGTGTCCGCGTCCGCGGTGAACGGCACCCATTCGCCCCTGCGCGACAGCACCTCGAGGCCGGCGGCGCTGGCGCCGACCAGCAGCGTGATCAGGTTGATGTCCTCGTGCGCGCCGGCCCGGACGTTGGGCACGTCCGGCGCGGTGATCGGCGGATAGTGGATCGGACGCAGGATCGAATTGCCGTTGTCGGTCTTGTCGGCGAACCAGTCCCGCGGCAGGCCGATGTGCAACGCGAGCGCGGCCAGCACCTGCGCGCCCAGCAGGTCGAGCGCGGCATACAGGCCGTAGCCGATCTCGCGGAATTCCGGGATCTCCCGCGGCCACAGGTTCGCCGGCATTTCGGCGGCGTATTTCGAATCGCGCGGGATCTCGCGGCCGATGTGCCAGAACTCCTTGAGATCCGGATAACGCGAGTCCTTGGCGGTCTCGACCATGAAAGGCGTGTAGCCGCGGGCGCCGCCACCGCCGGGGACGTGGTACTTGCGCTTGGTCGCGTCCGGCAGGGCGAAGAACCGCCGGAACACGTCGTAGGCGTCGTTGATCAACGACTGCGGGATGTCGTGCCCGCGGATCCCCGCGAAGCCCCACTCGCGATAGGCGGCGCCGAGTTCGGCGACGAAGGCGTCGCGGTCCACGGCGCTGGAAGCCGCCGTGAAGCGGCGGATATCCAGGATGGGGATGGCGCTGGCGCTCATGGTCGTCTCGGAATCGGTCGGGGGCCCTGCGCGGGCGGGGCCGGCAATCATTGCGCTGCGGCGCGTACCGCGGCAACCAGTGCGTCGAGGGTCGCCTGCATCAATCCGGCGTCGTCGGCCTCGACCGTGACCCGCACCACCGGCTCGGTGCCGGAGGGGCGCAGGAACGCGCGGCCGCGTCCTTCCATCGCGCGTTGCGCCTCGGCCAGCGCCGCCCGTACGCCGACCGCTTGTTCCGGCCTGGCGCCGTTGTCGCAGCGCACGTTGATGGTCTTCTGCGGCACCCGCTGCATGCCGTGCAGCGCGGCGCGCAGCGTGATCCCGCGGCGATGCAGCACTTCCAGCACCTGCAGCGCGCTGACGATGCCATCGCCGGTGCTGGCGCGGTCCAGGCACAACAGGTGGCCGGAAGCCTCGCCGCCGAGCACGCCGCCGTGCTGCAGCAGGGCCTGGTGGACATGGCGGTCGCCGACCTTGGTGCGCACGAAATCGATCCCGCGAGCGCCGAGCGCGCGTTCGAAGCCGTAGTTGCTCATCAGCGTGCCGACCACCGGCCCGTGCAGGCGACCGCTTTGCTGCCAGTCGCTGGCCAGCACGTAAAGCAGGTCGTCGCCGTCGCGGACCGCGCCGTCGCCGTCGACGAACAGCACCCGGTCGCCGTCGCCGTCGAAGGCGATGCCGAGGTCGGCGCCCGTCGCAAGGACATGCGCGACCAGGGTGTCCGGGTGGGTCGAGCCGACGCCGTCGTTGATGTTGGTGCCGTTGGGATCCACTCCGATCGCATCGACGCGCGCGCCCAGCTCGCGCAACACCAGCGGCCCGAGCTGGTAGGTGGCGCCGTTGGCGCAGTCCATGGCGATGCGCATGCCGCCCAGGTCGAAGCCCCTGGGGACCGAGTTCTTGCAGGCCTCGACATAACGGCCGACGGCATCGCGGGTGCGCACCGCCTTGCCGAGTTCGGCCGAAGGCACGGTCCGGAACGGCTGCTCCAGCGCGGCTTCGATCGCCAGTTCGGTGGCATCGTCGAGCTTCTCGCCCTGGGCCGAGAAGAACTTGATCCCGTTGTCGTGGTGGGGATTGTGCGAGGCCGAGATGACGATGCCGCCATCGGCGCGCATCGAATGCGTCAGGTGCGCGACCGCGGGCGTCGGCATCGGTCCCATCAGCTGCACGTCGACGCCGGCTGCCACCAGCCCCGCCTCCAGCGCGGCTTCGAACATGTAGTTGGAGATGCGCGTGTCCTTGCCGATGATCACCACCGGCTTGCGCCACGCGTCCTCGCCGCGCGCGGCACGCAGCGCATGGCCGTAGGCATTGCCCAGGCGCAGCACGAAGTCCGCCGAGATCGCGCCCTCGCCGACGCGGCCGCGGATGCCGTCGGTACCGAAATACTTGCGGCTCATGCGATCGCCCGTGCCTTGCCGGATCCCGGCTTCACGCCGCGACCTCGTCGTCGTCCCGTGGCCGCGGCCGGTTCATCAGCATCGCCAGCAGGTCCGCGATGCGCTCGCGCAGCGCGCGCCGGTCGCAGATCTGGTCGATGGCGCCGTGCTCGACCAGGAATTCGGAACGCTGGAAGCCCTCCGGCAACGTTTCGCGCACGGTCTGCTCGATCACGCGGGGACCGGCGAAGCCGATCAGCGCCTCGGGTTCGGCCATGTTGATGTCGCCCAGCATCGCCAGCGACGCGGACACGCCGCCGGTGGTCGGATGCGTCATCACCGAGATGTAGGGCAACCCCGCCGCGCGCAGGCGGCCGAGCGCGGCCGAGGTCTTGGCCATCTGCATCAGCGAGAACAGGCTCTCCTGCATGCGTGCGCCGCCGGTGGCGGTGAAGCACACCAGCGGCGAACCGATCTCCAGCGCCCGCTCCGCAGCCAGCGCGAAGCGCTCGCCGACGACCGAACCCATCGACCCGCCCATGAAGGCGAAATCGAAGGCGCAGGCGACCAGGGGATGCCCCTTCAGCGTGCCCTGCATCGCGATCAGCGCGTCGCGTTCGCCGCTGGACCGCTGCGCGGCCTTGATGCGGTCGGAATATTTCTTCTGGTCCTTGAATTTCAGGACGTCGACCGGGCCCAGCTCGGCGCCGATCTCGTTGCCGCCGCCCGCATCGAGGAAGGCCGCCAATCGTGCACGCGCCCGGATCGGCCTGTGGTGGCCGCACTTGGGGCAGACCTCGAGGTTTTCCTCCAGTTCGGGGCGGTAGAGCACCGCACCGCACTTGTCGCACTTTTCCCACAACCCTTCGGGCACGCTGCGCTTGCGGCTGGTGGCCGCCTCGGTGCGGATGCGCGCGGGCATCAGTTTCTTCAACCAGCTCATTCGGGCGGATACTCGGCGAATCTGTGGTGTACGACTGCGGCTGCAGGAGCGGGTGCTTCCACAACCCCCATCCCGTTCCGGGGAACGGGATCGCCCCCTCGACCCGGGGGCTGGATACCGGACGGCCCCGCGGCATGCGGCCTATGGCTGCAAGCCACGAAGACTGGATCCACCGCCACCCCGCATTGCGACCTGGCGTCGGGCGATTCTAGCGCAGGGGTTTCAGCCGCCGGCGCGGCGGGCAACCCCGGCGGCGTCGATGGCAGCCCGCAACGGCGCCAGGAAACCGGCCGCGAGGGCCGCGGCCTGCGCGGCGTCGGCGGCTTCGGCGATCGCCTCGACCAGGGCGCTGCCGACGATCACGCCGTCGGCTTCGGCCGCCATCGCGACCGCCGTCGCCGCGTCCTTGATCCCGAACCCCGCGACCACGGGCACGGGGGACCGTGCGCGGATCGCCCGCAACCGGGCCGTGGCGGCCCCGGCATCGAGCCGGTCGGCGCCGGTCACGCCGGCAAGGCTGACGTAATACAGGTAGCCGCGGGCATCCGCGCACAGGCGCTGCATGCGCGCATCGGACGTGGTCGGCGCGGCCAGCAGGATCAGCGCCAGCCCGTGGCTGGCGAAGGCCGCGCGCAACTCGCCGGCCTCCTCCGGAGGCAGGTCGACCAGCAGCACGCCATCGACGCCGGCGGCGGCCGCGTCGCGGGCAAAGCGTTCGGCCCCACGGATCTCGACCGGGTTGAGGTAGCCCATCAGCACCACCGGCGTCGCATCGTCGCGGATGCGGAATCCGCGCACGCAATCGAACACGTACGGCAGCCCGGCGCCTCGGGCCAGCGCGCGTTCGGAACTGCGCTGGATCACCGGGCCGTCGGCCATCGGGTCGGAGAACGGCACGCCCAGTTCGAGCACGTCCGCGCCCGCCGCGACCAGCGCGTGCATGACCGGCACGGTCGCCTGCAATCCCGGATCGCCCGCGGTGACGAACGGCACCAATGCCTTGCGGCCAGCGGCGCGCAAGGCGGCGAAGGTGGCCTCGAGCCGGGTCACTCGGCCGGCGTGGCCGGCGACACCGGATCGGCGGTTTCCACCGGCAACGGCTTGCCGGGAACGGTGTAGCCGGCAGCGGCGTATTCGGCGGCCAGTTCCGATTCGCCGACATCCAGGCCGCGCTCCGCACCCAGTCCGTCGAGGTGCTCGTTGAGCATGCGCCGGTACATGGTGCTCATGTAGTCCAGGAAATCCTTGCGCTCGGCCGCGACATTGGTCCCGGCGTTGGCGAGGTACACGTGCGCGTTGAAGCGCGCCGCCGCGTACATGCTGGCCATGCTGATGCGCTTGAGGCCCTGCTGCCTGGACTGCTTGTTGGTCAGTTCCAGGTATTCATTGACGCAGGTGAAGAACGCCGGATCGAGGCCGCTGGAGCTGGGCGTCCCGGTCTGGGGAGGGTTCTGGGTATCTTCGGTCACGGTCTTGCCTCGGGTGGAAGGTGATGGGTGGAATGGAACCGCGGCCATCGGCCCGGCTCCGGAACGTGGCTCACAGCATGATTTTCGCGCGTGCGGCGATGGTGTGCACGTCCTTGTCGCCGCGGCCGGAGAGATTGCACAGCACGATGGCATCGCGCGGCAGCCCGCGGGCAAGCTTCACCGCCTCCGCGATCGCGTGGCTGGATTCCAGCGCGGGCAGGATGCCTTCGCTGCGCGCGAGCTGGTGGAACGCCGCCAGCGCCTCGTCGTCGGTGACGCCGACGTATTCGGCACGGCCGCTGTCCTTGAGGAAGGCGTGCTCGGGCCCGACGCCGGGATAGTCCAGCCCGGCGGAGACCGAATGGGTCTCCACGATCTGGCCGTCGTCGTCGCACAGCACGTAGGTGCGGTTGCCGTGCAGCACGCCCGGGCGGCCCGCCGACAGCGAGGCGGCGTGGCGGCCCGTGGCGATGCCCTCGCCGGCCGCCTCGGCGCCGACCAGGCGCACGCCCGGATCGTTGAGGAAGGCGTGGAAGATGCCGATCGCGTTGCTGCCGCCGCCGACGCAGGCGGTGACCGCGTCGGGCAGGCGGCCGTACTCGGCCAGCATCTGCGCCCGCGCCTCGCGCCCGACCACGGCGTTGAAGTCGCGGACCATGCGCGGATAGGGGTCGGGGCCGGCGACGGTGCCGATGATGTAGAAGGTGCCCGCGACATTGGTCACCCAGTCGCGCATCGCCTCGTTGAGCGCGTCCTTGAGGGTGGCCGAGCCGCTGGTCACCGGGACCACGGTCGCGCCCAGCAGCTGCATGCGGTAGACGTTGATCTTCTGGCGCTCGATGTCGGTCGCGCCCATGTAGACCACGCACTCCAGCCCCAGCCGCGCGGCCACGGTGGCGCTGGCGACGCCGTGCTGGCCGGCGCCGGTCTCGGCGATGATCCGGGTCTTGCCCATGCGGCTGGCGAGCAGCGCCTGGCCGATGGTGTTGTTGATCTTGTGCGCGCCGGTGTGGTTCAGGTCCTCGCGCTTGAGCAGGATGCGGGCGCCGCCGACGGCTTCGGTCAGCCGTTGCGCGAAATAGATCGGGCTCGGGCGACCGACGTAGTGCGCCAGGTCGTCCTCGAACGCTGCGATGAAGGCCGGATCGGCGCGCGCGGCGTCATAGGCGTCGGCCAGCTCCTGCAGCGGCCCGGCCAGGGTCTCGGCCACGAAACGCCCGCCATGGCGACCGAAATGGCCCTCGGCATCCGGCCATGCGTGGAAATCGATCGCGGAATCGGCGATCGCCGGATTGTCGGCGCGAGACAGGCGGTTCATCGGACGGGCAGGCTGCGGCCGCATGCGGCACCGGGCCGACCAGTGTAGGCGGAAAGCCGGGCCGGGGCACCCGGCCGCGGCAGGCTCACGGACCGGTGTCGTGCTCGACGTGGCAATCGGCGCGCCTGACCTCCTCGACGAAACGGCGCATGCGTTCGCCATCCTTGACCCCGGGCTCGCTCTCGATCCCGCTGGACACGTCCACGCCCCACGGCAGCACGGTGGTGATCGCATCGAAGACGTTGTCCGCATTCAGCCCGCCGGCCAGCAGCACCGGCTTGTTGAGTTCGACCGGCAGCCGGCGCCAGTCGAACCTGGCGCCACTGCCGCCCGCGGCCCCCGGTGCGTGGCCGTCGAACAGGAACCCGGACGCGCCGGGATAGCGGGACTGCAGCGCCGCCGCCGACGGCGCCTGCCCTTCGCCCATCGCCACCGCCTTCAGCCAGGGCACGCCGAAGCCGCGACAGAAAGCGTCGTCCTCGTCGCCATGGAACTGCAGCAGGGTCGGCCGCACCTGCCTGATCGCCTCGCGTACTTCGTCGGCGCTGTTGTCCATGAACAACGCCACCGCATCGACCAGCGGCGCCAGCGCATTGCGCATCGATCGCGCTTCCTGCGGGCGCACGCGACGCGGGCTGGAGGCGGCGAACACGAAGCCGACCGCGTCGGCGCCCAGTTCGCTGGCCAGGCGCACGTCGCCGGCGCGGGTCATGCCGCAGAACTTGATGCGGGTGCGGAACAGGGTACGGCGCAGCTGGATCGGGATCACAGGGTCACCTCCGCGGGCAGGCCGCATTCGCCGGGATAGCGCGGACCGACGAAGACCAGTCCGTCCGCGGGGGCCGTCGGGCCGGCCATGGTACGGTCGCGCCCGGCCAGCAGTTGCGCGATCCAGCCCTCGGCGGCCTCGCCGCGCCCCACCGGCAACAGGCTACCGACGATGTTGCGCACCATATGGTGAAGAAAGGCGTTGGCCTGGACTTCGAGCTCGACGATTTCGCCGTCGCGGCGCACGGCGATCTGCTGCAGGTCGCGGCGCGGATGCGGGGCCTGGCAGTGCACGGTGCGGAAGGCGGAAAAATCGTGCTCGCCGACCAGCGCCTGCGCGGCGCGGTGCATGGCGCCGGCATCCAGCGGCCGCCGCTCCCAGGACAGGTACTGGCGTTGCAGCGCCGGCCGCACCGCGCGGTTGAGGATGCGGTAGCGGTAGCGGCGCGCGCGCGCCGAAAACCGGGCATGGAAATCGTCGGCCACCGGCACGCACCACAGCACGCAGGCGGCGGGCGGCAGGCGCGAGGTCGTGCCCAGCATCCAGCCGCGCGGATCGCGCGCGGCATCGCTGTCGAAATGCACCACCTGGCAGGCGGCATGCACGCCGGCATCGGTACGCCCGGCGCAGACCGTTTCCACGCCATGCCCGGCGACGAACGACAGTGCGTGCTCCAGCGCAGCCTGCAGCGTTGGCTCGCTGCGGCGTTCGGGTTCGCCGGGCCTGTTCAGGCGCTGCCAGCCGGAGAAGCCGCTGCCGTCGTATTCGACGCCCAGCGCGTAGCGCATCCGGGCTAGTCTCCGTTTCGCAGGCGTGCCCGTGCGGGCTTCGGGCCTGCGGGCTTCGCGACCGTGCGCATCACAGTTCGCGCAGCATCCGCGCCGCGGTCTCGCGGGCGGCCGGATCGCGGCCATCGAGGACCTCGCGCAAAAGTTCGCGCGCGGCGTCGTCATCGCCGAGGTCGAGGTAGGCTCGTGCCAGTTCCAGCTGGCGCGCAGGGTCGGTGGTTTCGCTCACTGCCGCAACCGGTGCCGAGGTTTCCGGCACCGCGCCATGCCACGTCGGAACGGTACCGACCAGGGCCGGAGCCGCGGTCCAGTGCGGCGCCTGGGTCGGCCCTGGAGCCGGTACATCGTCGGCGCTCGACGGTTCGGCGGGCGCAGCCGCGCCTTCCGGTTCCGCCGCGCTGGCGGCGCGATCTTCGGTCGGAACCGGGACGCTGGCCGCCAGCGTGGCGGCGTCGAACAGGCGGGGCTTGGGCGTGGTTGCACGGCGGCGCGTCAGCAGCCAACCGGCCAGCGCCGCGACCAGCAATGCCAGGCCGATCCAGAGCCAGGCCCCGCCGCCTGCCGCCTGTTGCGCCGGCCGGGGGGGTTGCTGGGTGGCTGCCTGTGCCGCTGGTTGCGTCGTCGCGGCGTTGGTCCTGGCCAGGTTCTGCTGCGCAGCGGCCAGGGCGCTGTCCTTCATCGCGATCAGCTGCTGCTGTTGCTGCTGCAGCTTTTCCAGCTCGGCCACGCGGGCCTTGAGCTCGCCGACCTCGGCATCGCGCGCGGCCAGCGTTTCCTTGGTTTCCTGCAATTCCTGCTGTCGCAGCATGTCGCCCTCGCCACCGGCCTGGATGCCGGATCGTGTGCCTGCCTGTCCGCGCCCGGAGGATGACGGCACGATTTCCAGCCGCGCCTGGGTCGTGGCCGTACCGCGGTTGCCGTCCGCGCCCGGCACGCGGCCGGCGCCGGCGCCGGCGATCGCCGCGGGCTGCGGCTGCGTTGCCCGCGCCTGGCGCCACTGCGCGACCTGGGCGCGCACCACGGCCGCGGCTTCGCTGGCGCCGTAACGCGACAGTTCGTCGGCCGGCGGCATGCGCAGCACCGCGCCGGCCTTCAGGCGGTTGATGTTGTCGCCGATGAAGGCTTCGGGATTGGCGCGCAGCAGCGCCAGCATGGTCTGGTCGAGGTTGTAGCCCGAAGATGGCAATCCGGCGGCGATTCCACTGAGGGTGTCGCCGGCGCGCACTGCGTAGTCGCCCGATGGCGGTGGTGCGGGCGCGGGTTCGGGCGCGGCTGGGGGCGGCACGGCGATCGCCGTGGACGGGGGCGGCGCGGCGGGCACCGTGGCAGCCGGATCCGCGGGTGCCGGGGCTGCCGGCGCGGCGGCCTCTTGCGGCGCGCGCACGATGGTGTTCGATGGCGCGACGGTCGGCGCCTGGACCGGCTGCAACGGCGCGGCCACGGTGCGTGGTGCGTCGACCAGCGTGGAGTATTCGCGCACCAGGCGGCCTTCGCCCCAGTCCACTTCCAGCAGGAAGGTCAGCAGCGGCTGCGTGAGCGGCGCGGTGCTGGTGACGCGGATCACGGGGTTGCCGCGGGCATCCAGCGCGACCGCGAACTGCAGGCCGGACACTTCCATGTCCGGGGGTTGCAGGCCGACGCGGCGGAAGGTGTCGGGCGAGGCCAGGCGCGCCTGCAGGTCCTCCAGCTCGGACGGATCGCTGGAGATGATCGGGATTTCGGCCAGCAGCGGCTGCCCGGGCTGCGACTTGACCGTGAGCTGGCCCAGGCCGAGCGCCAGCGCCGGCCCGGCCAGCAGGGCCAGCACGACTGCCAGCAGCAGCGAAACTGTGATCGACGACTTGCTGGTCACGCCCACCCCCGGGGAACCACTCGCTCCGACTCTATCCGCCTGCGGCGGCAATCCGCAATGACCGCTGCCGGTCATCCGGCCTCGGCCACGACCAGCTCGGCGATCTGCACCGCATTCAGCGCCGCGCCCTTGCGGATGTTGTCCGAGACGATCCACAGGTTGAGGCCGCGCGGGTGCGAGAGGTCGTCGCGGATGCGGCCGACATACACCGGGTCGTTGCCCGAGGCATGCGTCACCGGCGTCGGATAGCCGCCGTCGACGGGGTCGTCCACCACCTCCACCCCGGACGCGGCCTCGAGCAGCGCGCGTGCGTCCACCGCCGGGAGCTTGTCGCGGGTCTCGATGTTGACAGCTTCGGAGTGCCCGTAGAACACCGGCACCCGGACCACGGTCGCGTTCACCCGGATGCGGTCGTCGTCGAGGATCTTGCGCGTCTCCCAGACCAGCTTCATTTCCTCGGTGGTGTAACCGTTGGCGGTGAAGTCGCCACCGTGCGGGATCACGTTGAACGCGATCTGCACCGGGTACACCTCCGGGTCGGCCGGCTGGAAGTTGAGCAGGCCGGCGGTCTGCCGGCCCAGTTCCTCGAGAGCGCGGCGCCCGGTGCCGGATACCGACTGGTAGGTGGAGACATTGATCCGCTCGATGCCCGCGGCGCGGTGCAGCGGCGCCAGCGCCACCAGCATCTGCATGGTCGAGCAGTTGGGGTTGGCGATGATCCCGCGCGGGCGGCTGCGCGCGGCCTCCGGGTTGACCTCGGCCACCACCAGCGGCACGTCGTCGTCCTGGCGGAAGGCCGACGAGTTGTCGATGACCACCGCGCCGGCCGCGGCGAATTTCGGCGCGTATTCCTTCGAGATCGCGCCGCCGGCGGAGAACAGCGCGATGTCTACGCCGGCCGGGTCGAACGTCGCCAGGTCGCGGACCACCACCTTCCGGTTGCCGAACGCCACCTCGCCGCCCGCCGAGCGTTCGCTGGCCAGCGCGACCAGCTCGCCGACCGGGAAGCCGCGCTCGGCCAGGATCGACAGCATCACCTCGCCGACCGCGCCGGTGGCGCCGACCACGGCGACCTTGTATGTCCTGCTCATGCTTCGATGTTCCTGCTTGTTGCGCTGTTGTAGGAGCGGCTTATAGCCGCGAGCTTTGAAGCGTCACCCGGGAAGACCTCGCGGCTGTAAGCCGCTCCTGCGGATTCGTTTCATGCCTGCGGCGGGATGCGCGGCGCCACTTCGCCGACATCGCCGCACTGCGCGCGGTGCCGCAGCGCCTGGTCCATCAGCACCAGCGCCAGCATCGCCTCGCAGATCGGGGTCGCGCGGATGCCGACGCAGGGATCGTGGCGGCCGGTGGTGACGACTTCGACCGCATCGCCGTTGACGTCCACGCCGCGCGCCGGCAGCCGCAGGCTGGAGGTCGGCTTGAACGCCACCGAGACCACCACCTGCTGGCCGCTGGAAATCCCCCCGAGGATGCCGCCGGCATGGTTGGAGAGGAAGCCGTCCGGGGTTGCCTGGTCGCGGTGCGCGCTGCCGCGCTGGGCCACGCTGGCGAAACCGTCGCCGATCTCCACGCCCTTGACCGCGTTGATCGACATCATCGCGGCGGCCAGTTCGGCATCGAGCTTGCCGTAGACCGGTTCGCCCCAGCCCGGCGGCACGCCATCGGCGACGACCACGACCCGCGCGCCCACCGAATCGCCCGATTTGCGCAACGCGTCCATGTAGCTTTCCAGTTCCCGCACCTGCGCGGCATCCGGCCAGAAGAACGGGTTGGCCTCCACCGCATCCCAGTCGTGGCCAGCCGGCACGACCTCGCCGATCTGCGCGAGGTGGCCGCGCACGCGCACCCCGTGGCGCTGCGCGAGCCATTTCTTCGCGATCACCGCCGCGGCCACGCGCATCGTGGTCTCGCGCGCCGACGAACGCCCGCCGCCGCGGGGATCGCGGATGCCGTACTTGTGCCAATAGGTGTAGTCGGCATGGCCGGGGCGGAACTGCGCCGCGATCGCGTCGTAATCCCTGCCGCGGGCGTCGGTGTTGCGCACCAGCAACGCGATCGGGGTGCCGGTGGTGCGTCCCTGGTACACGCCCGACAGGATCTCGACGGCGTCGTCCTCGTGCCGCCCGGATGTATGCCGCGACTTGCCGGTGGCGCGGCGCGCGAGGTCGTGCGCGAAATCCTCCGGCGCCAGCCCGATCCCGGGCGGGCAGCCGTCGACCACGCAGCCGATCGCCGGCCCGTGCGACTCGCCGAACGTGGTGACCCGCAGCAGCTGGCCGAACGTGTTCATGCCGCAAAGCCGTTCGTGCCGAGCCCGGATCGCGCGGCGAACGAAGTCGAAGCATCGTGAAACCCTTCGACTTCGCGCTGCGGGCTACGCCCGGGGCAAAGGGCACCCGTGGATTCGTGCACCATCAGAACAGCCCCGCGGCGGCCCGCGGCGCGGCGGCCCGCTCGCGCGCGTCGGCCAGCTCGCGGATGCGCTTGTTGTGGGCGACCAGGTCGTGGCGTTCGGCGACGAACACGCCCATCTGCCCGACCTTGAACTCGACCCAGGCCAGCGGCAGTTCCGGCAGCAATGCCACCAGCGCCTGCTCGGCCTCGCCGACCTCGCACACCAGCAGGCCGTCGTCGGTCAGGTGCAGCGGCGCGTCGCGCAGGATCTTCAGGGCAAGGTCGAGGCCGTCGTCGCCGGCGCGCAGGCCGAGCTCGGGCTCATGGGAATACTCCCGCGGCAGCGCGTCGGTCTCGGCGTTGGTGACGTAAGGCGGATTGCTGACGATCAGGTCGTAGTGCTCGCCCGACAGCGCCGAGAACAGGTCGGACTCCAGCAGCCGCAGGTTCTGAGCATGCAGCCGCTCCTGGTTTTCGCGCGCCAGTGCCAGCGCGTCGCCCGACAGGTCGACGCCGTCGACGTGCCAATCCGGGTTGTAGTGCGCCATGGCGATGGCGATGCAGCCCGAGCCGGTGCACAGGTCCAGCGCGCGGCGCACCTCGCGGCCCCCGAGCCAGGGCTCGAACCCGGATTCGATCAGTTCGGCGATCGGCGAGCGCGGCACCAGCGCGCGCGGGTCGGACTTGAACGACAAGCCGGCGAACCACGCTTCGCCGGTGAGATAGGCGGCAGGGACGCGTTCCTCGATCCGGCGCAGGAACAGCGCGAGGATCTCCTCCTTTTCCGCCAGCGTCACCCGCGCCTGGCCATAGGCCGGGCCGATGTCGTGCGGCAGGTGCAGCGCGTGCAGGGTGAGCTGCGTCGCCTCGTCCAGGGCGTTGTCGTAGCTGTGGGCGAAGGTCAGCCCGGCCGCATTGAAGCGGCTGGCGCCGTAGCGGATCAGGTCGATGATGGTGCGGAGCTCATCGGTCATGGCGGCGGCCGGGGCGTGCGCCCATGGGCAAGGCGACGAATTATAGCCGTGGCGCGGCTATCATGGCCCAAGCTCAAGTACCGGCTGAAGAAGAAACGCCATGTTCAACCGCACCACCGCCACCATCCTGGTCGTCGCGCTCGCGGCCGCGCTCGGCCTGTGGGCGGCGCAGCGCTGGTTCGCGCAGCCGGCCGCGGGGCCGCAGCTGCAGGCAGTCAAGCTGTTCGCGCAGCCACGCGAATTGCCGGGGTATTCGCTGCAGCAGTCCGACGGCACCCAACTGGTGCCCGGCGAACTGAAGGGCCACTGGACCGTCGTGTTCCTCGGCTTTACCCATTGCCCGGACGTGTGCCCGACCACGTTGGCGCAGTTGGCGCAGGCGCAGCGGCAATGGGCCGCCCTGCCCGAGGCGACCCGGCCGCGGGTGCTGTTCGTCTCGGTCGATCCGGAGCGCGACAGTCCCGACCGGATCGGCGAATACGCGCATGCCTTCCACAAGGACACGCTGGCGGCGACCGCCGACATCCCGGCACTCGAAACCTTCGCGCGATCGCTGTCGCTGGTGTTCATGAAGGTGCCGGCGACCGCGGGCGCACCCGCCGACCAGTACAGCGTCGATCATTCCGCGGCACTGGCGGTGCTCGACCCGCAGGCGCGCATGGCCGGGATGGTGCCGCAATCGCAGGACGCGGCGCTGGACCCCGGGGCGGTCGCGGCCGACCTGCTCGCGCTGTCCCGTGCCGGCAGCCGCTGAGGCCGGCTCCCGCGCATGCGTCCGCTCACCGCCCTCAGCCACGTCGTGCCGCACCGCTTGCTGTCGTCGCTGGCGCGGGCGCTGGCGTATTCGCCCAGGCCCGCGCTCAAGCACTGGTTGATCGATGCGGTAACGCGCAGGTTCGGCGTCGACCTGTCCGAGGCCGCCGAACCGGATCCGCGCGCCTATGCCAGCTTCAATGCCTTCTTCACCCGCGCGCTGAAACCCGGCGCGCGCATCCCCGACCCCGATCCGCGCGCGCTGCTGATGCCGGCCGACGGCCGCATCAGCCAGTGCGGCGCGATCACCGCGGATCCGGACGGCACCGGCCGCGTCTTCCAGGCCAAGGGCCAGTCGTTCACGACCGCCGAACTGCTCGGCGATGCGGACGCCGCCGCGTTGTTCGACGGTGGCGTGTTCGCGACCGTGTACCTGTCGCCCAGGGATTACCATCGCGTGCACATGCCGTGGGCCGGCAAGCTGCGCGAAACCGTGCACGTCCCCGGACGCCTGTTTTCCGTCGGCCCGGACGCCGTGCGCAGCGTGCCGCGGCTGTTCGCGCGGAACGAGCGCCTCGTGTGCCATTTCGACACCGATTTCGGGCCGATGGCGATGGTCATGGTCGGCGCGCTGCTGGTGTCGGGCGTGGAAACCGTCTGGAGCGGCGTCGAGATCCCGCCGTATGGCGGCCCGATCACGGTCAGGGATTACCGTGGCGAAGAGGTTTTACTCGAACGCTTCGCCGAGATGGCGCGCTTCAACTACGGCTCGACCGTGATCGTACTGCTGCCCAAGGGCGTGGCGACGCTTGCTTCCGGCCTGGTGGCGGAAACGCCCGTGCGGCTTGGTCAACGCCTGGCGACACTGATGTCGCCCTAGCGGCCACTTCGAGGCGCGTTGCGACGCGTTCGATATCACGGCGCCTGACATTTTCGCGCGGCGCGACGCGCTTCAACTACGGCTCGACCGTGATCGTGCTGTTGCCGAAAGACGTGGCGGTGCTGGAGGCGCAACTCGCCCCGAGTCCCCGGTGCGCCTGGGCCAGGCGCTGGCGAAGCGTTGCCGAGTCGGCTCCCGCGCAGCGAAGAGAAGTGGCGAGGCGGCCGGATCGCGGCGTGCCCCGCTGCCGCGGGGCCGGTGCATGACGGCTGCGCCTACTGCCGGCAGCCTTCCAGCTTCAGGCGCTGCCCCGGCCGGATCGCGTAGCGCGGAGCCTTGATCCTGTTGGCCTCGGCGAGGTCGCCTGTGCTGCACTGGAACTTGCGGGCGATCGAGGTCAGGGTCTCGCCGCGCTGCACGTTGTAATGGCGCGGCTGCACCGGTGCGGGCTTGCCGGTGGCGATGGTCGCGGCGGCGGGCGTTGCCACCGGGCCGGTGGCGGCGCCGCCAGGCAGCTGCTCGACCGCCCCCATGCGCACGATCGCCGCACCCGGGTCGCTGCGCACCAGTTGCTGCGCCAGCGCGGCGCGCGGGCCCTGCACGCAGTAGCGGTTGTACAGGCCGACGATCTTCGTGGTGGCGTTGAGGCTGGCGCCCGCCGGCAGCCAGCTGTCGGCCTGGTAGCGCGGATTGAGGTTGCGCAGCGCGCGCATGTAACCCTCGCGGGTGCCACGGTTGCCCAGGCAGATGGTCAACTCGTAGATCGATGCCGGCTGCTGCAGGCGCAGCGTCGCAGGCCTGGCGTCCACCCGCGGCAGGGTCAGGCCGTACTGCTTGGGATGCAGGAACAGCCAGGCCGCGGCGATCACCATCGGCACGTAGTCCTGGGTCTCCGGCGGGAACTGGTTGTAGACGTCGGCATTCCAGAAACCGCGGCCGCCGCTGCCCTGGTAGATGCGCAGCGCGCGGCCCTCGCCGCCGTTGTAGGCGGCCAGCGCCAGCTCGATGCTGCGGTTGAGCTGGCCCATGCGCTCGTTGAGGTAGGCGGCGCTGGCCTCGGCCGCGGCGCGCGGGTCGTAGCGGGTGTCGAAACCGGTGGCGTCGACGCCGAGGCCGAAGCGCTTGCCGGTGGCGTACATGAACTGCATCGGCCCGGCCGCTCCGGCGCGCGAGGTCGCGTGCACCTTGCCGTTGGATTCCTTGGCCATGATCCCGAACAGCAACGCCTCCGGCAGCCCGGCCCGCTCGTAGGACGGCCACATCAGCTGGCGCATGTATTCGTAGTTCTCGTAGCTCGACAGCAGTTGCCCGCGCATGTCGGTCAACCAGCGACGGATGCCGGCCTGCACCGCCGGGTTGTACTGCACCATCGAGTCGAAGCGATGGGTCTTGTCGTCGAGCAGGGTGGCCGCGCGCGCGGCTTCCGGGACGTCGGCCGCCAGCGTGCCGATGTGGTCCGGGTCGGCATCCTCCGGATCGATGTCGTCGTCGTATTCGCCCGCCTCCTGCGCCTGGCCATCGGCCGCGAGCTTGAGCAGGCGCTTGTAGGTGGTGAGCAGGGTCGACATCTGGCAGCCGCGTTGCTGGCCGCAGGCGGTGACCGCATCCTCCATGTCCTCCAGCGCGGCGTCGCTTTCCTTCTGTCCGTCGGGGTCGTTGTTGCCGATCTTCACCAGGGCGGCGCGGTAGCGCGCCTCGGCCGCGGCCATGCTGCCGTTGATGGCGTCGACGCCGGCCTGGTCGCGGCGCGACAGCGCGGAAACGTCGGTGGATACGACCAGGCAGGC
>JAKFDF010000237.1:0-3144 GCA_036676275.1 Lysobacter sp.
TCAACGGAGTACACCCCCATGCTCGAACTTCCGCAATTCAAGGCGGCCGCCGTGCAGGCGGCACCGGTCTTTCTCGACACCGACGCCACCGTCGACAAGGTGTGCCGGCTGATCCAGGAGGCGGCCGATAATGGCGCCCGGCTGGTCGCCTTTCCCGAAGTGTTCGTGGCCGGCTATCCCTATTGGAGCTGGATCATGAATCCGATCGAGGCGAGCCCCTGGTTCGAGAAACTCGCGCGCTCGGCCATCGAACTGCCCGGCCCGGAGATCGCCAAGATCGCCCAGGCTGCTGCCCGTCACCGGATCAACGTGGTGGTCGGGGTCAACGAGCGCAACCGGCACGGCATCGGCACGCTCTACAACACCCTGGTGACCATCGCCGATGACGGCCGCATTATCGGCCGCCACCGCAAGCTGGTGCCGACCTGGGCCGAAAAGCTGACCTGGGCGCCCGGCGATGCCTCGGGCCTGCGTGTGCACGACACCAGCGTCGGCCCGCTGGGCGCATTGGCCTGCGGCGAGAACACCAACACCCTGGCGCGCTTTTCGCTGCTGGCCCAGGGCGAGCTGGTGCACGTCGCCAGTTACATCGCCCTGCCGGTGGCACCGGCCGATTACGACATGGCCGAGGCCATCCGGGTGCGTGCCGCCGCCCATTGTTTCGAGGGCAAGGTGTTCACCGTAGTGTCCTGCTCGACGGTTTCCGAAGAGATCATCGAGGCCATGGCGGCCACTCAGCCGAACGCGCGTGAGCTGCTAGAGCGGCGCAACAGTGCCTTTTCGGGAGTCCTCGGGCCGGACGGCCGGGTGATCGGCGAACCGCTGATCGACGAGGAAGGCATCGTCTATGCCGACATCGACCTGTCGCGCTGCATCCAGCCGCGGCAGATGCACGACATCACCGGCCATTACAACCGCTTCGACGTGTTCGACCTGCGCGTCAATCGCAGGCCGCTGCAGGCTGCACGCTTCGACGACGGCCCCGGGCCGGAAGGCGACAACGTCGCCGTCGAGCCCACTTCCGAACTGAACCAGGAGAACCAGTTGTGAGCACTTCCCGTATCTACCGGGTTGGCCAGATCGTGCCTTCCTCCAACACCACCATGGAAACCGAAATCCCGGCCATCCTGCGCGCGCGCGAGTTGATTCTGCCGGAGCGCTTCACCTTTCACTCCAGTCGCATGCGCATGAAGCATGTGACCAAGGAGGAACTCGCGGCGATGGATGCCGACAGCGACCGCTGCGCGCTCGACCTTTCCGACGCTCAGGTCGACGTATTGGGCTATGCGTGTCTGGTGGCCATCATGAGCATGGGCCTCGGCTACCACCGTATTTCTGAGGAACGCCTGCACCGGCGGACCCAGGAGAACGGCGCGTCGGCTCCGGTGGTGACCAGCGCGGGTGCGTTGGTCGACGGCCTGCGTGCAATCGGCGCCAAGAAGGTCTCCATCCTGACGCCGTACATGAAGCCGCTGACGCAACTGGTCATCGACTACATCGAGAACGAAGGCATCGAGGTGGTGGACAGCATCTCCCTGGAAATCCCCGACAACCTGGAAGTCGGCCGGCAGGACCCGCGGGCGCCCATCGAGATCACCAAGCGGCTCAATACGGCGGGTGTGGATGTGATCGTGGCCTCGGCCTGCGTGCAGATGCCTTCGCTGGCGTCGATCCAGGCCATCGAGGATCGCACTGGCTTGCCGGTGATCTCCTCGTCGGTGGCCACCAGCTACCTGATGCTCAAGCGGCTGGGGCTCGAGACGGCTGTGCCGGGATTCGGCTCGCTGCTGTCCGGGAAGTATTGAGCATGATTCGGGGCGCACGAGCCCTCCCCCTGGCGAGATGAGGGGGGTAGAATCCTTGCTGTTTTCTGAGGATGACGAGGCAGCAAGGGGGATGGCCAAAACCAAGGCGTTTGTCGATAACTACCTGCCTGCCCTGCTCGGGCAGGCGTGGCATCTGGTGTCGACTCAGTTCCACAAAGTGGTCGAGGAGCATGGGCTGTCGGTGCTGGAGTGGCGTGTCCTGTCCACCCTGGCGAGCAACGGCCCGATGAGTATTTCCGTGCTGGCGCAACTGGCGGTGAGCAAGCAGCCGACCGTCACGCGGCTGCTGCTGCGGCTGGAGGCGCAGGGCCATGTGGAGCGTTCGACCAGTCGTGACGACCGCCGCTACACGCTGGTGCGCGTTTCCCGCAGCGGTCGGCGCCTGGTCTCCGGGCTGATCGCCCTGGCCGAGCAGCACGAGCGGGCGATCCTCGAGCCGCTGAGCCAGCAGAAGATCGACACGCTCAAGGAAATCCTCCACGAACTCATCGACCGGCACCGCCTCACCGGCTGAGCCGGTCGGCTACTTCGGCCGGTACATCTCGAAGCGTCCTTCGGACAGAACCTGGAAGTAGTCGGCAGGCCCGCCCCCGCGCAGGATGGGCTGCGCCGCGGCGGTGTCGTAGATGCCGTCGCGCAGCAAGGCGCGGTCGATGTGCACGGCGACCACCTCACCAAACACCATCCAGGTATCCAGCTCGGCGCCATCGCTGCCGCTCAACTGCTGCACCTGGGTGACCCGGCATTCCAGCGCCACCGGGCTTTGCGCCACGCGTGGCACCGCAACCTCGAGCGAAGGAGCAGGGGTGAGCCCGGCCAGGGCGAACTCGTCCACGCCGGGCGCCGCTTCTATGCTGGTCTGGTTGACCTGCTCGGCGAGCGGGCGGGTGGCCAGGTTGTAAACGAACTCTCCTGTCGCTTCGGCGTTGCGCACGCTGTCCTTCCTGCCAACGCTGGAGAAGGCCACCAGCGGCGGACGGTAGTTGAAGATGTTGAAGAAGCTGTAGGGCGCGAGGTTCAAGTGCCCGTTGGCATCGCGGGTGGATATCCAGCCTATCGGTCGTGGCCCCAGGATTGCGGGAATGGGGTCATGCGGCAGGCCGTGGCCATCGCATATGGGGTAGCTGTGCAGGGAATAGCTGCTCATGGTCGTAGCTTCGCTGAGGTTGCAGGGACTAATCGTCGCCAAGGTACCTCAGCGAGCCTGCGGATCTCGACGCTCCTCGCAACTATTAGCCAGAAGCGGCTGGCGATGGCAGCGACTGGATAGAGCGGTCTCGTTTTGCGTAAGACGAATGTGCGAGGAGGGGCGGGAGCT
>JAKFDF010000238.1:0-2458 GCA_036676275.1 Lysobacter sp.
AGGTCCAGCGCCCGGTCGTACATCTGCAGCGCGCGTTGTGCGTCGCCGTCGGCCAGCGCGTTGCGCCCGCGCAGGCGCAGCAGCGCCTGGCGGCGGCCGGGCGCGCGCGAGTAGGCGGGGTTGGCCTCAACCGCGTCCAGCAGCCGCTCCAGCCCGGGCTTGCCCAGCGCCGCGCAGTCGCCGCGCAATACGGCGGCATCGATCCCCAGCAGCCATTGCTGCATGCCCTGGTTCCAGCGCCGGTGCCGGCCCAGCGCCGCCTCGGCGGCGGCGAGGTCGGCGGCCGACAGCTGGCCGGATGCGCAGCCTTCGCCGATCCGGTTGAGCGCGATCTCGACCTGGCCCGGCGTGCGCAGCGCGGCGCGTTGCAGCAATGCCTGCGCCTCCGTGTTGCGGCCCGCCTGCGCCAGCAGGTCGGCGGCGTAACCCTGCGCGCGCGGCGACTCCGGGTTGCGCTGTGCCCACAGCACCGCCTGCAGGGTCGGGTTGCCCCAGACTTCGGCGCGTTGCCAGGACAGCAGCAGCCACGCCGCGACCAGCGCCGCCGCCAGCGCGCCGCGCAGGCGCGCCGCCGCGCCGGGCGCCAGCAGCCACGCCGCCAGCGGCCAGAACAGCAGCAGCGCCGGCAGGTAGTTGCGGTGTTCGAAATACAGTTCCAGCGGCAGCGGGCCGCTTTCCATGACATGGCCGGCGAAGAAGAACAGCAGCGCCACCGCCAGCCGCGGCAGCCGCCGGCGCACGGCGAAGCCCAGCGCCAGCAGAGCGAGCACGCCGACCAGCGCCGGCAGCGTGCTCGCCGGATCCAGCAGCCCGTGCGACACCGCGAAGCCGTCGTTGAACACGCCGCCGCTGCCCTCGCGCGGCACCAGCAGCAGGCCCAGGTAATCCATCAGCGCGCGCGGCTGGCTGAGCAGGCGTTCGCCCAGGTCCCAGCCGCGGATCGCGAGCGCGCGCCGCGCCGCGGCGGGCGCCTGCGCCAGCACGTAGCCGACGATCGCCAGCGCCGGCACCCCCAGCAGCAGCCAGCCGTCGCGGCGTACGCGCGCGTTGCGCGGCGCCGGCAGCGCCGCGGCCTGCGGCAGGTACAGCACCCACCACAGCACCAGCGCCAGCAGCGGGGTAAGCAGGCCGTTGGCCTTGCCCAGCCCGGCCAGCACGGTGGCGCCGCCCACGCCCAGCACGCCCCAGGCCCAGCCGCGCCCATGGCGGCCGGCCTGCCAGTGCGCCCAGCAGTGGTCCCAGGCCAGCAGCCCGAGCAGGCAGCCGGTGGCGGCCAGCATCGCCTGGCGCTGGATGATGTACAGCGTGGTCGAGACCCACAGCGGATGCGCCAGCCACAGCGCGGTGGCCAGCAGCGCGATCCACGACGCGCGTGGCGCGGCCGTCGGCTGCAGCGCCGCCAGCCGCGTTTCCAGCCGGCGCAGCAGCGCCAGCAGCAGCGCGCCGTTGAGCAGGTGCAGCAGCAGGTTGCTGCGCTTGAAGGGCCACGGGTCGGCCGGCCAGTCGCGCGCATCCAGCAGGAAGCTCAGCTGCGCCAGCGGTCGCCCGGTGGGATCGGCTTCGCCGGAGGTCAGGAAGTAGAGGAAGGTGTGCAGGTCGCGCACGCCGCCGTAACGGCCCAGCGCGTCGAGGTTGGCGTAATCGTCGAACAGGAAGCCGCCATGCAGGCCGGGCCAATAGGCCAGGGCGACGGCGGCGAACAGCAGCAGGGCCGCGAGGGCGACGCGCCGGGGCGCGGTGGCAAGCGGAGTCATCGCGGCAGCCTGTCACAGCGGCGCGGGGCGCGCCAGACGCATGCATGCGCGCGGCGAGAGATGCGCGGCAAAAGAAGAGGGCCGCTTGCGCGGCCCTCCGGTGTCACGATCACGCGATGTCGCTTAGCGGCAGGTCGCCGGGCGGAAGCGCGCGTCGACGTCGGTGTCGGTCTGGCCGCAGGTCCACTCGATCGAACCTTCATGGCCGATGGTCGACGGCGACAGGCCGAGGGTCTTGCCGTTGATCTTATCCTCGGTGCTGGCGTAGGTGATGATGATCTGGCCGTCTGCGCTGGCGCCGTCGCCGGTACCGACGCCGACCGAACCCACGTCGTTGCCGGTGATGGCGTTCGCGGCGGCAAGACCGGCATCAGCGTTGCTGGTCGGCATGTTGCCGTCGGACTGGTAGGTTTCCGACACGGCCAGCTTGGCCGAGCCGGCCAGGTTCAGGCCTTCCGAGACCTTGGCGCGGATGGTGTAGTCCTGGTAGGCCGGGATCGCGATGGCCATCAGGATGCCGAGGATCGCGATCACGATCATCAGCTCGATCAGGGTGAAGCCTTGCTGGAACTTCTTCATGGTGTATCCCCTAGAGGTAGTTGAACTTCACGTGCCCCGCGTGGCCGGCGTTCCGGTCCGTCGGGTAGCCGTGCAACGATGCACGTGCACGGGAATCATACGCAGGCTACGTGCCAACGCGGTCA
>JAKFDF010000239.1:0-4650 GCA_036676275.1 Lysobacter sp.
TCGTCGTCGACCAGCAGGGTGCGGATGGCGCCGTCGGCGGTGAAGCGGTACTCGCTGTCGCCGGTGCGCGGCACCTTCTTGTCTTCGATGATCTGCCGCGCCTGGGCGCGCAGTTCGGCGCTGCGGGCCTGGGCCTTGCGCTCGGCGGCCAGGGCGCGGTCGCGCTCGGCCTTTGCGGCACGGGTGCGTTCGGCTTCGATCTGGATTTCGGTGGGCGCGGGCGGGGCCTTGCCGTGGCGGGCCTTGGCCTGCTCGCGCACCGCCTCGGCGACCTTGCCCTTCTTGACCAGGCCCGCCTTGAGCAGTTGTTCCTGGAGGGGGTTGGGCTTGGCCACGGGGGGCGCCTGTGGGGGAGGGAGGGGCAATGATACCCAGCGTCCCCGGGAGCATGGGTCGGGTTCGATTGGCGGGCGGAGGGAGAGCTCGCGGCTGTAAGCCGCTCCTACGAAGAGTGGTTGCCAATTATTTGGGGTCGCCGCCACGCCTTGCAGCGTTTGCTAGAACTTGGCCCGCGCGGCGCTGTCGCCGCCACGTGCCACCCGCATCGAGCCATCCCGCGCCCAGTGGGTGTCGTCGGCCAGCCATTGCCCGAGGACCGGCGCGGGCACCGGGCGGCTGAACAGGAAACCCTGCAGCAGCTGGCAACCGGCGTCGTGGAGGAACCGCGCCTGGGCGGCGGTTTCCACGCCCTCGGCCACCACCGTGAAACGCAGCTGCCGGCTCATGGCGATGATCGCGCGGCACAGCGTGGCCGCGTACATGTCGTCGTTGACGTCGCGGATGAAGCTCTGGTCGATCTTGATCTCGTCGATCGGCAACGTCCGCAGCTGGCCGAGGCTGGAATAGCCGGTGCCGAAGTCGTCCAGCGAGATGCGCACGCCCAGCGTCCTGAGCTGCTTGAGCATGTGGACCGCGGTCTGCCGGTCCTCCATCACCACGCTCTCGGTGATCTCCAGCTTCAGCAGCCCCGCCGCGACCCCGGCGTGGTGCAGCGCGTCCTGGATCTCGCGGACGAATTCGGGGCGCTGGAACTGCACCGCCGAGACGTTCACCGACAGCGGCACCGTGCGCTGGCCGCGTGCCTGCCAGGCGCCGATCTCGGCCAGCGCCGAGCGCAGCACCCAGTCGCCCAGGGGGATGATCATCCCGGTGTCCTCGGCGACCGGGATGAAGCGGTCCGGGCCGACCGCGCCCAGCGTGGGGTTGCTCCAGCGCATCAGCGTCTCGGCGCCGACGATCGCGCCGCGCGCCGCATCGACCACCGGGTGGTATTGCAGCAGGAACTCGTCGCGCTGCAGCGCCTGCCGCATCTGCGTGGTGACCACGATCCGGTCGGCCACGACGGCCGAACGCTCCTGGGAATACAGCACGAACTGGTTGCGCCCGCGCTGCTTGGCGCTGTTGAGCGCCAGGTCGGCCTGGCCGAGCAGTTGCGCCGCATCGCGCCCGGCCTCGGGCGACCAGCTCAGGCCGGCGCTGCAGGTCAGGTACACCGGTTGCTGGTCGATCGTGTACGGATGCGCCAGCACCTGCGCCGCCGCGCGCGCGACCGTTTCCAGCATGCCTGCATTGTCGTCCAGCGGCTTGACCAGCAGGAACTCGTCGCCACCGATGCGGCCGACGCGGCAACCATCGGCCGCCGCGAACCGCCGCAGCCGCGCCGCCGCCTCGACCAGCACCTGGTCGCCGACGTGGTAGCCCAGGGTGTCGTTGACGTGGTGCAGGCGGTCGATGTTGAGCACGATCGCGCCGATGCGGGCCGTGACAGGACCGTCGCCGGCGAGCATCGCATCGAGCGTCTCGCGCATCGCGCCGCGATTGGGCAGGCCGGTGAGTTCGTCGTGGCTGACGCGCTGCATCAGCGCCTGCCGTTGCCGCACGCGCTCGGTGACGTCGTGGAAATAGATGGTCAGCCCCTCGGGCGAGGGATAGATCCGGTTCTCGAACCAGCGGTCGTAGGGCGCGTAGTACTCCTCCAGCAGCAGCGGCTTCTGCTCGGCCATCGCCTGCTGGTAGTAGCGGTGGAACGGCTGGCCGACGCCTTCCGGGAACTCGGTCCAGATGTGCTTGCCGATCATGTCCTCCGGGCGGCGGCCGAAGATCTGCGCCGCCTTGGTATTGACGTAGGTGTAGATCCAGTTGCTGTCCAGCGCGACGAAGGCATCGGTGATGCGCTCGAACACCTGCCGGCGTTCCTCCTCGTCGCGCTTGCGCTGGGTGATGTCCACCAGCGTGCCCAGGAACCGCGCCGGCAGGCCGTCCTTGCCCTCGATCCGTTCGCCTTCGGCGTGCACCCACAGTTCGGTGCCGTCGGCGCGCAGCATGCGGTGGTCCAGGCTGTGCGGCGCGATCCCGGCGACGCCGCGCTGCAGGCTCGCGACCGCCATCGCCACGTCGTCGGGATGCACGAAGGCCTTGGTGGTCGCCAGCGTCTGCAGGTTCTGGCCGGCGGGCAGGCCCAGGATCCGCAGCATCTCGTCCGACCAGAAGATCTCGTCGGTGTCCAGGTTCCAGTCGAGGAAGCCCATGTGCGCGACCGCCTGCGCCTTCTCCAGCCGGGCCTCGACTTCCACGGTCTGCTCGGCCTGCAGCTCGAACTTCTCGCGATAGGTGAACGAGTAGAAGAAGTCGCGCAGCGGATGGTTCGGCGCCGCGCCCGCCACCCCGGCCGGCTCGACGTAGCGCAGGTAGACGATCAGCGCCGCCGAGAAGCACAGCGCGATCAGTGCCTTGCTGGTCACCGCCGCCCGCAGCAGCGCCGGGTATTCGGGGCGCTCGAGGAACGCCCCCGTGGTGAAGCCGATGGCATCGAACAGCAGCACCCCGAGCAGCGTCGCCAGCACGCGCATGAACGGGAATCGCGGGAAGTGCCTGCGCATCCCGGTATAGAGCAGCACCAGCAGCACCACGTCGGCGATGAACATCAGCGTGCCGACCGCCGTCACCCGCGCGCCCTGGCTGAACAGCTCCGGCGCGATCGCCAGGAAGTTGGACGTGCCCGCGGTGCGCAGCTGCAGGCTCGCCACGAACATGATCAGGGTCATCGTCAAATTGGCGCCGAGGATGCCGTAGATCAGCTTGCGCGCCTCGGTCGCGTCCTCGCGGATGTACACCAGCAGGATCGCCAGCAGGCTCGCCGCGAACATCAGGGTGCCGGGGCTCACCGCCATCCCCGGCCACAACTCGACATAGACCGATGCCGACAGCATCACCTGCACCGGCTGGAACACACCCAGCGACACATACAGCGGAGTCAGCCCGAACCGGCCACGCAGCCGGAACAGGCCCAGCACCAGGACGGCCAGGCCCACCATTTCGCTGCCGAGCATCTCTACTGCTGCGATGTTCATCGACTGCCTCGCGGCATCCGGGCTCAGGGGCAGGATATGCCATCCGGGGGGATCATCCCTGGAGGGGGCGGGTCCACCTGGCAAGGGGAGGCTCAAGGCGGTCGATGCGGGACTGGAGCCGCCTCGGGCGCCAGCCGCCGCCGAGTGGTTCCCCGGTGGCCATTTGTACGGCCCTGCAGGGTGTTGCGGCGCCACGCGCGACGCGACGGCCGACCCTTCACGCCCTCCGTCGACTACCCATGCGTACCCTCCGGGCTGGCATTTTGCACAGGAGCATCCCATGACCGAGGAAACCACCAAGACCCCGCTGGACCACGTCAACCAGACGGTGACCCAGCTCAAGGAGATGCGGCATTACTCCAAGAACAACGTCGAGTTGCTGACGACGCAATGGCTGAAGTTCGATGGCGAACTGAAGAAGCTCGGCGAAGCCGGCACCATCGAGAACCTGATGACGCGGCAGGGCGAATTCCACGATGCGCTGGAAGCGGCGATCGCGGAGCTGGAGGAACTCGCGGTGAAGCTGCAGCCGCCGGCGGCGGAGTAGGGCGCGGCTGCACGCGGGATGGATGCGGTGGCGGTGGTTGTGGCGTGCGATGGCGGCGAAAAGAGGTCGCGGCTGAAGCCGCTCCTACAGGGGGCAGCGGGGAGGGCTGAATGCGCGCGCCCGCTTGCATCGATGCGGTTTGTTGCTGCGGCCAATGCTGAACGATTAACGCGGCGCGCTGGCGGTTTCACGTGATCTCAATGCGCGTTGGCGCAATTTGGTTGGCGGCAACTGCCACGGATTCATCCCCCACGACGGAGAACACAGACATGACGGATATCAAGAAGGACCACAGCATTGGTGAAGGCACCGGCGCCGGCGCAGGCGCGATCACGGGTGCGGCGGTTGGCTCGGTCGCGGGCCCGGTGGGTACGGCCGTGGGCGCGGTGGTTGGCGCCGTGGTCGGTGCCAAGGCCGGTGGCGCGATCGCCGAGGCGGTCAACCCGACCGAATACGTCGAGCATTTCCGCAGCACCTACGAGTCGGCGCCGTACTACAGCGCCAAGCGCAGCTGGAACGACTACGAGCCGGCCTACAAGTACGGCTACGATCGCTACGGCGAGTTCCGCGGCCAGAAGTTCGATACGGTCGAGGCGCAGCTGCAGCGCGACTGGGACAGCACCCGCGGCAATTCGCAGCTGGCCTGGGACGAAGCCCGCGGCGCGGTGCGCGATGGTTGGCATTACATCGAGCGCGCGATGCCGGGCGACGCGGACCGCGACGGCCGCTGATCGCAGCGTCGCCTCCGGGCGA
>JAKFDF010000240.1:0-3423 GCA_036676275.1 Lysobacter sp.
ACCTTGAGCACCGCGCGGCATTCCAGCGCGAAGGCGTCCTTGAACGACGGGTCGACGTAGCGGCTGGCGCCGCGGAAGCCGATCATCGGGTTTTCCTCGTGCGGCTCGTATTTCGCGCCGCCGAGCAGGTTGGCGTACTCGTTGGACTTGAAGTCCGACAGCCGCACGATCACCGGCTTGGGCGCGACCGAGGCGGTGATGGTGGCGATGCCTTCGGCAAGGCGATCGACGTAGAAATCGACCGGGCCGGCATAGCCGACGATCCTGGCGTCGATCTTCTGCCGGGTGACGGCGTCCTGCTGGTCGTATTCCAGCAATGCCTTGGGATGCACGCCGATATGGCTGGCGATGATCATCTCCAGCCGCGCCAGGCCGATGCCGGCGTTGGGTAGCATGCCGAAGTCGAAGGCGCGGTCGGGGTTGGCCACGTTCATCATGATCTTCAGCGGCGCCGGCGGCATGTTGCCGAGGTCGGTGGTGGTGCGCTCGAAGGGCAGGGCGCCGTCATAGATGAAGCCGGTGTCGCCTTCGGCGCAACTGATCGTGACCGTGGCGCCGTCGGTGATCCGGTCCAGCGCGTCGCCGGTGCCGACCACCGCCGGCACGCCGAGTTCGCGCGCGATGATCGCGGCGTGGCAGGTGCGGCCGCCGCGGTTGGTGACGATCGCCGCCGCGCGCTTCATCACCGGCTCCCAGTCGGGGTCGGTCATGTCGGCGACCAGCACGTCGCCCGGCTGCACGCGGTTCATGTCCTCCAGCGAGCGCACCACGCGTGCCACGCCACTGCCGATCTTCTGGCCGATGGCGCGGCCCTCGGCGACCACTTCGCCGCGCTGCCCCAGGGTGTAGCGCTCGATCTGGGTGGCGTGGCCGCGCGACTTCACCGTTTCCGGGCGCGCCTGCAGGATGTAGAGCTTGCCGGTGATGCCGTCCTTGCCCCACTCGATGTCCATCGGCCGGTCGTAGTGCTGCTCGATCTGCAGCGCCTGCCTGGCCAGCTCGTGCACGTCGGCATCGGTGATCGAGAACCGGTTGCGCAATTCCAGCGGGGTTTCCTCGGTGCGCACGCGTTCGCCCGGCTGGTCCGAATACACCATCCGGATCTGCTTGGCGCCGATCGAGCGCCGCAGGATCGCCGACTTGAGGCCACCAGGCTTGACCTGGCGCAGGGTCGGCTTGTAGACGTAGAACTCGTCGGGATTGACCGCGCCCTGCACGACCATCTCGCCCAGGCCGTAGCTGGAGGTGATGAACACCACGTCGCGAAAACCCGATTCGGTGTCCAGCGTGAACAGCACGCCGGAGGCCCCGACGTCCGAGCGCACCATCAGCTGCACGCCCGCGGAGAGGAACACGTCTTCGTGCCTGAAGCCGTGGTGCACCCGATAGGCGATCGCGCGGTCGTTGTACAGCGACGCGAACACTTCCTTGACCTTGCGCACCACGTCGTCGGCGCCGGTGACGTTGAGGAAGGTCTCCTGCTGGCCGGCGAAGGAAGCGTCGGGCAGGTCCTCCGCCGTGGCCGAGGAACGCACCGCCACGGCTACTTCGCCACCACCGTTGTCGGCGCACAGCTTGGCGTAGGCGCTGCGGATGTCGCGATCCAGTTCCGGGTGCAGCGGCGCGTCGATCACCCAGCCGCGGATCTCGCTGCCGGCCGCGGTCAGGGCCGGGACGTCCTCGACATCCAGCGAGGCCAGCCGGTCGAAGATCCGCTGATGCAGGGTGTTGTGGGCGATGAAGGCCCTGAAGGCATCGGCGGTGGTCGCGAACCCGCCGGGCACCGAGACCCCGAGCCCGGCCAATTCGCCGATCATCTCGCCGAGCGAGGAATTCTTGCCGCCCACCTGGGCCAGGTCGGTGAGGCGCAGATCCTGCAGCCAGAGGATGTTGTTGCTCGAAGCGGGGACGCTCAAGGCGGAACTCCATGGGGTCGAGGCGGGGGTGCGGCGCGGAGAGGCCCGGACATGTGCCGGCCAAGCGGCTATTTTAGCAACCCGACCCGCCGCGGCGCTCGCCGCATCGCCCTGGAGCACCCATGTCCGACCTGCGCCCGGTGTTCTACGTCTCCGACGGCACCGGCATCACCGCCGAGACCATCGGCCACAGCCTGTTGACCCAGTTCGCCAACATCCGCTTCGCCACCGACCGCATCCCGTTCGTGGACACGCTGGACAAGGCACAGGCGGCTGCCGGGAAAATCCGCCAGGCCGGCGTCGAGAGCGGACTGCGCCCGGTGGTGGTGAATTCCAGCGTCGACCCGGCGCTCAACGCCGTGCTCGCCGAAAGCGGGGCGTTGATGCTGGACGTGTTCGCGCCGTTCATCGAGCCGCTGGAGCGCGAACTGGGCATGCAAAGGCAGTCGCAGGTTGGACGCGCGCACGGCATGGTCGACTTCGAGAGCTACCACCGCCGCATCAACGCCATGAATTACGCGCTGGCGCACGACGATGGCGTCAGCATGGACTACAGCGAGGCCGACCTGATCCTGGTGGGCGTGTCGCGCGCCGGCAAGACCCCGACCTGCGTCTACCTGGCGCTGCACCACGGCGTGCGCGCGGCGAACTATCCGCTGACCGAGGAAGACCTGGATTCCGATCGCCTGCCGGCCAAGCTGCGGCCGTTCCGCAACAAGATCTTCGGCCTGACCATCGACCCGGTCCGGCTGCAGCAGATCCGGCAGGAGCGGCGGCCGAATTCGCGTTATGCGCAGCTCGATACCTGCAGGCGCGAAGTCGCCGCGGCCGAGGCGCTGCTGCTCAACGAGGGCATCCAGACACTGAGTACCACGCATGCCTCGATCGAGGAAATCTCGAGCCGGGTGCTGGAAGTGCTGGGGATCAACCGCGAGATGTACTGACGCCCGAGGCCGCTGGTCCGGGCCGGGCAACGACTGTGCATCGCACCCCACGTTAGGCCGGCGCACGCGATCCGTCAATGCTGCCGGAGCCGGTTTTTCGCGTGTAGCATCCAGCCATGGCCCAGGTCCTTTCACGTGTCGCGCGCATCCCGACGATCAGCCGCTTCGGTTGGTTGATGGGGCTGTACGCGGAGAACTTCAGCCTGCTGACACGGTTGTTCGAGCCGGCGGACCTTGCGGCCGGCAGCTACCTGTCCAGCATCGGCGACGGACTGGACCTGCGGCTGGAGCTGGTCGCGCAGCACGCCTACACCACCGAACTGCGGATGACCTACGCCCTGCGCGATCCGCTCACCGGCGAGCCGGATCCTTCGGCGTTCCTGCGCCTGTATCGCGACGCGCGCCAGGTCGAGGCCACGCATTGCTACCTGGGGCGTCGCTGGCAGGACGTGATCGGGATGTACCCGCCGCCATCGGCGGTGCTCGACCACCGCATGCGGATGAACACGTTCCTGGGCAAATGGCTGCACTACCTGGGCGAACGCGGCCATGGGGTCGCTACG
>JAKFDF010000241.1:0-35842 GCA_036676275.1 Lysobacter sp.
CATGGCGGGCCACGGCATGCACGGCCAGGGCGGCATGGCCGCGGCGCACATGAAGATGCAGGCGACGATGGATGCCGACCATGACGGCAGGGTTTCGGCGTCCGAACATGCCGCCGCGGCGCGCTCGATGTTCGCCAAAGCCGATGCCGACCACGATGGCTATGTCACGAAGGCCGAGTTCTCCGCCCGCAAGGAAGCGATGCGGCAACCGTAAGCGATTCGCGAGCTGCCGGAATGACCGGAACGCAGCGGCAATGAATTTGTCGCGCTGGCCGGAAGCCCGCGTTTTCCTTGCAGTGCAGCCGGTCGGTCACCGCAAGCCGGGCACGCATTGCCGGGAATCGGCACGCCGGCTGGCCATGGATGTTCGATTGCTTTGAAACCCGTGCCGGCCTGGCCGCCGCAGTGCGGTCACGGTGCGAGAGTCATCGCACGTCCGCCGGCAGCGCCGCCTGCAAGGTCAGGGGCTCGGGTTCCTGCATGGCGGCATCGCTGGCACCACCGCCGTCCCGTGCGGACGTTCCTTCCGCGGCAGCGACGGTCGGGCGGGTCGCATCGGTCCGGAAAGCCGCACCGACTTCGATGTCGATCGGAAGGGTGGTTGCAGCGTCGTTCCCGTCTGCGCCACCGGCCGCGGCGCGCGGCTGCGACGCCGGGGCTTGCGAGGCCTGCGTGCGATCCTGCACCAGCTTGGCGATCAGCACGGCCATCACCCGCCCGAATGCGCTTTTCGGAGCGCTCGCGCCCGGCATGGCCTGCGCGGGCGGTGGCTGCGCCGCGGTGGACGTGGCGGCCGCTGCGCGGGCTTCGTGCGATTGCGCGGGGCAATGCGGCGCAGCGACTACCAGCAGCATCGTGAACAGGAACAGGATGGTGCGCATCGCAACCTCGGTACGGACGTGTGGCATCCGGATGCGCGCAGGCTAGGTCGCGGCGCTTGCAGGAGGCGTGAATGCGGGCGCGTGGCGCCGGTCGCGCATCGCCTGCGGTGGCGGACGCCATCGGCGTCGAGCCGGCATGGGGGCCAGTCAGCTTACGCGCACGCTGGTTTGGCTAACGAAATCTAGATTTCACCGAACCTGCGCTGACTCGAGTGGTCCCGCGGTCATTCACTCGCCAATCCGCGGCGGCCTTCGTCGACCAGGGCGAGGCCTTGGCGGTGTCGCGACAGCAGCACCCCCGGCTTGCAGGTATCGGCTGGCTCCTGCTGCATCGAGACCGCGTCCCGGTAACGGCCGGCATGCTGGTACGCGACCCACCAGCCATTGCCCGCGGGCCAGAATGCGAACGCATCGTGCAGCGGTGTCGCGGGAGGATGGCCATTGCCCCGCACCAGCGCCATGTTGGTGCCGCTGCCGCCGCCATGCGGCCGCCCCAGCCACAGCCATGCCTGCCGCGTGCCGGCGCAGGGCAGGCGCGCGCTGTCGACGATGAAATGGCCGACCCGACGACGCTGGTCGCCCGGCCCGGCGTCGGCAGCCGCGATCAGTGCGCTGCGGCTGGCCGAGATTTTCCAGCGCAATCCAGTCCCGGTGTGTTCGTAGGCCAGCACGGCCAGGGCCGCGCATGCGGCGGCCGCAAGCGGCACCGCGTCCAATCGCGGTCCGCGCCGCCATGCCAGGCGCAGCAATTCGGCGCCGCCCCAGAACAGCAATGCGAAGCGCAGGTAGAACAGCAGGTCGTACAGCCACAGGCGTGGCGCGCGGTCCGCCGCCCACGGCGTGAACACCGAAGTCGCCCACAGCCATGCCAGGGTCGCGAGCAGCAGCAGCCACGGGCGCGCGGAGGCAGGCAAACGCATGGACGAGGCCGGATCCGGGCGGGGCGGGCCAGCATAGCCGCCGCGCGCTGTCCCCGTGCAACGGGTTTTGACGTCTGCACACGAACGGGCGGGCGCATCCGCCACGCCGGGGAGAACCAGATGGGCCGTTACCTGCCGTTGTCGATCCTGCTCATGGTCGTGTCGTGCGCAGGCTGCGATCGCCTCCAAAGCGAGCCACCCGACGCCGCGGCGCTGGCGGGCCTGGCCGCGACCATCGCAGCGCCAGCGCCAGCGCCAACGCCAACGCCAACGCCAGCTGCGCAGGATGCGCCCGCACCAGGTGCCGCCACGCCCCCGGCGACCGCCGGTTTCGATCCGGCCAGCGTACCGGTCACCAGCGCGAGCCTGCCGCCGTTCCCTTTCTTCGAGACCCCGGACGGCCTGCAAAGCACGTATGGCGACAAGGAACGTGACATTCCATACGACGGCCAGTATTTCATCGCCGGCGACACGCCGGTGCTGGTCGAGGGCCGCATCTTCCACGACCGGTTCGCGCTGACGCGCGACGAGCGTCCATATACCGAGCTCGAGTTCCACCGCAACTACGCGAACGCCATCGCCGCGCTCGGCGGCCGCAAGATCAACGCCGTGCAGTACACGCGCGAAGTCGCCGCCACCGCGGGAGGGCGCGGGGTGATCGAGAAGAACCACTACGGCGCGGTCGCGGTGCCCGACTACCGGCACGACAGCTACCTGCTGCGCAGCGCCGACAAGGAGTACTGGATCGACATCAGCACCGGCGCGATCCCGCTGCACGGCTATGTGGTGGTGCTGGAGCGCAAGGCGATGCAGCAGTCGGTCGCCTTCCTCGATGCGGCGGCGATGAAGCAGGCGATCGACAGGGATGGACGGGTCGCGCTGCACGTCAACTTCGATACCGACAAGGCGAGCCTGCGCCCGGACGCGCGGCCGACGCTGGAGGAAATCGGCAAGCTGCTGTCCGCGGACCCGGCCCTGCAGCTGTCGATCGAGGGCCATACCGACGATACCGGCGGCGCGGCGCACAACCAGGAACTCTCGGCCGCGCGCGCGCGCAGCGTGCTCGGGGCGCTGGTCGGACTGGGCGTGGAGCCGTCGCGGCTGCAGTCGAAGGGCTACGGCCAGGACAAGCCGTTGGCCGACAACGCCACGGAAGCCGGTCGCGCCCTGAACCGGCGGGTGGAGCTGGTCAGGCGCTGACCGATGCGCCGCCGCTCAGGCGCCGGAGACGCCCAGCGTGCCGAGCGTGGAGCCCAGGTCGGTGATGGTGCCGAGCCGGTGTTCGTGGCGCGCGTGTTCGAGCGCTTCGTCGATCTCGGCGCGGCGAGGATGCCGTTGCCAGCCCGGCCCGAGATAGACGTCGGCACGCGGATGCTGGGCGATCACGTCCTTGTCGCTGATCCATGCCCAGTCGCCGGGCGCGAGGTCGTTGTGCAGGGCGAACTCGTGGGCGCTGGCATGGCTGTGGGTGTAGACGAGGTTCATCGGGTGCCTCCGCGGGAGCGCCGGCGCGCGGGGATGCGCGCGCGCCCATCCAGGCACGTGCGGTGTTAGCACGATGTCGAGGATGTCGGCGATGCCGGGCGCGGCCCGCCGTAGCAACGTTCGTGCCGCGGCGCGGTGGTCGCTTTCGGCGTCCCGGCACGCCGCCGCGATCGTCGGGAGCGCTGCTCGCGGGCTATTGCAGCCCGGCGCTGATCGCGGCCAGCAGCGAACCCTGCGCATCGTCGCCGCTGAAATCCCACAGGAACGCGCCGCCCAGGCCCTGCACCTGCACGTAGGCCATCTTGTCGGCGATCGTCGCCGGATCGTCGAAGCTCCAGAAGGTCTTGCCGTCGTAGATCCAGCGCGCCTTGCTGTCGGCGTCCGCGTATTTCGGCCATGCCAGCGTCTTCAGCACGCGGTAGGTTTCGATGCCCGGCGCGGCGCTGCCGGCGGCGGCGACGCCGGACTGGTAGAGGCCGTGGTTGACGCTGCCGACATTGCTCCAGCCGTGGCCGTAGGTCGCCATGCCCAGGTTGAGCCTGGCCGCGGGCACGCCGCGGTCGAGGAAGGCCTGGATCGCGTCGTTGCTGTTGTAGTAGCGCGCGTCGCCGCTGGACGGATCGTAGGGCGAGTCGAACAGCGCGGAGTGGAAGTTGGTCTTCGCGTCCCAGCTGCCGTGGAAGTCGTAGGCCATCACGTTGATCGCGTCGACGTACCGGTGGTAGAGGTCCGGCCGGGTGACGCGGATCTTGTCGATGCCGGCGCCGACCGCGGCCGTGAGCTGCAGCCCCGGGCGGATCGCGTCGAGCTGGCGGCGGAACTCGGCCAGCAGGCCGGTGAAGTTGTCGCTGTCCTCGCTGCCGCCGCAGGTCAGGCCGCACGCGGCGGGATATTCCCAGTCGATGTCGAAGCCGTCGAACACCCCGGCCGCCGCGCCCGGTCCGCCTGCGGAGTCGAACGCCGGCAGGTTGCCGGCGATGTAGGCATCGATGCAGGAGGCGACGAAGGCGGCGCGGTTCTCCGGCCGCGCCGCGCTGGCGAAGCCGCGCGACAGGGTCCAGCCGCCGAGCGAGATCAGCACCTTGAGGTTCGGGTATTTCTTCTTGAGCTTCTTCAGCTGGTTCCAGTTGCCGCGTAGCGGCGCGCCCCACGCGTCGGCGACGCCATCGACGCTTTCGGCCGCGCTGAAGCTGCGCGAGTAGTCGGCATACGCGTCGCCGCCTTCGCCGGTATCGGGGTTCACGGCCTTGAGCACCCCGACCTCGCACCTGTTGTTGCGCACGTTGCCGAACGCGTAGGCCAGGTGGGTCAGCCGCGCCGCGGTGCCGTTGGCGTCCATCGTCCTGGCCGAATACGGCTGCGCGTTGTAGATGCCCCACTGGGTGAAATAGCCGACCACCCGCCTGGCGGGGGTTGCGCCGCCCGCGGTGGTGGCCGCGACCAGCGCCGCGCTCTGCGCCGAGGCATTGCCCGCCTTGTCGCGTGCGCGCACCGCGTAGCTGTAGCCGGTCGCGGCGGCCAGGCCGCTGTCGGTATAGCTGGTGGCGGTGGTGCTGCCGGCGATCGCGCCGTTGCGGTAGATGTCGTACCCGGCGATCCCGCTGCCGCCGACGTTGTCGCTGGAAGCGGTCCAGCGCAACGAGATGCTGGTGTCGGATTGCGCGCCGCTGGCCAGGCCCTCCGGGACGCCCGGGGCGATGGTGTCGGCCGTGGCGACCACGCTGACGGAGACCGTGGCCGAAGCGCCGCTGGCCTTGCGGTTGTCGGTCGCAACCGCCTTCAGTGCATGCGTGCCGGTGGCGGCATTGCTCCAGGTGATGGCGTAGGGCGCGGTGGTGTCGCGCCCCAGGCGCACGCCGTCGACATAGAAATCCACCCGCGCGATGCTGCCGTCGGCATCGCTCGCGGCGGCGGCGACGGTGATGCTGCTTCCCGCGGCGAAGATGGCGCCGGCGACTGGAGCGCTGATGCTTGCGCTGGGCGCGCGGTTGGCCTGCTTCGGCGCGGCCTGTACCAGCAATGCGAGCAGGACGAGCGCTGCCGCGGCGACCAAGGACCGGATCTGCTTGCGTGTCATGTTCCTGGAACCCGCGCCCCGCGGGACGGGACAAACGGGAGCCAGTGTCCGGATCGCACGCCGCGGGGACCGGGGGCGTGGTCACAAAGCACGCGACCGTCGGTCGGGGCGGGCAGGTCCGGTGTGACCGTCGTAGCAAAAAACGGCGCAGGTGGCGGACCGCGCCTTATCGGGGATCGGCTGGCGGCATCAGCGCGCGTACGTGCAGGAAGCGCGCGAAGCGCGGCGTGCCGTTGCCGGTCAGGCCGTTGTAGCGGTAGGTGACATGGCTGCCGATCGCCGGCGGGTGGGTGCGTTGCGCGTCGCTGAACCCGCTGCCGATGCGGAAGCGCAGGCCGTCGGGACGCTCGACGAGCAACGCGCCCAGCTGGCCGGCGTACTTGCCCTGTCCTGCGCTGTAGCCGACCACGCGCGCCTCGGCATCGTCGTACGGCTTGTACTTGAGCAGGCCTTCGCTGCGGCCGGCGCGGTAGCGTGCATGGCGATGGTGCAGCACCAGGCCCTCGCCGCCGGCGGCGACGATCCGCTCAAGCCAGGCGTCCAGTTCGCGGGCGTCGTGGACGCGGAATTGCGGGATGCGATGCAGCCGGGCATTGCCGGATTGGTCCAGTAGCGCGCGCATGTGCCGCACGCGCGCGGCGAACGGGCCGGGGTCGGCCGGCAGGTCGAATACCATGAAGCGCGCCCGGCGCCACGCCACGTCGTTCCCGTTGCCGGCGCGCACCAGTGCGCTGGCGTCGTCGAAGCGGCCGCGGCCGAGCCATAGTTCGCCGTCCATCGGCTGCGCCGGCCAGCCGGCGGTGAACCATGCCGGCGGATCGATCGCCAGGCCGCTGCGCGTGTACAGGCGATGGCCGTCCCAGTGGCCGCGCACGCCGTCGAGCTTCTCGCTGACGTAGTAGTCGGCGACCTCGATCCCGGCGTGGTAGACGGTGGCCAGCATCACCGGTGGCGGCGTCGCGGCCTGCATCGATGGCGGCACCGCGAGCAGCCCGGGCAGCAGGCACGAGAACAGCAGGCTGGTTGCGGGCAGGCGCATGGTGCGTTTCCTTCGGTCAGGTGGCGCCAGCGTGCCCGCCGCACGCAGTCGGGGGCAGCGGGAAAACGGCGGACATGGCGTCGGCGCGCGACCCGGGATCGGGTAGGAGATGTCCGCGCCGTCGCGGCCATCCGCCGCGGGGTAGACTCGGGGCGGGGACCAGGGGCAGCGAGGATGACGAGGCCGGATCCGGGCAGGGCGACGGGGCACGAGCGCGGCATGCCGGTGGGCGCCGAAGACGCGCACGGCAGCGCCGCCACGCTGGCGGCGATCCTGGCCCAGGTCTCGCGCGAGGCGCTGCAGGGCGAGGGCCTGGATGCGGTGCTGCAGCGGATCTGCGATTGCCTGGTGCGCAACGTGCCCGTGGCGATCGCCAGCATCATCCTGCTGGACGAGGCGGGGGCGGTCTTCGTGCAGGAAGTGTGGTCGGGCGAGCTCGACCTGCTGCCGCCGGCGGTGGCCACCGGCTGGCCGGTGTCGAAGGGCGCGGCCGGCCGTTGCGTGCGCCTGGGGCAGGCGCAGCTGATCGTCGATGTCGACAGCGATCCGGACTATGTCCCCGGCAACGCCGCGGTGCGCTCGGAATACGTGGTGCCGATCCGGCATCGCGAGCGCCTGCACGGCGTGCTCAACATCGAGAGCACGCGCGAGGATTTCTTCACCGTCGAGGCGCGCGCGGTGTTCGATGCCATCGCCGCGCAGATCGCCGGCGCGATCCACCTGGCGCGGATCGCCGGCGAACTGGAGGTCGCCAATCGCAAGCTCGAGCAGTTGTCGATGAGCGATGGCCTCACCGGCATCGCCAACCGCCGTTGCTTCGACCAGCGCCTGGCGGCGGACTGGGCGCTGCTGGCCCGCGAAGGCCGGCCGCTGGCGCTGCTGCTGGTGGATGCGGACCATTTCAAGGCGCTCAACGACGCCAGCGGGCATCTTTACGGCGACGAGTGCCTGCGTGCGCTGGCGGCGTTGTGCACGCAGTTCGCCGATGGCGACGCCGACCTGGTCGCGCGCTTCGGCGGCGAGGAACTGGTCCTGCTGTTGCCCGGTCGCGCCCTGGACCAGGCCTGCGAAATCGCCGAGCGCCTGCGTTGCCGGGTCGAGGCGGCGGCAATGGCGCATCCGGCCTCGCCGGTAGGGGCGCATCTCACGGTGAGCATCGGCGTGGCTGCGCTGCGGCCGGATGCCACATCGCCCCCGGAACGGTTGATCGCCGCGGCCGATCGCGCGTTGTATGCCGCCAAGGCGGGTGGCCGCAATCGCGTGGTCGAGATGGCGCGCATCGACTGACCGGCTTGCTTGCCGCGCGCCATCGCGGCGGGCCCGCGGCGATCACGCGTCGGCGCGCCATCACCGGCTAGGCTGCGGGATATCGCGCTGCCGCATGGATCCGGACATGTCGATCGGGAACCGACACACCTCCCCGCGTGCCCAGGCCCGGCCCGGCCCGGCACCCGCACAACCCGCGGCGATCCCGCCGGTGGGCGCTGGCGAAACGCCGACGCCTCCGCCCCCGGGCCCGGAACTGCCGCAGCGTCCCGAGCCGGTGCCGGAACCGCCGCTGCCCGAATCGCCGCCGCCGCCCGCGCCGAACGAACCGGAGCCGCCCCCCGAAATACCGGTGCCGGACGACCCCCAACCGCGGGCGCCGCCGGTGCACGACCCCGAGCCGCCCGCACCGCATGGCCGGATGCTGCGTTGCATGCCGGCGCGCGCCGGCCAGGCCTGCCTGCGCTAGCATCGCGCACCCGGCCGGCCTCCCGGCCGTCGCCATCCGAACGCGTGCAACCGGGAGCCTGCGTGCAGCCGATCATCCGCATCGACAAGCTTTGCAAGACCTACGCCTCGGGCTTCCAGGCGCTGAAATCGATAGACCTTGCGATCCATCGCGGCGAGATCTTCGCCCTGCTCGGCCCCAACGGCGCCGGCAAGACCACGCTGATCAGCATCGTCTGCGGCATCGTCAACGCCAGCTCCGGCACGGTCACCGCCGACGGCCACGACATCGTCCGCGACTTCCGCGCCGCGCGCGCCAAGATCGGGCTGGTGCCGCAGGAACTGTCGACCGACGCCTTCGAGACGGTGTGGGCGACGGTCAGGTTCAGCCGCGGCCTGTACGGCAAGCCGCCGGATCCCGCGCACCTGGAAAAGGTGCTGCGCGAGCTGTCGCTGTGGGACAAGCGCGACAGCAAGATCATGGCGCTGTCGGGCGGGATGAAGCGCCGGGTGCTGATCGCCAAGGCGCTGGCGCACGAGCCGCGGATCCTGTTCCTGGACGAACCCACCGCCGGCGTCGACGTCGAACTGCGCCACGACATGTGGCAGATGGTGCGGCGGCTGCGCGAAAGCGGGGTCACCATCATCCTGACCACGCACTACATCGAGGAGGCCGAGGAGATGGCCGACCGCATCGGCGTGATCCACAAGGGCGAGCTGATCCTGGTCGAGGACAAGGCGGCGCTGATGCGCAAGCTCGGCAAGAAGCAGCTGGCGCTGCAGCTGCAGGAGCCGATCGCCACGATCCCCGAAGCGCTGGCCGGGTTGCCGCTGGAACTGTCCGATGGCGGCAACACGCTGGTCTACACCTTCGACACCCAGGGCGAGGAGACCGGCATCGCCGCGTTGCTGCGCCGCCTGGCCGAACACGGGATCGACTTCAAGGACCTGCACTCCAGCGAGAGCTCGCTCGAGGACATCTTCGTCAGCCTGGTGAGGGGCAAGGCATGAGCCTGAACCTGCATGCGGTGCGCGCGATCTACCGCTTCGAGATGGCGCGCACCTTCCGCACCCTGGGCGAGAGCATCGCCTCGCCGGTGCTGTCCACCTCGCTGTACTTCGTGGTGTTCGGAGCGGCGATCGGCGGGCGCATGGGCGAGGTCGGCGGGGTCAGCTACGGCGCCTTCATCATCCCCGGGCTGATCATGCTGTCGCTGCTCAACGAGAGCATCTCCAATGCCTCGTTCGGCATCTACATGCCCAAGTGGGCCGGCACGATCTACGAGCTGCTGTCGGCGCCGGTCTCGTTCGTCGAGGTGCTGCTGGGCTACGTCGGGGCGGCGGTGACCAAGTCGGTGCTGCTGGGGCTGCTGATCCTGGCCACGGCGCGGTTGTTCGTGCCCTACGGGATCGCGCACCCGCTGTGGATGCTGGCCTTCCTGCTGCTGACCGCGATCAGCTTCTGCCTGTTCGGCTTCATCATCGGCTTGTGGGCCGACGACTTCCAGAAGCTGCAGGTGGTCCCGCTTATGGTGATGACGCCGTTGACCTTCCTCGGCGGCGCGTTCTATTCGATCGACATGCTGCCGCCGCTGTGGCAGAAGATCACCCTGTTCAATCCGGTGGTCTACCTGATCAGCGGTTTCCGCTGGAGTTTCTACGGCGTGGCCGACGTCAACGTGGCGGTCAGCGTCGCCGCGATCCTCGGCTTCCTGGCGCTGTGCCTGGCGGTGGTGTGGTGGATCTTCCGCAGCGGCTGGAAGCTCAAGTCGTAGCGGCGCGGGCCGACGCGCGATGCATCGGCCCTTTGCACGCCCTCGCGGCGGACTACCTCACCGGGATCATCAGGTGCTGGTATGGGGTGCCGGCCCACATCACGTACGGCACGGCCGTGTCGGGATCGGCGCCCTTCGGGTACTGGTCGTAGAAGGCCGGATCGGCGCCGACGACCATCACGTGCGGGCCGGTGGTCACCCAGTGGTTGCCGGCGTCGGGCTTGCTCGCGTACGGATCGGTGTTGCTGGCGTCGGTGCCGCCGCTGAGCATGTACATGAAGCCGACCTTGCCGGCCGCCGGGTCCTTGTGGCCGACCCAGGCGCCGACCCATTCCATCGCCGCCGCATCCATGCACATCGGATCGGGGCCGGGGGTCGCGGGGTTGTCGGCCATGCAGGTGAAGCCGTTGTCGCCGGCACGCAGGGTACGCATGCTGCCGTCGGCCTCGAGGGCGACGATGCGGGCGTTGGCCGAGACCTTGTCCGGCGCGGCGCGCATCGCGCTCTGGATCAGCGCCGGGTCGGCGGCCGCAGGCGCGGCCATCGGTTCGCCCATGGCGTGCTGGGCGCGGGCGTCGCCGGCGAGGGCGGAGTGCATCGGGAGGGCGGCCAGCGCCGCGGCCAGCGCGGCGGGGGCGAGGATCGGTCTGGACATGGCGGGCTCCTGGCAGTGTTCAGGCGGTCGCCCCCGTCGACGCGCCACCGGACGCAGGTCCGGCGTCTGGTGAACGCGCCGCCGCCGCCGGTGCGGCCAAGCCGGCCGCCTCGCGCATTCAGGCGCCGACGCGGCGGCGTTCGGCGTCGATGTCGTGCACTTGCCGGACCTCGACGCAGCCGGTCGCCGCCCACGGGAATTCCGCGGCGATGCGTACCGCTTCGTCCATGTCCGCGGCCTCGATCAGGTTGAAGCCGCCGAGGATTTCCTTGGTCTCGGCGAACGGCCCGTCGACCACCGTGGTGCGGCCGCCGCGGATGCGCACCGACTTGCCGCCGGCGCCGTGCTCGAGCTGCTGCGATTGCAGCAGGTGGCCGCTGGCGCGCAGCTGGTCGGCGTGCACGAAACAGTCGTGCATCATCGTGTCGTAGCGGCCCCCGGGAAGGGCCTGGACCAGCTCGGGATCGTTGTAGATCAGCAGCAGGAATTGCATGGCGATGCCAGGGTGCGGGCGGCCCCACAGTATGCCGCGCCGGCCGCGGCGCGGGTGCCTGTCGAATCCGGGGCCCGTGGTTCGTCGTCACGGCAGGAGTCCCGCTGCGGCCGTCGCGACCGGAAGGGTCTCCATCCCCGACCACGAGGAGAACGACGATGCGATTCATGGTGATGGTGAAGGCGACCCCGGATTCGGAAGCCGGGGTGATGCCCAGCCGCGACCTGCTGGAGGCGATGGGCAGGTTCAACGAGGAGCTGGTGAAAGCCGGGGTGATGCTGGCCGGCGAGGGCCTGCAACCCACTGCGAAAGGCGCCCGTGTCAGGTTCGACGGCGACCGCCGCAGCGTGGTCGACGGGCCGTTCGCCGAGACCAGGGAGCTGGTCGCCGGTTTCTGGCTGTGGCAGGTGCGGTCGCTGGACGAAGCGATCGAATGGGCCAGGCGCTGCCCCAATCCGTCCGGGCACGGCGAGGCGGAAATCGAGATCCGGCAGGTGTTCGAAGCCGAGGACTTCGGCGATGCGCTCACGCCGGAGCTGCGCGACCGGGAAGAGCGCCTGCGCGCGCAGGTCGCAACGCAAAAGCAACCGTAGCCACGAGGAGATCGGACATGCAGGTGCAACCTTACGTGTTCTTCGACGGCCGCTGCGAGGAAGCGCTGGCGTTCTATGGCGACGCGATCGACGCCAGGGTCGAGATGTTGCTGCGCTTCAAGGACAACCCGGATCCGCCGGCCCCGGGCTGCGAACCGCCGGACGGCGACAGGGTGATGCATGCCAGCGTGCGCATCGGCGACAGCGTGGTGATGATGTCCGACGGCAACGCGGTGGGACAACCGGCGTTCGAGGGTTTCTCGCTATCGCTCACCGTGGCCGATGCCGCCGAGGCGCAACGCAGGTTCGCCGCGCTGGGCGAAGGCGGGCAGGTCGTGGTGCCGCTGGGCAAGACCTTTTTTTCGCCGCAGTTCGGCATGCTGGTCGATCGCTTCGGCATGCACTGGATGGTGCTGGTGCCCGCCTAGGCGGCAGGGCGCGGCGCCTGCGCCGATGGCGGCGCGTATGCCGGTGCCAATACTGGTCTAATGCGGGGCCATGACGGCCCCGGACCGCCCGCAGCACGACATCCATCGCACGATCGATGCGGTCTGGCGGATCGAATCCGCGCGCCTGATCGCCGGGCTGGTGCGCATGGTGCGCGACGTCGGCCTGGCCGAGGAACTGGCGCAGGATGCGCTGGTCGCCGCGCTCGAACGCTGGCCCGGCGATGGCGTGCCCGACAACCCCGGGGCCTGGCTGATGGCGACCGCCAAGCATCGCGCGATCGACCGCCTGCGCCGCAGCAAGCTCATGCAGCGCAAGCACGAGCAACTGGCCCGGGAGCTCGAGGACGGGCAGGCCGACGCCGGCGCGCAGGCCCACGCGGCGCTCGACGACCCGATCGGCGACGACCTGCTGCGGCTGGTGTTCATCGCCTGCCACCCGGTGCTGTCGACGCAGGCGCAGGTCGCATTGACCCTGCGCCTGCTCGGCGGCCTGACCACCGACGAGATCGCGCGCGCGTTCCTGGTGCCGGAGGCGACCATCGCGCAACGCATCGTCCGCGCCAAGCGCACGCTGGCGCAGGCCCGGGTACCGTTCGAGGTGCCGCGCGGCGACGAACTCGACGCCCGCCTGGGCGCGGTGCTGGCGGTGCTGTACCTGGTCTTCAACGAAGGCTATGCGGCGACCGCCGGTGGCGACTGGATGCGGCCGCAGCTGTGCGACGAGGCCCTGCGCCTGGGCCGGATCGTCGCCGGGTTGATGCCGCGCGCGCCCGAAGCCCATGGCCTGCTCGCGTTGATGGAGATACATGCCTCGCGCACGCCCGCGCGCATCGGCCCGGGCGGCGAGCCGGTGCTGCTGCTGGACCAGGACCGCGCGCGCTGGGACCGGCTGCTGATCCGGCGCGGGCTCGCCGCCCTGGAACGCGCCGAGCAGCTCGGCGGCGCCGGCGGGCCTTACGCGCTGCAGGCCGCGATCGCCGCCTGCCATGCCCGCGCGCCGGCGCCGCAGGACACCGACTGGCCACGGATCGCGGCGCTCTATGCCGCGCTGGCGCGACTGGCGCCATCGCCGGTGGTCGAACTCAACCGCGCGGTCGCGGTGTCGATGGCGTCCGGGCCGGCGGCCGGGCTGGCGATCGTCGATGCGATCGCCGCCGAACCGGTCCTCAAGTCCTACCACCTGCTGCCGAGCGTGCGCGGCGACCTGCTGGCGAAACTGGGCCGCAACGACGAGGCGCGCGCCGAGTTCGCGCGTGCCGCCTCGCTTGCCCGCAACGGGCGCGAGCGCGAGCTGCTGCTCGGCCGCGCGGCGGCCTGCCGATAGCAGGCGCGTCGCCGCGCATGTGCCGCGGGCGGATCACCGCCGCGCGCGCCGTCCCTGGGCCTTGGCGTTGCCGATCACGGCGCGCAGCAGTTCGCGATCGCGGTGCCGCGAGATCGCGATCGCTCCGAGCGCGATCGCATCCTGCCGCAGCGCCGCGGGCACGTCGTAATGCGCACCGCTGGTCTTGTCCTGGAAGGCCTGCCGGGGAATGCCCAGGCGCGCCGCCATCGCATGCAGCTCGTCCAGCGTGTCGGCCATCAGGTGGGCCCAGCGCCGGCCGCGCCACAGGGTGACGGCGTCGTCGACATAGACGGCCATGCGCGCTGCGGTGCCGGCTTCAGCCGGCGTCTTGCGCCGCGTCGCCCGCTTCGAGCAGGAAAGGTTCGACGGTGCCCTTGAGCTTCATCGTCATCGGGTTGCCGCGGCGATCCAGCGACTTCCCGGCCACGACCCGGATCCAGCCCTCGCTGATGCAGTATTCCTCGACGTTGGTGCGCTCGGTGCCGTTGAAGCGGATGCCCACGCCGCGTTCGAGCAGGCCGGCGTCATGGAAGGGACTGCGCGGGTCCAGCGACAGGCGGTCGGGGAAGGTGTCGGTCATCGGTGCGGATCGGGAGGCGTGGCGCGAACGGCCACGGACGGCGCACAGGATAAGCCAATCGCGTGCGCCGGCTGCCGCGCCGGGTTCAGCGCTTGGGCGGTCGCCCGCGCGGCTTCGCGGCCGCGGCCGGCGCCGCTTCGCTGCTGGCCGCGGCCTTGGGCTTGGGCTTGGCCTCGGGCTTGGGTTCCGGCGCGATCTTGTGCAGCATCCGGGTCACGCCGAGCTTCTCGACGCGGCCGCCGGACTTCTCGAACGCGGCGATGTGGTCGGATATCTGCTCGCTCTCGATCCGCTTGTGCAGGTTGTCCACGCTGCCGGCCGGCGGACCCTTGCTGGCCTTGCCGCTCTCGCTGCCCTTTCTGGCACGTGCCATGGAAGCCCCGATCCGTGTTGGTGCATCGCGGGGATGCGGGCGTCGCGCGTGCGACGGCTGGCCCCACTATGCCCCCGTCGCGCTGGAAAAGCGAAACCGTCGCGTTGCCAGTGTCGGCGCAGCCCGCCGACCGCATGGAGCCAGCGGGGTGGGCATCGCCGGGCGGGGTACGGAGCCACGCGGCGGTCCCGCAACCGCGCCAGCCAGCCGCGCTCGCGCCGGCACGCTGCGCGTGGCTCGTTCAGCCCGGGCTGGCGCCCGACTGCGCCTGCTTGGCCGCCTGCAGGCGTGCCAGTTCCAGTTCCTCGCGCTTCTCCTGCTGCTTGCGCAGCTCCTCCCTGCGAATCGCCTCGACCTGCTCCGGCGTCGGCGCATCGTGCAGCTCCAGCGCCATCCCGGCCGCGGCCTCGGGCTCGCCGCGCTGGCTCTTGAGCTTGATGTTCAGGCGCAGCTCGTTGGCCGAGTCGGCGTTGCGGATCGCTTCGTCGTAGGAGATCAGGCCCTCGTTGTAGAGCTCGAACAGCGCCCAGTCGAAGGTGCGCATGCCCAGTTCGCGCGACTTGTTCATCACCCCCTTCAGCTCGCCGAACTCGCCCTTGAAGATCTTCTCGGCGATGGTCGGGGTGTTGAGCAGGATCTCGATCGCCGCGACCCGGCCCTTGCCGTCCTGCGTGCGCACCAGCCGCTGCGAGACGATCGCCCGCAGGTTCGCGGACAGGTCCATCAGCAACTGGGTGCGGCGTTCCTCCGGGAAGAAGTTGATGATCCGCTCCATGGTCTGCGACGCGCTGTTGGCGTGCAGCGTCGACAGGCACAGGTGGCCGGTCTCGGAGAAGGCGATCGCATGTTCCATGGTTTCGGCGTCGCGGATCTCGCCGACCAGGATCACGTCCGGTGCCTGGCGCAGGGTGTTCTTCAGCGCGTGGTGCCAGGAATGGGTGTCCACGCCCACCTCGCGGTGCGTCACCAGCGATTGCTTCGACGCGTGCGCGTACTCGACCGGGTCCTCGATGGTGATGATGTGCCCGGGCGAGGTGCTGTTGCGGTGGTCGACCATCGCCGCCAGCGAGGTCGACTTGCCCGAGCCGGTGCCGCCGACCAGCAGCACCAGCCCGCGCTTGTTCATCACCACGTCCTTGAGCACCTCGGGCAGGCGCAGCTTCTCGAAGCTGGGGATCTCCGCGGCGATCGTGCGCAGCACCATGCCGACATGGCCCTGCTGCATGAACACGTTGACGCGGAACCGCGAGACGCCGGGCAGGGCGATGGCGAAGTTGCATTCCATCTCCTGCGCGAACTCGGCGCGCTGCTTCGGGTTCATCAGCGCGCTGGCCAGCTGCGCGGTGACTTCGCCGGTGAGCTTCTGCTGGGCCAGCGGCGTCATCTGCCCCTGCGACTTCATGCTCGGCGGGAAGTCGTGGGCGATGAACAGGTCCGAACCGCCGGCCTTGGCCATCGCCGCGAGCAGCTTGTGCATGTAGTCGCGGGCCTGGTCTTCGGTCAGTGCGGGCATGCGGCGGTTCCTGGTCGCGATGCGTGGGGCGGGAGGCCATCTTGCCATCGCCCGCCGCCGCCGTCGGTGATGCGGATCACCCCTTGCGCGGCATTGACGGCCGCGCTCCTAGACTGGCAGTCCCATGCGGCAACCGCGAGCACGATGAACGACCTGCGCGACAACGCACGGCGCGACGACGACGACAACAACGCCCGGGCCGCGGCCGTCGCCGCGGCCGACCCGCTGAGCCCGGCCGACCGCTACGGGGAGCTGTTCGTCGCGGTGCAGTCCACGCGCGTGTTCGCCGACAGCAAGACCTTCGTCGATTGCGCCCCGCTGCAGGCGCCCGAGGACATCCTCGCCGCCTATCGCGCGCAGCAGGCGCTGCCGGGGTTCGACCTGGCCGCGTTCGTGCACGCGCACTTCCGCGCCGAGCATCCACCCGCCAGCCATTACGTCTCGGATCCCGACCAGACCCTGCGCGCGCACATCGATGGCCTCTGGGACGTGCTGACGCGGCAGCCGCGCGAGCACCCGGGGCGCTCCTCGCTGCTGCCGCTGCCCAATCCCTACGTGGTGCCGGGTGGGCGCTTCGGCGAGATGTACTACTGGGATTCCTACTTCACCATGCTCGGACTGGCCGAGAGCGGACGCCACGACCTGCTGCGCGACATGGCCGACAACTTCGCGTACCTGATCGACACCCATGGCCACGTCCCCAACGGCAACCGCAGCTATTACCTGAGCCGTTCGCAGCCGCCGCTGTTCGCGCTGATGGTGGAACTGTTCGAACGCCACGGCGTGCGCGACGCGATGCGCTACCTGCCGCGGCTGCGGCGCGAATACGACTTCTGGATGCAGGGCAGCGCCGACCTGCTTCGCGGCGAGGCGGCCGGGCATTGCGTGCGCATGGCCGACGGCGCGCTGCTCAACCGCTACTGGGACGCGCGCGACATCCCGCGCGAGGAGGCCTGGACCGAGGACGTCGCCACCGCCGCCCGCCAGCGCGCGCGCCCGGTCGCCGAGGTCTATCGCGAACTGCGCGCCGCGGCGGCGTCCGGTTGGGACTTCAGCTCGCGCTGGTGCGACGAAGGCGGCGGCCTGGAGACCACCCGTACCACCACCATCGTGCCGGTGGACCTCAACGCCTTCCTGCACAAGCTGGAGATGCAGGTGGCGCGGCTCAGCGGCGAAGGCGGCGACGCCGCCACCGCCGCTGAATTCCTGCAGCGCGCACGGGCGCGGGGGCGGGCCGTGGATCGCTGGCTGTGGAACGAAGCCGCCGGCAGCTACCGCGATTACGACCTGCTGCGCGATCGCCCGCGCGGCGCAGCATCCGCGGCTGCGGCGGCGCCGCTGTATGTCGGGCTGGCCAGCCCGCCACAGGCGCGGCGCACGGCCGCCGCGATGGCGGCGCAACTGCTGCAGGAAGGCGGCATCGCCACCACCCTGGTCGCCAGCGGCGAACAGTGGGACCGTCCCAACGGCTGGGCGCCGCTGCAATGGCTGGCGATCGGCGGTTGCGCGCGTTACGGCCTGCTGTCGCTGGCCGACGAAATCCGCGACCGCTGGCTGGCCACGGTCGGCAGCCTGTACCGGCGCGAAGGCAAGCTGGTCGAGAAATACGCCCTGCGGCATGCGCCCGAAGGCGCGCTCGGCGGTGGCGGCGGCGAGTACCCGCTGCAGGACGGGTTCGGCTGGACCAACGGCGTGACCCGCCACCTGCTGCATGCGGCGCCAGGGCATCCGGCATGCCATGTGCGCGCCGCGCACCGTGCCTGACCAACGGATCGTGCAGCTGGCCGCCGCGCTGGATAAACTGCAGGTGCAGGCGCCTGCCTGCCATCTTGGGGGGGATGCATGACGATCCGGCGCGAACTGTTCTCGGGCGAAGTGTTGTACCGGCAAGGCGATCCGTCCGATTGCGCGTGGCTGGTGGAGCATGGCGCGATCGAGCTGGTCTCGGTGCAGGGCCGGCGCACCATCGGCCATGGCGTGCTCGGGCCGGGCGAACTGATCGGCGAACTGGGCATGCTCGACGGCGCGCCGCGCAGCGCCACCGCCACCGCGCGCGGCGACACCTCGCTGCTGGCGATCGACCACGACCAGTTCCTGGAACGCCTCGACGCCGGCGACCCGATCGTGCGCACCCTGGTCGACAGCCTGCTGCAGCGCACCCGCAGCATCATCGCCAGCCTGCCCACGGACGCGGCGCTGCCGGCCGAGGACGTCGCCTGCGACGATCCCGGGGAGCGCAGCGGGATCGACAAGATCCGGCTCGAGGCGCGGCTGCACGATGCGCTGCATGGCAACACGCTGGAAGTGCGCTACCAGCCGATCTACGACATCCATGCCGGGCGCGTCTCCGGCTACGAAGCGCTGGTGCGCTGGGAGTTGCCCGATCGCGGCCCGGTGTCGCCGGCCGAATTCATCAAGCTCGCCGAGGAAACCTCGCTGATCGTGCCGGTGGGCGAATACGTGCTCGACCGCGTCATCGGCGTGCTCACCGGTTTGCGCGATGCCGGCATCGATCCGTTGCACGGCATCGCCGTCAACCTGTCGGCCAAGCAGCTGGTGGAGCCTGGCATGGCGCGGCAGATCGTGTCGCGCGCGCAGCGGGCGAACCTGCCGGCCGGCGTGCTCAAGCTCGAAGTCACCGAAAGCCGGATGCTCGACTACGCACCGGTGGCGGCGGTGATGCAGCATTGCCGCGACAACGGCGTGCCGTTCGCGCTGGACGACTTCGGCACCGGTTATTCCAACCTGACCCACCTGCACAAGCTCCACTTCGAGTTCGTCAAGGTCGACCAGGCGTTCGCCCGGCACATGTTCGACAGCCCGCGGGCGATGGCGATCGTGGAGGCGATCGTGGCGATGGCGCACGGCATCGGCGCCGAAGTGGTCTGCGAGGGCGTGGAAACGCGCGAACAACTGCAGCGCCTGCGCGAGATGGGCGTGCGCTACGCCCAGGGCTACCTGATCGGGCAGGCGGCGCCGGCGGCCGCGGTGTTGTCGGGCGAAGCCGCGCGCCTGGGTGCGGCGGCGGCCGGCGCGTAGGGGTCCGGGAAGGCCTGGCTCGGCGCAAGCGGCCATGCGGCCACGGATTGACGTGCCGTGCGCGGCGACGAGCCTTTTCCCGGTGCAGGCAGATTCCCCGCTGTGCTCGGGATGGCGGTTTCAACCGCCGTGCACTTCCCTTGCGAGGCCCTGCGCGCAGCGCGCAAGGCGTTCGCCTGTCGCCTGCGCCGATGCGTTGGCGGTGGCGTTCGCGCAAGGCGCGCGGCGGTGCCGCGCGCCTTGCGCTCACCCGAGCTTGCGCGCCATCAGATAGTAGGCAAGGTTGCCCAGGCCCGTGGCGCCAAGCAGGATCGCGATCACGCCGGGGGTGAGCTGGTCCCAGCCGGCGGCCTGGACCAGGCCGAAGCCGATCGCCAGTGCCACCAGGGTCACGCCCCAGCGCAGCGATCCGTGGCGGCGGCGGATCTCCTCGCCTTCCAGCATCGAGCGGACCAGGTCCTGGGAGCCGTTGGAATCGACCATCTGCCTGCGCACGCGGGCGTCGACCACGGACTTGATCGCATAGGCGATGCAGACGAACAGGGTGATCGGGATCAGGATCTCGAAATTCATGGTGGTACTCCTTGGAGGGTTGCCCGCCCTGGGCGGGCGGCAGTGGACGGTCGCGGCAAGGGATACGGCCTGCCGCCGGTCGGTTGCAGGCAGCGATCGCCGGAAATCCGTTGCAACCGTGGCCGCCCCGGGCGTATCCAGTACGGATGGACAGCGCCCCCCATGACAGTTTCGTCCCGGAGGACAGCCGCGCCCTGGTGGGCGCCGTGCTGGGCAATGCGCCCGGCGCGTTCGAGCAGCTCGTGCGCGACTACCAGGGCCTGTGCTGGCACATCATCCAGCGCATGGTCCGGCACCCGGAAGATACCCGCGAACTGTGCCAGGAAGCCTTCCTGCGAGTGCATCGCAACCTGCACCAGTACCGTTTCGATGCACCGTTGAAATCGTGGATCGGGCAGGTCGCCTATTCGGTCGCCAAGCGGCACCTGGAGCGGCGCCGCATTGCGTTGGCCGAAGCCGTCGACGCGGACGGCGCCTCGTTGCTGGACAACATCGGCGACGGCTTCGACCTGGAAGCGGCGACCGCGGAGGACGAGAGCGCCCGCAACCTGCATGCCGCCATCGAGACCCTGCCGCCGCTGCAACGCACGCTGCTGACGCTGTATCACCTGGACGAGGTGCCGATCGCCGAGATCGCCCGCATCACCGGCCTCGCCGAAGGCACCATCAAGAGCCATTTGTTCCGTAGCCGCAAGCGCCTGCGCGAGGCGTTGTCGCCGCCGCGGATTGGAGTCGCCGCATGAACATCGATCCCCGCGACCACGACACGCGTTTCGACGAGCACGAATGGCAGGCGCAGGAGCGCGCGCTGCGCGAGGAGCGCAGTGGCGTCGCGGCCAGCGACGATCCACTGCTGGCGCACTACCGGCAGGTGGCGCGCGCGTTGCGGCAGCCGGCGGCCAGCGCGCCGCCGCCGGATTTCGCGCGCAGGGTCGCCGCCAGCGTGGCCGCTGCGCATGCGCCGCCGGACATGCGCCTGGAAATGCTGCTGCTGCGCGCGCTGTCCGGTTTGTTGGGCGTATCGGCGATCGTCGCCGCGGCGCTGTACGGCGGCCAGTGGCTGCACGCGTTCGCGGCGCTGCTGCCGTCGATCGTCACCGGCACCGCGCTCAACTGGGCGCTGGCGGTGGCTGCCTGCCTCGGCCTGTCCTGGTCGTTCGGCCGCCTGCAGCGGGGGTTGCGCGGCCACGCCGGGAAAGCCTGACCGGCCATCCGCCACCCACTGCGTGGCCGGGAATCGCGTGCGCCTGGAAAGGCGGATCCCTGGCCGTGTCGGGGACGACCGCCCCGCGCGTGCGTGGTTCCGTTGTTCCCGACATGTCCTTCACGCACATCGCATCGCGGTCACGGCTGCGGTGGCACCCTCGCCGCGTTGCGATGGGCGTGGAGGCTGCGATGAAAGCCCTGTTGGCGGTCGCCGGGCTGGCGCTGATCGGCCTCGCCGCGTGCGGCGAAAGCGCACGCCTGGCGGTGCGCGATGGCATGGGCCCGGAGCCGCGGTTGCCGGCCCCGCGGCACAGCCTGGTGCCGACCGTGAACGTGGCGCCGGCCACGGGCTGGCCACCGGGGACGATGCCGGCCGCCGCGCCCGGCTTCGCGGTCAACGCCTTCGCCACCGGCCTGCAGCACCCGCGCTGGCTGTACGTGCTGCCCAACGGCGACGTGCTGGTCGCCGAGACCAACGCCCCGCCCAGGCCCGGGGACGGCAAGGGCATCAAGGGCTTCTTCATGAGGCTGCTGATGAAAAGGGCTGGGGCCGCCGTGTCCAGCGCCGACCGCATCAGCTTGTTGCGCGATGCCGATGGCGACGGCGTTGCCGAGATCCGCAGCGTGTTCCTGCGGGGGCTGCATTCGCCATTCGGCATGGCGCTGGTCGGCGATGCCTTCCATGTCGCCAATGCCGATGCCGTGGTCAAGGTGCCCTACCGCGCCGGCGACACCACGGTCGCGGCGACGCCGGCGAAGGTCGCCGACCTCCCGGGGGGGCCGATCAACCACCACTGGACCAAGAGCCTGGTCGCCAGCCGCGATGGCCGCCGCCTGTACGCCGGCGTCGGCTCCAACAGCAATGTCGGCGAGAACGGCATGGACGCCGAGCGCGACCGCGCCGCGATCCTGGAAATCGACCCGGCCACCGGCGCGACGCGGGTGTTCGCCTCGGGGCTGCGCAATCCGGTCGGCATGGACTGGCAGCCCGACAGCGGCCTGCTGTGGGTGGCGGTGAACGAGCGCGACGAGCTGGGCAGCGACCTGGTGCCCGATTACATGACCTCGGTGCGCGAGGGTGGTTTCTACGGCTGGCCGTACAGCTATTACGGCCAGCACGTCGATACGCGTCCGCGGCCGCCGCGGCCAGACCTGGTCGCACGCGCGATCAAGCCCGATTACGCGCTGGGGCCACATACCGCCTCGCTCGGCCTGGCGTTCTACGACGGCACGCTGTTCCCGGCGCGTTATCGCGGCGGCGCCATCGTCGGCCAGCACGGTTCCTGGAACCGGCGCCCGGCCAGCGGCTACAAGGTGATCTTCGTGCCGTTTGCCGCGGGCAAGCCGAACGGTCCGGCGGAGGATCTGCTCACCGGGTTCCTCGACGCCGACGGCAACGCGCGCGGGCGTCCGGTCGGCGTCGCGGTCGATGCCCGCGGCGCGCTGCTGGTGGCCGACGATGTCGGCAACGCGGTGTGGCGAGTGGTGCCGGCGCCCTAGTCCAGGCGATTTCACCGGGTCTTGCGCGGGCGCGGCTAGAGTCCCAAGCCGGGCAAGCCCCCGCGAAACCCAGAAGCTGCCGGAGAGCCAGATGTCACGAGACGCCCCGCGAGTCCATGTCGATGCCGCCGCGATCGCACGGCTGCAAGCGATCGCCGTGCAACTGCCGCAGGACGCGCAGGTCCAGGTGCGGCTGGTCGATGGCAGGCAGTTGCGCGGCATGGTCAGCGCGGTGCCGACCGTGCAGGCGTTCTACGACGCCGTTGGACGGGAAGGCGTCAACGCGGTGTTGCGGATCGAAAGCTTCCTCGATGACGGCCGCCCGCATGGCGGTGGCGACCATTACCTGTGGCTCGACCAGATCGACGAGGTCGAGCGCCTGCCCAACCCGTCGCCGCCGGAACTGTCCACGAGGCGCCACCCGGTCGACCCGAACGCGCCGACAGGCCAATAGCGTCGGCGTCGGGCAACTCGTCCGGCCTGGCTTGTCACTGCATCGATCCACGCTCTGCTGCTCAGGCCGGCGCGGGCGTCGCGTCGAAGCGGCGCGCGTAATCGCGCTCGATCGAGATCCGCCGCACTTCCTCGTCGGCAAGCCCCGGCGCGGCGTAGACCGCGTAGGCGATGTCGCCGTCATTGCGGCCGATGTGGTGCAACTGGTAGCGCGGGCGGCCGGTGCCGGTGTTCACGGGGTAATGCATCGGCGGTTCGCGCCCATCCAGGTCCAGCTCGCTGTTGTCGACCATTCCGCCCACGAACAATGCCCGCATGAGGTTTCCTCGCTATCGTGTCCTGGATGGGTCCCATCCTGACGGTTCCCGCGTTCGCTTTCCATCAAGCCGGCGTTAGTGTTCCGGAAACCCGGCGCGCCGGCCCGCAAGGGCGCAGCACGTAGAATCGCGCGATGCCATCCACGTCCTCCCGACATGACTGACGCCGATCCCGCGTTGGAGACCCTGCTGCTGCCCTTCGCGGACGGCCGGCTGGCGTGGCCGCATGCGGGCGGCGCGCTGTTCCTGCATGCGCGCGAGGGCTGGCCGTTGCATCGCCAGCCGCTGTCGGGACTGGTCTGCGAACAGGAGTTCAAGCCTGCGGCCGATGCCCTGCAACGGGCCGGGCTGGCATTGCACGGGCGCGACGTCGGCACCCGCCATCCGCTGGTCCTGCTGCTGCCGCCGCGGCAACGCGAGCAGGCGCGCGCCCTGTTCGCGCATGCGCTGGACCGGCTCGCGCCCGGCGGGACGATCGTCGCCGGCATGCCCAACCGGGAAGGCGCGAAGTCCGGCGAGGCCGACCTCGCGCGTCTCGCCGGTCCGCTCCAGGTGTTGTCCAAGCACCATTGCCGCGTGTTCTGGACGGCGCCGCTGCAGGGGCCGGCGGATGCCGCGCTGGCCGAAGCCTGGCGCACCCTCGACGCGCCGCGGCCGATCGCCGAACCGCGCGTGCCCGGCGGCAGCTTCCTCAGCCGCCCGGGCGTGTTCGCCTGGAACCGGATCGACGCGGCTTCGGCGCTGCTGGCCGAGCACCTGCCCGGCGACCTGGGCGGGGCGGTCGCCGACCTCGGCGCCGGGTGGGGCTATCTTGCATTGCAGCTGCTGGGGCGATGCCCCGGCGTCACCGCGCTGGACCTGTACGAAGCCGATGCGCGCGCGCTCGAACTCGCGCGTGCCAATCTCCAGGCGCGGGCCGTGCGCGTGCCGCTGGCATTCCACTGGCACGACGTCGCCGCCGGCCTGCCGCGGCGTTACGACGCCATCGTCAGCAATCCGCCGTTCCATGCGCAGGGTCGCGACGAGCGCCCCGACCTGGGCCGCGCCTTCATCGCCGCGGCGGCCGCGGCATTGCAGCCCGGCGGCCGCTTGTTTCTCGTCGCCAACCGCCACCTGCCTTACGAAGCCGTGCTCGACGCCAGCTTCGGCAGCGTGCGCACGCTGGCGCAGCGCGACGGCTTCAAGGTGATCGAGGCGACCCGCACGGCTGCCACGGGGCCGCGATGATGTGCCCGCCATGAACCAGGCCGCAGTCAAGCTGGTGAAACTGATCGCCAACCTCGGTTACGGCAGCCGCAGGGAGGTGGCGCGGCTGTTCCGCGAGGGCCGGATCACCGATGCCGCGGGCGAAGTGCTGTATGCCGACGACCGCGTCGCGCACGCCGAGGTCCGCGTCGACGGAGAACCGCTGGATCCGCCGCAGGGGCTGGTGCTGCTGCTGCACAAGCCGGTCGGCTACACCTGCTCCACCCGCGATCCCGGCCGCATCGTCCATGACCTGCTGCCGCCGCGCTTCCGCCTGCGCGCACCGCTGCTGTCCACGGTCGGGCGGCTGGACCGCGATACCAGCGGCGCGTTGCTGCTGACCGACGACGGCGCGCTGCTGCACCGGATCGTGTCGCCGAAATCGCGACTGGCCAAGGTGTACGAAGCGACCCTGGCGCAGGACCTGCGCGGCGACGAGGCCGCGATCTTCGCCAGCGGCACGCTGCTGCTGGAGGCGGAGACCACGCCGCTGGCGCCGGCGATGCTGGAAACGGTCGATGCCCGCCATGCCCGGCTGCTGCTGACCGAGGGCCGCTACCACCAGGTGCGGCGGATGTTCGCCGCGGTCGGCAACCATGTCCAGGCATTGCACCGCAGCCGCATCGGCGGGCTCGGGCTCGGCGACCTGGCGCCGGGGGCATGGCGGACAGTGGATGCCGCCGATCTCGACGCGCTGTTCGCAGGCTCGTCGTAGGAGCGCCTTGCAGGCGCGAGCTCTTCGACCAGGCCGCGATATCGTCGCGAAAAGCTCGCGCCTGCAAGGCGCTCCTACAAGAACAGCCGGCGCCAGCCGTCGGCGCCGAGCTGGCGCAACGTCTGGATGTTGCGCTCCACGATCGCGTCGGGGTCGGGGAACGCCGCCACCGCGCGCTCGACGCTGTCCTCGCGCAGCAGGTGCAGGGTCGGGTACGGTGCGCGGTTGCTGAAATTGCCGATGTCGCCGGGCTCGGTGCCGGCGAACCGGTAGTCGGGATGGAAACTGGCGACCTGCAGCACGCCGTCCAGTCCGAGCGCCTCGACCAGCGCGTCGGCGTCGTCCAGGAAGTCGTTGTAGTCGAGGAAGTCGACGAGCACCCGCGGATGCACCAGCAGCGTGGTGTCGACCGCTTCGGCCGGCGTGTCGCGCAAGCGCAACAACTCCTCGCCGAGTTCTTCCAGCAAGGCCTGCGGGGTGTCCGCATCGCTCAGCACGTAGCGCACCTGGCCTTTCGCATGCACCGCCTTGGCGAACGGGCACAGGTTGAGGCCGATCACCGCGCGCTCCAGCCAGCGCCGGGTCGCGGCGATCGGGTCGATGTCGGCTTCAGCGGTCATGGGAGCAACCTTGTAGGAGCAACTTCAGCCGCGACCGCTTTGCCGAAATCCCGCGGTCGCGGCTGAAGCCGCTCCGACAGGTCCAGGCAAGGCGTGGAAAGCAGTCGCGGGCTCAGTCCCGGAAATTCTCGAATTGCAGCGGCAGCGCGTACTCGCCGGCGCGCAACAGCGCCATGGCCGCCTGCAGGTCGTCGCGCTTCTTGCCGGTGACGCGCAGCTTGTCGCCGTTGATCTGGCTGTCGACCTTGAGCCTGGCGTCCTTCATCGCGCCCTGGATCTTCTTCGCCAGCTCGCGCTCGATGCCCTGCCTGACCACGATCTTCTGCCGCGCGCCGGCGAGGTTGGTCTCCACCGCGCCCGGCTCCAGGCAGCGCGCGTCGATCTTCCGCGCGACCAGCCGCGCGCGCAGGATGTCGGCCATCTGCTGCAGCTGGAATTCGCTCGGTGCCGCCAGCGCGATGGCGTTGTCCTCGCGGGTGAACGAGGCTTCCACGCCCTTGAAGTCGAAACGCGTGGTCAGCTCGCGGTTGGCCTGGTCTATGGCGTTGGTCAGCTCGTGGGTATCGACTTCGGAAACGATATCGAAGGAAGGCATGGCACGGGTACGGATCGGTGGGGACGGCAGGGTAGCGCAGGCCGGCCACGACGGGTATCGCGCCGTGGCCGTGCTTGCCGCATGCTGGCGGCATGGACATCGCCTCCGGCACCGCCGCAACCGCCTCTCGCCGCTGGCGCGCGATCGCATTGATGCTGCTGTGCGTGGCGGTGTTCTCGCTGATGGACGCGGCGCTGAAGACGCTGTCCGCGCATTACCCGCCGTTCCAGGTCGCCGCGCTGCGCGGGGCTTCGTCGTTGCCGTGGCTGCTGGCATGGGCGCTGCTCAGTACCGGGGTCGGGCCGTTGCTACGGGTGCGCTGGCCGCTGCACCTGCTGCGCGGCGTGCTCGGGATCATGATGATGGCGGCGTTCGTGTACGCGCTGCGCACGCTGCCGCTGTCGACGGCCTATTCGATCTTCTTCGTGGCGCCCCTGTTGATCACCGCGCTGTCGGTGCCGTTCCTGGGCGAGCGCGTCGGGCCACGGCGCTGGACCGCGATCGGGATCGGGTTCGCCGGGGTGCTGGTGGTGTTGCGCCCGACCGGTGCCGGCCTGCTCACCAGCGCCGGGCTGGCAGTGCTGCTGGCGGCGCTTGGCTATGCGGTGTCCGCGATCACCGTGCGGGTGCTGGCGCGCACCGATTCCACGCAGGCGATGGTGGTCTGGCTGATGCTGCTGATGGCGCTGGGTGCCGGGCTGCTGGCGTGGCCGCATTGGGTGCCGCTGCGCCTGCAGCACGGCTGGCTGATCCTCGGCCTGGGCATCGCCGGCGCCTTTGGCCAGTGGGCGATCACCGAGGCATTCCGGCTCGGCGAGGCGTCGCTGCTGGCGCCGCTGGAATACACCGCGCTCGTCTGGGGGGTGTTGCTCGATGCCACGCTGTGGGGCGTGCTGCCCGATGCCGTGACCTGGCTCGGCGCCGGGATCATCGTCGCCAGCGGCCTGTACCTGCTGCGCCGGGAGGGCGATCGCGTGCGGGCGACGCCTCCCCCGTAGGAGCGCGCGACGTCGCTACAGGCGGCAGCGTTTCTGGCATTTGTCGCAGTAGAAGGCGCGGCGGCGGGCGCGGCCGAGTTCCTTGCGGTAGGCGAGGCGGTTGCCGTCGCGCGGGCAGGTGGTCCTGGTGTGCACCTGGTAGTGCTTCCTCAGCACGTAGGCCTTCTTCCAGGCCAGGAAATCGAAGCTGTATTCGCGCGCCTGCTTCACCAGTTCGCCGAGCTTGCGCGGCGGCAGCGCGCCGACCTCGCTTTCCGGGTGCACCCGGATCCGCCAGAGCACCTCGTTCTTGATGATGTTGCCGACGCCGGCGAACCAGTCCTGGTCGAGCAGGGCGTCGGCTGCGATCACGCGCGGGCTGGCACGCAGGCGCCGGCGCGCCTTCGCCGGATCCCACGCGTCCGCCATCACGTCCACGCTCCAGTCGTAATGCTCGTCCAGGCTGCCCTCCAGGTAGCGCACCGAGCAGGCGTAGAGGTCGAGCCGGCCGTCGTCGAAGCCCAGGTGCACCCGCGGCGCCACGCCGGGCTTGGGGTCGTCGATGCGGTAACTGCCGAACAGCAGCAGGTGCACGCGCAGCGCGAAGCCGTCGAAGTCGACCAGGAAATGCTTGCCCCAGCTGCAGATCGCACGCACGCGCCGCCCGTGCATGCGCTGCAGGTCCTGGCGGCTGTTGCCCGACACCTCCCGCACCGCCTGGCCGGCGAACCTGGAAGCCTGCTGCTTGAGGATGACGATCGACGGGCCTTCGGGCATGCAGGCACGCTACTGGCGCGGTGGCGCAGGGGCCGTGAAAAAACAGGAGCCGGGGCATGCCCGGCTCCTGCACTGGATGACGATGGACGGCAGGCTTCCGGTGGGCTGCCCGCCGCAAGCGCGCGATGGATCAGAAGCGCGCGCCGACGCCGACGCCGATCACCACCGGGTCCATGTCCGCCTCGCCGACCTTGGTGCCGTCGACGGCGATGTCCGAGCTGCCCTTGAGGAAGCGCGCATCGGCGCGGGCGAACACGTTCGGGGTGAAGTTGAGGTCCACGCCGACCGTGCCGATCGCGCCCTGGGGGGTGCTCATGCCGATGTGGTGGTCCGCGTACGGGCCGATGTTGTCCTGGTCCTCGTCGCTGATGTTGGACTGGAAGTAGCCCAGGCCGACGAACGGGCGCACGGTCGCGTCCGCATCACGGAAGTGGTACTGCGCGCTCAACGCGTACGGCTGCGAGCCGACGGTGGCGATCTTGCCGTCGGCGGCCGTGGTGACGCGGTGGTCGAACTTGTTGATCGCACCCCAGCCCTCGATCGCGATGTTGTCGTTGAGGTAATAGCTGAGGCCGAGCGTGCCCGCGCCGGAGCCGTCGAATTCGGCTTCGCTGCCATCGATGTCGCCGTTGCCGGTCGGTTCCTGGTGGGCATAGCCGCCGACGACCGCGAAATGCTTTCCGGATGCGGTGGTGGTGGCATCCTGGGCGAAGGCGGGCGCGGCCGCGAAGCCGGCGGCGACGGCGATGCCAAGTGCCGACAGCACGATGCGATGGGTGTTGCGAACGGATTGCATGGGGGTTCTCCTCGTTAGGTCTTGTGGGCCCTGGGGAGTAGGGCGTGGCCACCCTAACGGCCGCGCGCTGAACGCCTGCGCCCATGCAACCTGACTGGCGGGCCTACTTCGCGCGGTTTCGTGACGCCTGCGTACCATTGCAGTGGCCCGCTTCACGCCACGTCCACCGCGCTGACCCGAGGAGAACCGATGAACATCCTGGCCTGGTTGCTGGTCCTGCTGGTCGGCGCGGCACTGCCGTTGCAGGCGTTGGTCAATGCGCGCCTGGCGCAGCTGAGCCATGGATCGCTGTTCGCGTCGCTGGTGTCGTTCTGCGTCGGCACCCTGGCGCTTGCCGCCGGCTGGCTGGCGACGCGGCCGCCGGCCTTCGACATCGCCGCGCTCGCGCGGATGCCGTGGTGGGTTTGGAGCGGAGGCGTGCTCGGTGCCGCGTTCGTGGCGGTGGCGACATTGATGATCCCGCGCATGGGCGCGGCGTCGCTGATCTGCCTGGTGGTGTTCGGGCAGATGGCGGGCTCCTTGCTGCTCGATCACTTCGGCGTGCTGCACTCGCGCCAGCCGGCCGATGCGCTGCGCGTGCTCGGCGTGGTGCTGGTCGCGGTCGGCGCGTTGCTGGTGGTGAAGCCCTGGCAGCAGGGCTGAAGCCCGCGCGGGACGGGTTCAGCAGAGCGGCTGCCGGCTCGGCGCCATGACCGGCTGCACGAACACGGTACGCGGCATGTCGACGGACGCCACCGACATCGCGATCGGGGCGACGGCCTTCGCCGCGCAGGCTGGCGGTGCGGCCTGCGGCAGCAGCAGCGCGCCGGTGCCGCCGAAGGCCATCAGTACCACGGCCATCGCACCGCGCAGGAAGACATGGTCCAGGCATCGCATGACGGTTCTCCCGGGGGCACCAGGGGCTGCCCACGAGGGAAAAGATGCGCGTCCCCGCGCCCGGGTTGCAGTGCATGCGGTCGGGATGACGAAGGTCATGGACGAAGGCCATGCCGGCGATCGACACGGGCTCCGGGCCCCCTCCCGCCGTGCCGGTGCGCCCCGTGCCGGGGGCGATCCGGAAGGGGGCCTGGCGGGAGCGGCCGACGGCGGACGGCACTAATGGCCGCGCGTTGGCAGCCGGACCCCCTGTTTCACGGGGGGCGTCACAGCGTGGCCGGAACCCGATTGGCGTTCACAACCGTGATGCAGATCGCAAAAACGCGTTCAGGTGTGACCGATCGCACGCAAGTCGCCTATTCAGCCTCGACAGCGTGAATTGCAGTGATTAGCGTCCGCGACCGCTCGAGAACCGAAATCCAGCTGTCGCGGGTTTTCGCCGTTCTCGACGTCGCCAACCACACTCCTCGGGGAATGATCCATGCGCAAGATTTCGCTTCCGGTCGTCGCGGCGATCGCGTTCACCGGCCTGTTCGCCGCCGGCACTGTCGCCGCCGCCAACCCGGCCACCGGCAGCTTCAATGTCACCGCCAACGTGCAGGGCAGCTGCCGGGTCACCTCGACCAGCGACATCGCCTTCGGCACCTACGATCCGGCCGACGTCAATGCCAGCACGCCGCTGGACCAGAACGGCAGCATCTCGGTGCGTTGCGTCAAGGGCATCGACGCCAACGTCGCGCTCGACCAGGGCCAGAACGGCACCGGCACTTGCGCCGCTCCCGCGCGGGCGATGAAGGAAGCCACCAGCAACGAACTGCTGGCCTACGAAATCTATTCCGACAGCGGCCACGCCAGCGCCTGGGGTTGCGACGCCGGCAACGACGTCGAGTTCACCGCCGCCGCCTCCAACGCCGACACCGTCCTGACCACCTATGGCCGCATCCCGGCCGGCCAGAACGTCGGCCTCGGCGCCGACTTCAGCGACGTGGTCCAGGTCGCGGTCACGTTCTGAACCCGATCGATCCGTGGCGGGCGGCGGCGGTGTCGCTGCCCGCCTCGCGACGTTCCAGCCACGGCCGAACATTGCCCATGCGCCTGTTGTCGCTCGCCTTCGCGTTGCTCGCCTTCGCGCTGCCCGCGCGCGCCGCCGAATTCGAACTCAGCCCGACCCGGGTGCGACTGGATGCGCGGCATCTGGTCGATACCGTGCAGGTCGGCAACAGCGGCGCGTCGCCGTTGGGTTTCGAGGTGACGGTCGCGCGCTGGCGGATGGATGCCGACGGCGCCTGGCAACTGGAGCCGAGCGACGACCTGGTGGTGCATCCGCTGCTGCTGGAGATCGCCCCCGGCAGCAAGGCGCGGCTGCGGGTGGGCCTGCTGGTGCCGCCAACAGACCCCGGCGAAGCCGCCTACCGCATCGAACTCCACGAGCAGCCGTCCGCAGGCGCGGCCACCAGCGGCAGCGGCGTGCGCATGCTGACCAGGATCAGCCTGCCGGTGTTCGTGTCCGGCGGCGATGCCGGCAAGCCGGCGCCGATCCTGCGGGCCGCGCGCTGGCAAGGCGATGCGCTCGCCTTCTCCCTGGGCAACGAAGGCACCGCCTTCCTGCCGCCGCAGGCGTTGTCGCTGCAACTGCTCGCGGCCGACGGCAGCGTGCTGCAGCGCCAGCAGCTGCAGGGAAACTACGTGCTCGCCGGCGCCAGCCTGCCGCTGCGCGTGCATGCGGCCGCGGCGTTGTGCGCGCGCGCCACGGAGCTGGCCCTGCGCCTGGAAGAAACCGGCGCCGACCTGCGCCTGCCGCTGCAGTCGCGGCACTGCGCGCCGTGAACCGCGGGCTGGCACTCGCGCTCGGCTTGCTGCTGGCCGGGCAAGTGCCGGCGCAAGCATCCCCGGCGCAAGCGTCCGAGAAAACCGAAACCCTGTTGCTGGATGTCTGCGTCGACGGTGCCTGCGACGGCATCGCCGTGGTGCTGGTGCGTGGCGCGCAGGTGCTGGTCGAACGCGCCGCGCTGCAGGAGGCCGGCGTGCAGCTCGATCCCGGCGCCGCCACGCTGCGCATCGACAATCGCGACTTCATCGATGCCGACGCGGTCGGCAACGGCGTCCGGGTCGCCATCGACCACGCCATGCTGCGGCTCGACATCCGCCGCCCGGCGACGGCGCTGCCGCTGCAGCGCGCGGATTTCCATGCACCGCCGCCGCAGGTCGACGGCATGCGCGACTGGAGCGCCGTGCTCGATTACGCCGCCAACTTCGGCAGCCGCCGCGATGCGCGCAACCTGTTCGTGGATGGCGCCCTCAGCCGCGGGCCGTGGGCGCTGCGCAGCGATGCGCAATGGCGGGCCGATGGCGGATTGCGGCGCGGCCTGACCCGGCTCGAATTCGACCAGCCGCGCACGTTGCGGCGCTGGACCATCGGCGACCAGTACGCGTTGAGTCCCGATCCGCTGGGCGGCAGCGCGCTGCTCGGCGGCATCGGCGTGGCGCGCGCCTTCGACCTGGACCCGTTCCTGATCACCTTCCCGCAGCCCTACCTCGACGGCGTGCTGCAGGCGCCCGGCACGGTCGAGATCTACGCCAACGGCGTGCTGGTCGGCCGCCAGCCGCTGCAGGCCGGACCGTTCTCGCTGCAGGGCCTGGGCCTGAGCCCGGGACGCAACGACGTGAAACTGGTGCTGCGCGATCCCTTCGGCGGCACCCGCGAATTGTCCAGCGCGTCCTACTACAGCGCTTCCGGGCTGCTGGCGCCGGGCCTGTCCGAATACGCGCTGCGCCTGGGCCGCGAGCGGCCGTCGCCGTTCGAGGACCGCTACCTCGACGATCCGGTGCTCGCCGGCTACTGGCGCCGCGGCCTCAACCAGGCGCTCACGGTCGGCGTGCGCGCCGAAGCCGACCGCGACCTGCGCAACCTCGGCGCGCAGGCGGCGCTGCGGCTGCCCGTGGGCGAGTTGTCCGCATCGCTGGCGCGCAGCGACGGGGACGCGTCCGCCCATGGCGGTGGCGCGATGGCGCTCGACTATCGCTACAGCAACCGCATCGCCGGCTGGTCGCTGGGCATGCGCCGTTTCGACCGCGGTTACCGCCGGCTCGGCGATGGGTTCGGCGACGACACGTTCGACGGCCTGCTGCGGCAGCCGCGTGGCGACGCCTTCGCCGCGGTCGGCTGGTCGCCGGATGCGCGGCTGTCGCTGCAGCTGCACTGGAACCGCAACCGCTATTTCGATGCCGGCGACGAGACCCGCTACGGGCTCGACGCCACCCTGCGACTGGGCGCGGGGACACGGTTGTTTTTCGCGCTGGCGCGCAACGGCGGCGACGACGGCCGCGACACCATCGCGCAACTGGGCGTCAGCCTGGCGCTGGGGCGCGACAACCTCAACCTCGGCGGCCGCCACGACGGCAACGGCTGGGGGTACGGCGTGGACGCCAATCGTTCGCGCCCGTCCGACACCGGCTTCGGCTACAGCGCCAGCCTCGACCACCAGGATGGCGCGGACTTCGCCTACGGTCGCGGCGAATACCAGGGGCGCCATGGCCGCTACGCGCTGACCGTGCAGGACGCCGATGGCCACAGCCAGGCCAGCGTGCTGCTCAGCGGCGCGCTGGTCGCGCTCGGCGGCCGGGTGTTCGCGACGCCGCCGGTCGACAACGGTTTCGCGCTGGTACGCGTGCCCGGCCTGGCCGGGGTCCAGGTGCGGCGCGAGAACCTGCCGGTCGGCGTCACCGATGCCGCCGGCGAGCTGCTGGTGCGGGACCTGCTGCCGTACTACCCCAACCGCATCGGTTACGACGACGACGACGTGCCGGCCGACTGGACCACCGGGCCCAATGCACTGACGGTCGCGGTACCGCGGAGTGGCGGCGCGGTGGTGCCGTTCCAGGCCCGCCCGTTGCGCGCGATCACCGGCAGCCTGCGCCTGCCGCAGGCCGGCGCGGCCACCGTGCGCCTGCACGGCGAGGGGCACGACTACAGTACCCGGATCGGCAGCAGTGCCCGTTATTACCTCGAGGACGTGGCACCGGGCGCGTATGCGCTCGAGGTCGAACTGGACAGCGGCGCGCACGCGCGCTGCACGTTGCAGGTACCGGTGCTGGCACCGGGCGTGACCCGGCTCGATCCGGCCGAATGCAGGGAGCTGCCATGAACGCCCAACGCACATTGGCCATCGGCGACCAAGCCAGGCCGCAACACGAACCCCGCGAAAGGAAATGGCGGACGCCGGGTTTGCGCATGTGCGCCTGCATGCTGGCGTTGTGCGGCCTGGCGCCGGCCTTGCCCGCGCATGCCGCAAGCTCGGCCGATTGCCGCGTCGACACCTCGAGCGCGCAGATCGCCTTCGGCACCTACGATCCGCTGAGCGCCCTGCCGCTGGATGGCACCGGCACGATCGACGTCATCTGCGACAAGAACAATGTCCCGGTCCGGGTCGAACTGGATCGTGGCGGCAGCGGCTCCTACCTGCCGCGGCAGATGCGCTTCGGCATCCAGACGCTCGCGTACAACCTCTATGTCGACAGCACGCGCAGCATCGTCTTCGGCAATGGCAGCGGCGGAACGCAGGCCGGCACCGGGATGACCTCGGCGATCGGCGGCGGCGAGTTCCGCGCCCGGGTCCCGGTGTACGGGCGCATCGCGCCGGGCCTGGATGCGGCATTCGGCAGTTACAGCGACAGCATCAGCGTGTCGGTGACGTTCTGACCGTGCCCGATCCCGGTCGCACCCGGCCGATCGGGCTCAACGGCGCATCGCGCGCAGGCCGATCCGGGTCGGCGCCGAGCCGATCGCGGCGCGCAGGCTGACCAGGGTCAGTTCGCGGTCGCGGCGGAAATGCATCTCCACGGCGGTGGGGTCCGGCGCGGTCTCGGCCACCAGCTCGTAACCCAGGGTTTCCATCTGCACGCGGTAATAGTCGCGGGCGCTGTCGATCGCGCCCTCGAAGACGTAGTGTCGGCCGCGCGCATCGTCCTGCAGCAGATGGCCGGGCACCGGCAGCGGCAGGGCCTGGCTGAGTTCGGGCTGGTTGGCGGCGAGCACCCGGGCGCTGGCGCCGAAGTTCGCGCGCGCGGTCTCGGCACGGGCTTGGCCGGCCGACACGGCAATCAGCATGCCCAGCAGGCAAGCGCGAATGAGCGAAGAAGTCTCCAGGGACATCTTCATGCGGGAACCCTCCTTAGAGCCGCATGGAAGCGATTTCATGATCTGCCGTTGCCGAAAATGCGCCAGCACCTGGTGCATGAACTGTGACGCGGGGATCGTCACGCGCCGCGGACGGTTCCGATCTGTGACCGACCGGTGCGCGGATGTGTGATCGCAATCGCTGCGCAGGACCGACGCCAACGCGCCCTTTGCACATCGATTCGGGAAACCGCCGGCAAATGGCCGGCAAACCTCGCGCGTTGGCGTCTCCCGGCCGTCCCGGCCACAATAGTCGGCCACCCCATCGCCCGAGGTCCGCATGGCCGAGTTGAAGGAAGCGCGCGTCCCCGACATCGGCGGCTACGACGACGTGCCGGTGATCGAGGTGCTGGTCGCCGTGGGCGACACGGTCGCGGCCGACCAGGGCCTGGTGACGCTGGAATCGGACAAGGCGACGATGGAGGTACCGGCGCCCTTTGCCGGCGTGGTGCGCGAGCTCAAGGTCAAGGTCGGCGACAGCCTGTCCGAAGGCGGCGTGGTGGCGCTGATCGAGCCGGCCGGCGCCGCTGGCCAGCCGGCCACCACCGCCGCGCCCGCGACGGGATCCGCCGCTGCGCCGCCGCGGGCCGAACCGGTGGCGCCGGCGCGTGAAACCCCCGCAGCCGAGACCGGCACCCAGGTGCCGCCGGTCGCGGTCCCCGCGCAGGCCGACAAGCTGGCCCAGGCCTCGATCGCCGCGGCCGGCCCGTCCGTCCCGCCGGTGCGTTTCGACGCCGAGGCCGTGCTGCCGGGCAAGGTGCCCTACGCCAGCCCTGCGGTGCGGCTGCTCGCGCGCGAGCTGGGCGTCGACCTGTCGCGGGTGGCGGGCAGCGGGCGCGGCGGCCGCATTTCGAAGGAAGACGTGCAGCAGTTCGTGAAGGCGACGCTGCAGGGCGGGGTTGCCGCGGGGGTTGCCGGCGGCGGCGGATTGAACCTGCTGCCGTGGCCGAAGATCGACTTCGCGAAGTTCGGCGAGGTCGAGCCCCGCGAACTCAGCCGCATCCAGAAGCTGTCCGGCGCCAACCTGGCGCGCAACTGGGCGATGATCCCGCACGTCACCCAGCACGACGACGCCGACATCACCGA
>JAKFDF010000242.1:0-5605 GCA_036676275.1 Lysobacter sp.
CCTTCCGCTCCACCATCCAATCCAGCATCCGCGTCATCGAATACCCCGCTCCGCGGGGTTTTTTGTCGGTGGCCCGGGCATGCGCGGAAGCGGTTCAGCGCCCGCGGAACAGCTCCCCGATCGCCAGCGCCGTGCGATAGGGTTCCGGTTCATTGCGGTTGCTGAGCAGGATCACGGTCAGGCGCTGTCGCGGCCAGCGCACGATCACGTTGCGGAACCCGATGGTCTCGCCCGAATGCCACAGGGTCTCGCCGGTGATCCGCCAGCCGAAGCCGTATCCGGCTTCGTACGGCTCGCCGGTGACCGCCGCCTGCGGGCTGAAGGCGAGCCTGCGCGAGGCGTCGTCGAGCAGGCGGTCGTCGTACAGCGCGGCATCCCACCGGGCCAGGTCCACGAGCGAGGAATAGATGCCGCCGTCGCCGAGTACCGCGCTGGTCGGGCTCTGGTCGGTGCGCACCCAGTGTTTCCCGGCCGCGCCGCCGCCGGCCGCATCGCCGTCGACCTCGCTGTATCCGTAGGCACGATGCGGCACATCCGGCCCGCCGCGCACATGGGCCAGCGTGTCGTGCATGCCCAATGGCTCGAAGATGCGCCGGCGCAGGAACTGCTGGAAGGTTTCGCCGGACGCCTGCTCCACCACCAGCGCCAGCAAGGCGTAGCCGCTGTTGCTGTAGCGATAGGCGCTGCCTGGTGCGAACCAGGTGCGGTCCTCGCGTTCCAGCAACTGCAGCACCCCGGCATCGCGGATCTGGCCGGCGTAGTCCGCCGCCATCAGGTCCTCGTAGTCGACCAGCCCCGAAGTGTGCGTGAGCAGGTGGCGCAAGGTGATCGCGTCGGCCGCGCGCGGCAACGACGGCAACCACCGGCGCAGCGGATCGTCGAGGCCGAGCTTGCCGTCCTGCACCAGCAGCAGGATCGCGGCGGCGGTGAACTGCTTGCTCACCGAGGCGAGCCGGTAGTTGGTCGCCGGGCCGGCCTCGACGCCCTGCTCAAGGTCCGACAGGCCGTAGCCGCGCTGCACCAGCGCTTCGCCGTCGCGGACCACCAGCAACGAGGCGCCCGGGACCGCGCCGTCGTAGCGTTCCATCAACTGGTCGATCCTGGCGTCGATGCCGGGTGTTGGCATACGGTCCTCTCCGGTGGCGCAGCCGGCGAGCGGGCACGCCATCGCAATCAGGATGCAAGACAAGGCAGTCAGGGATCGCATTCCGCCCGACCTCCGGGGCCCGAGAAAAACGGCGGGAAAACGGTCATTGCACGGGCACGTCGTACAACGTCCGTGGCGTGGGCTCCGGGACCAGCGTGTAATGCCACCACTCGAGCGGGTAGTTGCGGAAACCCTGGGCGGCCATCGCATCGCGCAGGCGCAGGCGGTTGGCATGCTGGCCCGGGGTCACGTCCGGCGAGTCGGTATGCGCGCGCGGATCGAAGAAGTCGAAATCCGTCCCCATGTCCAGCGGCCGGCACGCGCCCGCGGCATCGCACTGCAGCAGGGTCAGGTCGAGCGTGGCGCCGCGGCTGTGGCCCGACACCGGCGCGATGTAGTCGCCGAGCAGTTCGCGCTTGTCGAGGTTCGGGTAGTAATGCGGCTTGGTGCGCTGGTCGGACAGGTCGACGGCCCAGCGCACGAAATGCCGCACCGCGCGCGCCGGCCGGTAGCAGTCGAACAGCTTGAGCCGCAGCTGCCGTTCGCGCAGCGACGACTCGACGCGCTGCAGCGCCAGCGCCACGGGGCGCAGCAGGTAGCACTTGGGTGCGAAGTAGCCATCGACCCGGGCGCCGGTGAAGTTGTCGCTGCCGGCATAGCGGATCTCCAGCGCGATGTCGGGCACCAGCGTCGCCACGTCGACCAGGCCCGCGGCGGACGCCGTGGTCGCATCCGAGGGCACCGGCGCGATTGCCGGCGTGCCGGCGCAGGCCGCCAGCGCCAGCGCCAGCAGCGCCGCCGCCGTCCAGCCGATCCGTAACCGGTCAATCACAATCGCGGACCCGGGTGAAGGCGAGATCCTCGTAGTCGGAACTGAAGTCGCCGTCGGGATCGACCTTGGCCATGCGCAGCGTGCGCCCGTCACCGCTGCCGGCGAAGTCGAGCCAGGCGTCGACATCGGCCTTGGCTTCGTCCCAGTGCACCAGGTAGCGGTCGCGGAGTCGCGACACCGGCGCCTGCATCGACGGCGACTTCGCCGCACGGAACTCGACGCCGTCGCCGGCGGGACAAATCGCCACCTCGCCGAACCAGGGATCGCGCCAGATGCCGAGCCACGATTGCATCTGCGCGGCGCTCGCCGCCTGCCGCATCGAGATGTCCGGTGCGCGCGAGCGCGTGGGCGCAGCGGCATCGCGTGCAAGTTCGTCGGCATACGAAGCGACATCGCGGCCCTGCCCCGGCGCGGTGAAATGCTTGAGCAGCACCTCGGTCAGCACCGTGCGCGCGTCATCGCCGTCGCCGTTGATCATGATCACGAAGCCGGACTTGCGATCCGGCAGCAACATCATCGCCGAGTACATCCCGCCCAGGGTGCCGGTGTGCGACACGGTCCACTGGCCGTCGACGTCGGCGAGCCGGAAACCGAATGCGTACGCGTAGTAGTGGGTGTTGTCCCAGTCGCGGCGGCGCTGCGGGATCGGCATCGGCGTGCGCGCGGTCCACATGGCGCGCCGCTGTTCCGGCGACAGCCATTGCAGCTGTCGCGGCGTCGGCACCAGCCAGTTGCGCGCCCAGGCCAGCATGTCGTCGAGGCTGCAGCGGATCCCGCCGGCAGCGGCCATGGTGATTGCCGGAACCACGGCATCATCCCGGCGGATGACGACGTTGCCGCCGTCCTTGCGCATGTGCGGCTGGGCGACGCTGCCGGCCTGGTCGATGCGGAACTCGCCGACCCGGCAACGCGACAGGCCCAGCGGCCGGAACAGCTCGCGCCGCACCAGTTCCTCGTAGGGTGCGCCGCCCGCCGCCGCCGCGACTTCGCCGGCGACGACGTACAGCAGGTTGTCGTAGGCATAGCCGGAACGGAAGCCGTAGGCCGGCTTGATGTAGCGCAGGCCGCGCAGGATGTCGTCGCGGGTGAACAGGTTGGGCTCCGGCCACAGCATCAGGTCGCCGCCGCCCTCGGGCAGGCCGCTGTTGTGCACCAGCAAATCACGCACCAGCATGTGCTGCGTCACCCACGGGTCGTGCATCGCGAAGCCGGGCAGGTACTTCACCACCGGGTCGTCCCAGCGCAGCTTGCCGGCCTGCACCAGTCGCGCCAGCACGCTGGCGGTCATCGCCTTGCTGTTGGAGGCGATCTTGAACAGCGTGTCGGCCGTGACCGGGTCGCCGGAACCGGCGACGGTTTCGCCAACGGTGCGGGTGTAGACGACGTTGCCGTCCTCGATCACGCCCACCGCGATCCCCGGCAGGCGGTAGCGCGCCACGGTGGCGTCGACCATGGCATCGAATGCGGCCGTGTCCGTGTCGGCGGCGTACGGGTTGCCCGCATGGCGCGCAGGCGGCGCCGCCTGCGCCGAAAGACCGAGCAGCATTGCGGCCAGCAGCGCGGCCGAACGCAACAGCCACAAGCCCATGTGCGGGCGCCGGGTCATGGTGCCGGCGCGCGCTCGCGCGCGGCTTCGTCGATGGCGGCCTGCCACACCCGCAACAGGTTGCCCCCCCAGAGTTTGGCGATGTCGGCCTCGCTGAACCCGCGCTGGCCCAGGGCCGCGGTGACGTTGCCGGTCTGCGAGGCATCCATCCAGCCGGTGATGCCGCCGCCGCCGTCGAAGTCCGAGGCGATGCCGACGTGGTCGATGCCGGCGATGCGCACCATGTACTGGATGTGGTCCATGTACTGGTCGAGGCTGGCCAGCGGATGAGCTTTCTCGATCCGCGCCATGCCCTCGGCCATCGCCGGCAGGTAATCGTGCTTGTCGCTGTCGTACTCGGCATCGCCGGCCTGGCGCGCGACCTCCTGCTGCAGCGCCTTTTCCGCCGCCGCGCGCGCAGGGTCGCTCTTGAGGAACTCCTTGTAGGCGACCGCCTGGACCACGCCGCCGTCCTCCGCGATGGCGCGCAGCAGCTCGTCCGGCAGGTTGCGCGGCACGTCCACCAAGGCCCGCGCCGAGGAGTGCGAGGCGATGACCGGCGCCTTCGACGCGGCGATGGCGTCGCGCACGCACTTGTCGGAAGCGTGGGAGACGTCGACCATCATTCCGAGCGCGTTGGCGCGCCCGACCGCGGCGCGGCCGAACTCGCTCATGCCGGCGTCGCCGGGGCCGTTGTGCGCTGGCTCGCCATGTTCGACATCCGGGTTGGCACTGCTGCACAGGTCGTTGTTGCCGACGTGCACCAGGCCGAGGTAGCGCGCGCCGCGGGCATAGGCGGCGTCGATGCGCCCGAGGTCGTGGCCGAGCGAATAGGCGTTCTCGACCCCGATCATCGCCGACGACAGGCCGCGGGCGTGGTTGTCGCGCACCTGTCGCGGCGTGCTCGCGGCGCGGATGCGCTCCGGATACCGCTCCAGCATCAGCGCGATCGCCGAATACTTGCGATCGGCCTGGGCCACCGCGTCCGCGTAGCCTTCCGGCGTCAGCGCGCCCTGCCCGACGTAGACCACGAAGAACGCGGCGTCCAGGCCGCCACTGCGCATCTTGTCCAGGTCCACCTGCAGCACGCTGTCGCCGCCGGCGTCGAACCTGGGGTCGCGCATGTAGTCCAGCGGGATGTCGACGTGGGTGTCGAGGGTCAGCGGTGCGGCCCTGGCGGCTGCGCCCACATCGGTCGCGGGTACGTGGGCACAACCGGCAACAAGAAGCATCGCCACGGCAAGGCTGCCGCCGATCCTCCACGGGAACCGGATGTTCGTCGTTGCCGCGAAAGCGGAAGTGCCGCCGCTTCCGCATCGCACGCGCAATGCACTCATGTCGCCAGCCACTCCCCTGCCGGTTGTTCGCCGGCGAGCATCTCGTCCAGCGTCTGTCGCCGTCGCACCACTGCGTAGCGGCCGTCGTCGACCAGCACCTCTGCGGCCAGCGGCCGCGAGTTGTAGGTGGACGCCATCGATGCACCATAGGCGCCGGTGGCCAGGATCGCCACCAGGTCGCCGGCTTCGCAGCGCGGCAGTTCGCGCGCCACGGCGAAGGTGTCGCCGGTTTCGCACACCGGGCCGACGACGTCGTAGCGGGTGGCGGCGCGCCCGTGGTTGTCGCCGACCCTCACGATGTCGTGCCAGGCGTCGTACAGGCTGGGCCGCAGCAGGTCGTTCATGGCCGCGTCGACCACCAGGAACTCGTTTTGCGCACCGCGCTTGGCGCGGATGACGCGGGTCAGCAGCAGCCCGGCTTCGGCCACCAGGTAGCGGCCCGGCTCGAGCACGACGCGGCCTTCGAAACCGTCCAGCGCATCGCGGATCGCGGCGACGTAATCGCGCGCGGCCAGCGGCTGCTCGCCCTCGCGGTACCGCACGCCGAGCCCGCCCCCGACGTCGATGCTCGTGATCGCGTGCCCGGCCAGCGCCAGCTCGCGCCAGAACCGCGCCAGTCGCTGCAAGGCCTGTCGCAACGGCGCCAGCTCCAGGATCTGCGAGCCGATATGCATGTGCAGCCCGTCCAGGCGCACGTCCGGCCA
>JAKFDF010000243.1:0-18285 GCA_036676275.1 Lysobacter sp.
TCGCGCCACGGGATCGCGAGCACCTGACGGTGGAAGGCGCCGGCCACTACGGCATCTTCAGCGGCCGCCGCTGGCGCACGCAGGTGTATCCGCAGGTGCGCGACTTCATCGCCGCGCACATCGACTGAAGCGCGACCGGCAACTGGCGCGTGGCCGGCGCGGTCAACCCGCGGATGTGATCCGTTCCCCCGCGTTCCGGCGTCCGGTCGCCCGCTTGGCGCTGGCCGCCGGCAAGCCGCGGACGAGGGCAGCCGTTACGCCTTGACCAGCAACTGCTTGGCGATCGCCCCGTGCAGCCGCCCGATCCCGCGCAGCAGGTGCAGGGTGGCGAACAGCAGCGCCACGCCGCACGCGAACGCGAGGGGGAGTTCCCACGCGCCCAGGACCGTGCTCGGCTCCCAGTAGCCCATCCACCCACCGTCCAGCGACCACCCATCGAACGCGCCCAGGGCGACCAGCAACGGTCCGACCACCAGGCCAAGCGAAGTCGCCAGCAGCGTCACCGCGACGGTGAAGTAGGCGACACCCAGCGGCAGCATCGCCAGCATGTAGACCAGCGTCGACCAGGTGCGCGGATCGACGAACATTTCCTTGATCCGCTCCAGCACCGGGCGGTCGCGGTCCGCGTACAGCGGCCGCCGCGGCATCCGTTCGCCGAGCATCACCTCGACGATCCGGCCCTCGACCAGCGACAGCAGCCGCACCGAGCCCAGGAACAGGATCACGAACGGGATGCCGATGATGATCACCGACAGCCCCAGCGACAGCGAGATCCCGGTCACCACCCAGGTGAAGTAGAAGACGCCGGTGGCCAGCGCCAGGATCGAATAGAACATCGCGCCGTAGGTCCGCGGATCCGCGGCGACGCCGAAGAACCGGCCGAGCGCGGAACTGCGCTGCGGCGGCGGCGGTGCGCGCAGCGCGGTCTGCACCTTGACCTCGGTGTCGCGATAGATTTCGGCGACTTCTTCCGGCGCGCCATAGCTGCCCGCGACCGCGGCGATCACTTCCGCCTCGGACTGGTCGGGATGTTCGGCCAGTTCCGAGCGCAGGTATTCCTCGGCGTCGTACAGCGCGTCCTGCACCAGCGCCGGGTCGGCACCGGCCAGCGCGGCGCGCAGCTGCGCGAGGTAATCGGGAATGGTGGTCGGCAACGATGCGTTGTGCATGGCGTTCATGCGGAGGGCCCCTGGAGGACGGAATCGACGGAATCGCGGGTGGCGCGCCAGGCCTCGGTCCAGGCGCGCAGGACATCCCGCCCGGCGGCGGTGATGCGGTAGTAGCGGCGCGGCGGCCCGGCGACCGACGGCTCGACGAAGCTCTCCAGCAGGCCCGAAGCCTCGAGGTTGCGCAGCACCGGATACAGCGCGCTCTGCTTGCCGGCAAGCACGCCTTCGCCGACCTGTTCCAGGCGCTTGGCGATCTGGTAGCCGTACATCGGTTCGGCGGCAGCCGCCAGCACCGCGAGCAACGCCAGCGACACGGTGCCGGCGCTGAGCTCCTTCTGGAACTTGCGCAGCTGCTGCCCGGCGACGTCGGCGTCGTCCGGGGGCGCAGTCGGCGATGTGGGGGATGCGGCCATGGCGGCCTCCTGCTAGGTTGCAGGCGATACTATTCTCAACTTCGGTATAGTGGATGTGCCTCTAGTCATGCCTGCCTCCCGGTGCAGGCACTGCGCCTGACACGGGCTTTAACGATTTCATCGCCGTGGATTGACGGTGGCGTGGCGAGGATTGCGGCGGCCGACCCCCTCCCGGCCAAGGAGAATCCCGATGCCACGGGGCGACAAATCCAGCTACACCGACAAGCAGAAACGCCAGGCCCAGCACATCGAGCAGAGCGAAAAGAAGGATGGCCGCTCCAAGGAAGACGCCGAGCGGATCGCCTGGGCCACGGTCAACAAGCGGGACGGCGGCGGCAACAAGTCCGGTTCCGGACGCAAATCCGACGGCGCCAAATCGCATACCAGGCACTGACGGCGACGGCCGCCGATGGCGGCATCGGCGGCGCTGCGCCAGAATCGGGCATCGCCGCCGAAGGAGCCGCCCGTGTCGAACCTGCGCCCGCTGTCGTCCGCCCTGTTGTTCGCCCTGTCGTCGATCGCGGCGGTGTCGATCGCGCCTTCGGCGGTGTCGGCGCAGCAATCGCCGGAGGCGCCGGCGGCCGCGCCGCAACCCAAGTCGATGCAGGAACTGCTCGATGCCTCCACGGCGTCCGACTGGCGCACGCTGGATCCGGCCAACACCCTGTACATGGACCTGGCCAGCGGTCGCGTCGTGATCGAACTCGCGCCCGGGTTCGCGCCCGCGCACGTCGCCAACATCCGCACGCTCGCCCACGAGCATTACTGGGACGGGTTGAGCATCTACCGTTCGCAGGACAACTTCGTGGTCCAGTTCGGCGATCCGACCGAGGACGAGCAGGCCCGCAAGCCGATCGGCAGCGCCAGGGCGCACCTGCCGGCCGAATTCACCCGCAAGTCGGCCGGGCTCGCCTTCGACCGGTTGCCCGACAGCGACGGCTGGGCCCCGGAAGTCGGTTTCTCTGGCGGCTTCCCGGCCGCGCGCGACCCCAAGTCGGGCCAGGCCTGGCTGGCGCACTGCTACGGCACCCTCGGCGCCGGCCGCGATGTCGCCGCCGACTCCAGCAACGGCACCGAGCTGTATGTCGTCGACGGCCAGTCGCCGCGCCAGCTCGACCGCAACATCACCGTCGTCGGCCGCGTCGTGCAGGGCATGGAACTGCTGAGCGTGATCCCGCGCGGCCCGCAGCCGATGGGTTTCTACGAGAAACCCGAACTGCGCACGCCGATCAGGTCGATCGCGCTGGCGGCCGACCTGCCCGAGGCCCGACGCACGCCGCTGCAGCTGCTGCGCACCGACACGCCGCTGTTCGCGCAGGTCGTCGAGTCGCGTCGCAACCGCAGCGACGGCTGGTACAAGGTCCCGGCCGGCCATATCGACTTGTGCAACGTGCCGCTGCCGGTGCGCGCGCCGCCGCAAGCCGCCGCCGCGAAATGAATGCACGCAAGCCGGAGCGGATCATGCGGCGCGACGCCATCGCCATCACGCCGCATTAGCCTGCGCCTGCCTAGGCTCCCCGCACCCCACCGCGAGATGCCCCGATGCCGACCCTGCGCCTGCGCCTGACCGGAAGCGAAGACGACGCCCGAGCCGTGATCAACCTGCTGCAGAGCCTGGACGGGATCGAGCACGTCGAGGAGGTCGCGGACATGATGGAGCGCATGGACGACTCGGATTCCAGCTCGGCGGGGCTGAGCGACATCCGTGGCCCGGATGCGCACGAGCTGGAAATCGAGGCGCCGAACGCGTCCACCGCGCGCAAGGTGCGCGAGGCGGTCGAGGCGCTGGCCTTCGACCTCGACGCGCTGGTGGAATTCGAGGAAGAGGACGACTGAGCAGCGCTCGCAGGGTTACTGCAGGCGCTCCAGCGCTGCCGCGACGACCGGCTTGAGCCGCTTGATGTTCGCTTCCTGCGCAAGGTCGGCCTCGACGTACAGCACGCGCAGCAGCGCGAGCAGGTCGTGCCGGCGCGCGAGCCATGCCGGGTCGCCCGGGCGCGCTGGCCCGAGGTCGGCGATGCGCTCCGACAGCCATGCAGTCCATTCGGCCTCGCCATGCAGGCCGCGGCGCGCGACGAACAGCAACGGCCGCGCCAGGCGCTCGGGTTCGCCGAACACGTAGGCGTGGCCGGCGGCCGGTACGACCTGCACCGCTACCGCCGCGAGGATGCGGTCGAGCTGCGCCCGGTCGAGGGCCGGGTTCAGCGCCAGCTGCATCAACCAGTCCGCGCCGTGGGCGACGCCGTGGCGCCAGCCTTCGGCCGGGTCGAAGCCGCGGTAATCGTCGACCGCGGCCTCATAGTCGGCTGCGGCACCCACCATCGCGCCGCGCTCGCCGTCCGTCATCCACGGCTGCATGCGGTCGCTGCGCGCCACTTCGGCCAGCACCAGCGCCGCGAACGGGCGCCGGAATCCGGCTGGATCGGCCTGCGCCAGCATCGGCAACAGCCGCGCCTGCAGCCGGCGCAACGCCGGCGCATCGAGGGCGCCATTGCGCATCCACCCTGCCAGCGCTTCGTAGGCGATGCCATCGCGCAATGCCGGGTCGGGATCGCCGAGGCAATCGACCAGGTCCACGGCAAGCGCATCGCGTGCCGCGGGATCGGGCAACTCGAACTTCGCCGCTTTCAGGTTTTGCAGCGCCGCCAGGTCGTAGCCGGCGGGCGGGCATCGCGCCTGGGCGGTGGAAGCCACAGCCAGGCAGGCCAGCAACAACAATCCGGAGAACGCCGGCGGGCGCGACTGCCGAGGGCGCATTGCCGGCATGCCTTTCAGAAACTGGCCCCGTCGACCTGCTGGATGTCCAAGGCCCCCAGGTCGACATCCGGCAGGCAACGCACGTTGACCGCCACCGTCGGCTCGCCGGTCTTCGGATGGATGGCCTCGCTGAAAGGCGAGACCCCGCAGTCCCGGCAGAAATGATGGGCAATCTTCTCGGTATTGAAACGATAGGTGCCGTAGTCGCCTTCCTTCGAGGTGAGCGTCAGCGCCTCGCGCGGGAAGAACGCCAGCAGCGAACCTCGCCGGCGACACATCGAGCAATTGCAGTCGATGGCCTGCTTGACCTCGCCTTCCAGGGTGAAGGCGATCCTGCCGCAATGGCAACTGCCTGCGTGCGTCATGGGTGGTCTCCATGCATGTGCGACCCCCGACGATACCGCGTCGCGGCCACCGGCGCATCGGCCACGGGTCGGGATTGCCGCGGCGCGGCGATTGCCGCACCCTCGTGGTTTCGTGTCTCCGGGGGAAACGATCAATGCTGCGCATGCGAATGCTCCTGGCCTGGGCGCTGGTCGCCGGGCTGCCTCTGTCCGCGCTGGCCGCGGGGCCTGCCACGCCGCCCGCCGCCTGTGCAGCGATCCCGCTGGTGGGTGGTGATGCCGCCGCCGTCGCCACGCCCAGCGCGGCCGACGCCTGGGGCGGCCCGCGCAGCGGCAACGAAGCCACCCTGTCCGACCGCGTGGTCCGCTACTCGATCGATGCCACGCTCGACCCGGTCAAGCACACCGTCGCCGGCAAGCAGCGGCTGACCTGGCGCAACCGCAGCGCGCAGCCGGTGTGCTCGGTGTACCTGCACCTGTACCTCAACGCCTTCGAGGGCCCGGGCAGTACCTTCATGACCGAGTTGCGCGAGGGCAACGACAAGTTCCGCAGCGGCGTCGACGTCAAGGATGGGGACTGGGGCTACATCAAGCTGCAAAAGGTGGCGCAGGGCGGCGCACCGGTGAAGTGGAGCTTCGTGCAGCCCGATGGCGGCCCGAAGTCGGATCGCACCGTGGTGCGGCTGGACCTGCCGGAGGCGGTCGCGCCGGGCGCCAGCACCACGCTCGAGATCGACTTCCTCGACCAGTTGCCGCGGGTGATCGCGCGCACCGGCTATTACGGCAGCTTCCACCTCGTCGGCCAGTGGTTCCCGAAGATCGGCGTGCTCGAACTGCCGGGCGAACGCGGCGCCACCGCGCCGCGCTGGAACACCCACGAGTTCCACGCGCACAGCGAGTTCTACGCCGACTATGGCGAGTACGACGTGCGCATCACCGTGCCCAAGGGCTACACCGTCGGCGCCACCGGCGAAGAGACCGGCGCACCGGTCGAGAAGGACGGCAAGGTCACCCACCGCTTCGTCCAGGGCGACGTGCACGACTTCGCCTGGACCGCGGACAAGCGCTACGCCAAGCCGCTGGTCGGCTACTACAACGGTCCCGGCAGCCCCAAGGTCACCGTGCGCGTGCTGTACACGCCCGAATACGAGAACAACGCCAAGCCGGCGCTGGACGCCACGATCCAGTCGCTCGAGTTCTTCTCGCGCACGCTCGGCCCGTACCCGTACCGCACCGTGACCGTGGTGATCCCGCCGCACAACGCGGACGAAGCCGGCGGCATGGAGTACCCCACCTTCTTCACCGCGTCCAGTTTCGCCGACGTTTCCCCGGGTACCCTCGCCCGCGACCTGCTCGACTTCGTCACCATCCACGAATTCGGCCATGGCTACTTCTACGGCATCCTCGGCTCCAACGAGTTCGAGGAGCCGATGCTCGACGAAGGACTCAACGAGTACTGGGACCAGCGCATGCTGCGCGCCGCCAAGCGCGACATCCACATGGCCACGCCCTGGATGAAGAAGCTCGGCATCGACCTGCGGATGCCGGTGTTCGACTACGAGCGCCTCGGCGCGATGACCGAGCATCCGGCCGACCCGCTCGGCCAGAACTCCTGGAACCGCATGTCCGGCGGCAGCTACGGGACCGTCTATTCGCGCACCGCGACCACCATGCGCGACCTCGAGGCCGCGGTCGGCACGCCGGCGCTGGAACGCGCGTTCAAGCTCTACTACGCGCGCTGGAAGTTCCGCCATCCCAGCATCGCGGACCTGCGCGCGGCCCTGGTCGAGGGCACCGGCCAGGGCGCGACGGTCGAACGCATCTTCGCCCAGCAGGTGTACGACGTGCATCCGGTCGACGACAGCATCGCGTCGTTCTCCAGCAGCGAAGTGCTGCCGCAGCCCGGCTACGTGCAATACAAGGGCAAGCGCGTCGAGCTGACCAGCAAGGCGCTGGACAAGGCGGTCGCCGACAAGCGCGAAGCCTGGAAGAAGGCGCACCCGAAGGCCGAGGCCGGAGAAGGTCCGTTCCCGTACCGCACCGTGGTGCTGGTCCGTCGCGCCGGCGCCGACGTGCCGCAGGCGCTGGTGGTGAAGTTCGCCGACGGCAGCAGCGAGACCGCGCATTTCGGCGGCACGCGGCCGTGGCAGCGCTTCACCTGGACCCGGCACGCCAAGGCGCTGTCGGTGGAACTGGATCCGGGGCACAAGGTGTACCTGGACGCCAGCAAGTTCGACGACAGCCGCACGCTCGAAGGCGACGGCTCGGTCGCGCGCCGGATCTCCGGCCAGTTCGCGTCCGCCCTGCAGACCCTCTTCTCCTTCCTGGTGAGCCTATGAACCGCACCTCCCGTCGCGGCGGCCTGGGCGCCGCCTTCGCCGCGTTGAAGTCCGCCCTGCAATGGCGCCTGCTGCTGTTGTGGATCATCGCCACGCTGCTGCCCGTGCTGCTGGTCGCCACCCCGCTGTGGGCCACGCTGCACGCGCAATTCGGCCACTCGCCGTACGCCGCCGACATCGCCGCCGGTCGCAACGTGCCGCTGTTGATCCAGGGACTGATGGAAATCGGCGAGCACCTGGGCTGGCTCGGCGCCGGCCTCGGCGCGACCACCGTGCTGATGCTGCTGCTGTCGCCATGGCTGACCGGCATGGTGGTGGCCTCGCTGCGCGCCGGGCGCCGGCTCGGTTTCGGCGAACTGGTCCACGGTGGCTTGTCCGAATACTGGCGGATGCTGCGGATGCTGCTGTGGTCGGCGATTCCGCTGGGCATCGCCGCGGCGATCGGCGGCGGCGTGATCACCGCGCTGGGCAAGAGTACCGAGCAGGCGATCCTCGCCTCCGAAGTGGACAACGCCTCGCGAATCGGCCTGGTGGTCGCCGCGGTCGTGTTCGTGCTCGCCCACGCCACGGTCGAAGCCGGGCGCGGCTGGCTCGGTGCCGACCGCAACCGGCATTCGGTGGTGGTGGCCTGGTGGCACGGGGTGAAGCTGCTGCTGAAGCGGCCGCTTGCGACCATGCTGGTGTACCTGGTCGCCAGCCTCGTCGGTTACGGGCTGGCGTTGCTGTTCGCATGGCTGCGGGTGCGCGTCGATGGCGTCGGCATGGGCACGTTCGCGCTCGCGTTCCTGCTCGGGCAGGCGGTCGTGGCGATGCTGGCCTGGGGGCGGATCGCGCGCGTGTACGGCATGGCCGCTCTCGCCGCCGATCGCATGGCGGCCGCACCCGCCAGACCGATCGCCAGCCCCGCGGCCCCGCCCGAACCGCTGCCGGCCTGACCTTCTCGAACGGAAACAACGCCAAGCGGCGCGCATGGTTGCCGGCCATCGCCCCGCTGGCCGGCGTGCCGGGCGCCTGCAACGCGCCCGCGCCGCAGCGGGCCGGCCACGTCCCCGCTGCCGTCGAGGCGATGGCGGCGCAGGCGGTGCAGCCGGCTGATGGTCCACGGCCCCTCCAGCGGCGCGCAGCCGCAGGGAAATGCGTGCGTGCGCAATTGACCGGCGCGCAGCCGCCGCGCTCCTTCGTCGGCGTGCAGGAGCCGTTCGACCTGCGGCGGGCAATGGATGCCCGACCGGGCAACGGCTCGGCACCATGCCTGCCACGACCAGGTTCCGTCCTGCGGTGCCGGCGCCCCGTCCGAGTGCACACACCGGTGCTGGCCGAGCCGATCCGTCGGCTGGTGGATTCCAGCGCCGGCATCACACAACCGCCGCGCGGACCGCGTTACGCTGCCCCCACCAGGGAGGCCGCATGCAGCCTGAATTCCGCCCCGAGCCTAACCCCGATACCGGAGCCGACGCCTTCCCCGTGCTCCTGTTGCAGGCCACGACGCCACAGGAAGTGGTTGCCGCACTGATGGGCGCGTTGCCGGAACAACGCCTCGTGGCGGCCTTCTGGTCGTCGCGCTGGCCGGAGGCGGTCGCCAGCGAACCGCCGGGCGCCGCGACGGACAGCGCCATCGCCAGGGCCGTGCGCGAAGTCTCCGCGCGGCGCGCAGGCAACCGGTCCGACCCCTGCTACGTGCCGTTGTGCGACGACCAAGCCGGCGGAGTGGCGTTGTTGCGGCTGGAATCGCCGTTGCCGGTGCCGGCGACGCCCAGGCTGCGGGGGCTGTGCGGCGCCGCCGGCGCCCGCATGGCCGAAGTCCTGACCCTGGCGCGGCTGCAGGACACCGTGGCCCAGCTGGAAAAGGCCGAACGGCTGCAGCGCGCCCTGTTCGCGATCGCCGACATCGCCGGCTCCGACCTCGACAACCCCACCATGCTGCGCGGGCTGCACGAGATCCTCGCCGGCCTGATGTACGCCGAAAACTTCTACATCGTGCTGTACGACCGCGCGCGCGACAGCCTGCGCTTCGTCTACTACGTGGACTCGGAAGACACCGAGGCACCGGCCGTGGACCGGGACTTCGCGATGGCGGACTTCGAGCAGCGACTGACCGGCTACCTGATCCGGGACGCCAGGCCCTTGATGGGCACGACCGAGGAATTGCGCGCACAGGTCTCCGGCCCGCTGCGGATCGCCGGCGCCGACAGCATCGACTGGCTCGGCGTCCCGATGCAGCGCGACGGCCTGGTCCATGGCGGGCTGGTGGTGCAGAGCTATGTCGAGGGCGTCCGCTATACCGCGGAGGATCGCGCGCTGCTGGCATTCGTGGCCGAACATATCCTCACCGCGCTGGAGCGAAAGCGGGACCAGAAGGAACTGGAACGGTGGGTCGAGGAGCGCACCGAGCAGCTGGCCGAAACCAACGTCATGCTCCGCGACCAGATCGCCGAGGTCGAACGCGCCGAGCACCTGCAGGCCAGCCTGTACCGGATCGCCGCCCTGGCCAATTCCGAGGAGGGCAGCGAGGCGTTCTATCGCCAGGTCCACGACGTCGTCGGCGGCTTGCTGTACGCGGAAAACTTCTATATCGCATTGCTCAACGAGGACAGCGAGCAACTCGAGTTCCCCTATTACCGGGCCGCGGGCCTGCAGGAGAACCCGCCGCGCAAGCCCGGGCGCGGGCTGACCGAATACGTCATGCGCCAGCGCTGCCACGCCCTGGTCGACGCCAGCACGTTCCAGGCCCTCGTCGGCCGCGGCGAGATCGAGCCCGGACTGGCGGTCGGCCCCTCGCTCGAGGGACCCAAGACGATCTGCTGGCTGGGCGCCCCGCTGCTGGATTCCGACCGGGTGCTGGGCGCCGTGGCGGTGCAGAGCTATCGCGAGGACAGGACCTATGACGAGGGCGACGCCGAGCTGCTGACCTTCGTGGCGCACCAGATCGCCAGCAGCCTGCAGCGCCGCCGCAGCGCGGAGGCCCTGCAGCAGCTCAACGCCGACCTGGAACAGCGCGTGCAGGACCGTACCCGCGAATTGAGCGAGCAGATCGCGGTCCGCGAGAGGGTCGAGACCCAGCTCAAGCACCAGGTCATGCACGACCCGCTGACCGGGCTGCCCAACCGGCTGTACATGCGCGACCGCATCGAGCGCGCGATCGCCGGGATGAAGCGCAACGGCGAACGCCGCTTCGCGCTGCTGTACCTGGATGTCGACCGCTTCAAGGTCATCAACGACAGCCTGGGGCACCTGGCCGGCGACGAGGTGTTGCAGGCGGTGTCCAGGCGGCTGCTGCAATGCGTCCGCGAGCCCGATGTCGTGGCGCGGCTGTCCGGCGACGAGTTCGCGATCCTGCTCGAGGAGGTACCGCAGCCGCAGACCGCCACCAAGGTGGCGCAGCGCATCCTGGAGTTGCTGCAACAGGGGATGCCGGTGGAAGGACGCGAGCTCACCGCCTCGGCCAGCATCGGCATCGCGATCAGCGATCCGCGCCACCAGAGCGTCGATGCGCTGTTGCAGGATGCCGACACCGCGCTCTACCGGGCCAAGGCGGCCGGACGCAGCCGCTTCGTGCTGTTCGACGACTCGTTGCAGCGCGCGGCCATGGACGTGCTCGGGATGGAGCAGGAACTTCGCAAGGCGCTGCAGGCGCGGGAATTCGAGCCGTACTTCCAGCCCCTGGTCCGGCTGTCCGATGGCGCCCGGGTCGGCTACGAAGCACTGGTGCGCTGGAACCATCCGGCACGCGGCGTGCTGGCCCCCGGCGATTTCCTGCCGGTCGCCGAGGAATGCGGGCTGATCGAGGCGATCGACTGGCAGATGTACCGCCTGAGCTGCATCGAAGGCAGGAAGCTCCTGCGCGACGATGCGTTCATCACCATCAACGTGTCGCCCCGGCACTTCCACAACGACGACCTGGATACCCGCCTGCTGGCGATGACCTCGGAGACCGGATTCGATCCCGCGCGGTTGAGGATCGAGGTGACCGAAGGGACCCTGCTCGGCGATCCCGATGCCGTCGCCAAGGTGCTGCAACGCCTGCGCGAGGCCTGCATCGAGGCGGCCCTGGACGACTTCGGCACCGGTTACTCCTCGCTCGGGTACGTGCATCGTTTCCCGTTGAAGATGCTGAAGATCGACCGCTCCTTCGTCGAGCAGCTGGGCAGCGGGGATGCTTCGCGCAGTTCCGCGGTGGTCCGCGCGATCCTCGCGCTGGCGCAATCGCTGGGACTCGAAGTGGTCGCCGAGGGGATCGAGACCGAAGGCCAGTATCGTGCGCTGCACCGGATGGGCTGCCTCTATGGCCAGGGATACCTGTTCGGCCGTCCGCAGCCGGCCGGGCATTGGTTGCGCGAACCGACGTAGAGGCCCGCGGGCACGCTGCAATCCACGCGGGCAGCGACCCTCGCCGCCCTCCATCGACAACCCGCAGGCGCCACGGCGGCTGGCCAGGCCGGATCGGCAACAGGAGAGGACATGGCTCCCGGCAACGGCTCCAGCATCGTTCCCTGCCTGCGCTACCGCGACGCGCCGGCGGCGATCGACTGGCTGTGCCGCGCATTCGGCTTCGAGAAGCACGCGGTGTACGCCGACGGCGACACCGTGCTCCACGCGCAACTGGTGTTCGGCAACGGCATGGTGATGCTGGGCCCGGCCGACAACGCCGGCGAATGGGACCGGCACATGGCGCAACCCGACGAGATCGGCATGCGCGAGACCCAGAGCGCCTGCGTGGTCGTCGCCGATGCCGATGCGCATTACGCACAAGCGACGGCCGCCGGTGCGCAGGTCGTGATCGACATCGCCGACCAGCCATACGGCGGGCGCGGCTATGCCTGCCGCGACCCGGAAGGCCACTTGTGGTGGTTCGGCAGCCATGACCCGTGGCAAGAAGCCTGAGCCGCCACCCGCCGCGCGGGCGGGCACCGCGACCATGAGCGACCTGTTCGCACGGCCGCCGGTGGCGACCGACGGCATCCGCGTCGGCATCGGCGGCTGGACCTACGCGCCATGGCGCGACAACTTCTATCCCAAGGGGCTGGTGCAACGGCGCGAACTGGAATATGCCAGCCGCCACGTCAGCGCGATCGAGATCAACGGCACCTATTACGGCACCCAGAAACCGGCGACCTATGCCAAATGGCGCGACCAGGCGCCCGATGGCTTCGTGTTCTCGGCCAAGGCCCCGATGCGCATCATGCAATCGCGCTCGCTGGAGAAGACCGGCCCGCAGGTCGAGGATTTCATCGGCGGCATCTGCGAACTGGGCGCCAAGCTCGGCCCGCTGGTCTGGCAGTTCGATGCCGGCCAGCGCATCGATCGCGACGGCTTCGCCGCTTTCCTGGAACTGCTTCCCGGCGAGGCCGGCGGTCGCCCCCTGCGGCACGTGCTCGACGTGCGCGACCCGGGTTTCGTCGATGGCGCCTATCTCGCCCTCGCCCGCCGCCATGGCATGGCGACGGTGTTCACCGATTCGCCCGACCATCCGTCCTTCGCCGACGCCACCGCGGATTTCGTGTATGCGCGGCTGATGCGTTCGCGCGCCGGCATCGCCACCGGCTACACCGACGCGGAGCTGCGACGCTGGGCGCAGCGCGCGCGGCAATGGGCGGCCGGCGGCGAACCTGGCGACCTGCCGCGGCTCGAACCCACGGGCACGGCCGCGGCGAAACCGCGCGACGTGTTCGTGTATTTCATCAGCGCCGCCAAGGAGCGCAATCCGGCCGCGGCGATGGCGCTGCTGCAGCGGCTTGGCGCGGCCTGACTGCCTCGCCACGACGGACACGCGCGCCCCCCGCGCAGGCAAGGCCTGAAGTCGACGACCTTCCGGGCCTGGCGAGGATCCGCTGCATTGCCCGGCAAACATGCCCCTGCCCACGCCGGGGTCGACGGGCCCGCCCGGATGTTCCCGGCTACGGGATCGTCCGGGGCGGCCGGCTCGGCTTCGGTCTGCGTGGCGGGGGCTTGCGCGACGCCGCCTCCCAGGCCAGCTGCGCCCAGGGCCGCATCGCCTGCGGGGAATCCATCGCCTCGCCGGGCAACGACCAGTAGCTCATGGTGATCGGCTGGGCCTGGCCGTGGTAGACGAACGGCGCGCAGCCGGCGGCCCGGAAGCGCTCCACGGTCCGCGCATCGGTCTTCAGGTACAGCGCGCCGTCGATGACGATGCCGATGATCCGCTCCTCGCCGCCGCCGACCGCCGCGTAGACGCCGTGGCCGCCGAACATCGCCCGCGTGCGGATCGGCGCGAACGCCGAGAACAGTTCGTGCAGGTAGCTGATGAAGTCGTCGCCCATGGCCCACCGCCGTCGCCGGCCCACTCTACAATGCCGCGATGCCGATGACCGACACCCGCAAGGCGTTCCTGCAGATCCACGCCTGCGTGCTGCTGTGGGGCTTCACCGCGATCTTCGGCAAGCTCATCACCCTGCCGGCGCTGCCGCTGGTGTGGTGGCGGATGCTGATCGTGGTCGCGGCGCTGGCCTGCGTGCCGCGGGTCTGGCGCGGCTTGCGGGCGATGCCGCGCCGGCTGTTGCTGGCCTACGCCGGCATCGGCGTGCTGGTCTCGCTGCACTGGCTGACCTTCTACGGGGCGATCAAGCTGGCCAATGCCTCGGTGGGCGCCACCTGCATGGCGCTGGCGACGGTATTCACCGCGCTGGTGGAACCCAGGCTCGCCGGGCGCAAATTCTCCACGCGCGAACTCGCGCTCGGCATCGCGGTGCTGCCGGGGGTGGCGCTGGTGGTCGGCGGCGTGCCGCACGGAATGCGGCTGGGGATCGTGGTCGGCACCGTGTCGGCGTTGTTCGTGGCGCTGTTCGGTTCGCTCAACAAGCGCCTGGTCGAACACGCCGACCCGCTGACCGTGACCGCGCTCGAGCTCGGCGCCGGCACGCTGGCGATGACCGCGCTGGCGCCGTTGATGCCCTACCTGTTCCCCGCCTTCGCCGGCGACCTGCTGGTGCTGCCCGGCCTGCACGACGCGCTGTACCTGCTGGCGCTGTCGCTGGCCTGCACGCTGCTGCCGTTCGTGCTGTCGCTGGTGGCATTGCGCCACATGAGCGCGTTCGCGGCGCAGCTTGCGGTCAACCTGGAGCCGGTGTACGCGATCGTGCTGGCGATCCTGCTGCTGGGCGAACAGCGCGAACTGACGCCGTGGTTCTACGGCGGCGTCGCCATCATCCTCGGCGCGGTGCTGGCCTACCCGCTGGTCGCGCAGCCGCGACGGCTGCGGCATCCCGAGGTGCTCGGCACCGCCGAGGCCAAGGGCATCGCCGAATAGCTCGCGGCGCGGCGTTTCGTGGCAGGCTAGGCACTTCGCCGCCACCGGTCCGCGCATGTACCTCGAGTACTACGGCCTCAAGGAGCCGCCGTTCTCGATCACGCCCGATCCGCGCTTCGTGTTCCTCAGCGAACGCCACCGGGACGCGCTCGCGCACCTGCTGTTCGGCATCGACAAGGGCGGTGGCGGCGGTTTCGTGCAGCTCACCGGCGAAGTCGGCACCGGCAAGACCACGCTGTGCCGGCTGCTGCTGGAGCAACTGCCGGAAAACACCCGGGTCGCGCTGGTGCTCAATCCGCGGCAGACCCCGGTCGAGTTGCTGGAAACGATCTGCGAGGAACTGCACCTGGACCTGGCCGCGGGCGACCACGGCAGCAAGCGCGGCAGCGCCAAGGCGCTGGTCGACGCCCTCAACGCCTACCTGCTGGAGGCCTACGCGCAGGGCCTGCGCGTAGTGCTGATCATCGACGAGGCCCAGGACCTGTCGATCGAGGCGCTGGAGCAGGTGCGCCTGCTCACCAACCTGGAAACCGACACCCAGAAACTGCTGCAGGTCATCCTGCTCGGCCAGCCCGAGCTGCGCACGCTGCTGGCGCGCGACGAGCTGCGCCAGCTCGCCCAGCGGATCACCGCGCGCTTCCACCTCACGCCGCTGGATGCGGGCGAAACCGAGCGCTACCTGCGCCATCGCCACGCCATCGCCGGCGGCGTGCGGCTGCCGTTCGACAAGGGCGCGACCCGCCGCCTGCACCTGCATTCCGGCGGCGTGCCGCGGCTGCTCAACGTGATCGCAGAGCGCAGCCTGCTGGCCGGGTACGCGCGCGACCAGGCCACGATCGACGCGCGCCTGGTCGATCTCGCCGCGGCCGAAGCGCTGCCGCCAGCGCAGCGGCGGTCCGGCTTCGCCAAGCCTGTTTACGCGGTGCTGGCCTTGTTGGCGGTCACGCTGCTGCTTGCGGCATTCGTGCTGCGCCGCGCGCCGCCGGCGGCGACACCGGTCGCGAAAGCCGCGCCTGCGACGACTGCCATTCCCGCTGCGTCGCGCACGCCGCAGCATGCCGTCGCCGCGCTCGGTGCCGAGGCCTTGGCGCAGCGCGTGGCCGCTGCCGCCGCGGCGCCACTGGCACCGTGGCAGGCGTTGCTCGCGCTGTGGAAATTGCCCACGGACGCCGCCGACGCCGCCATCGCCGCGCGATGCGCGCCGGTGCTGGCGCCGGGTGTGCATTGCCTGCGCGCACGCGCCGGGCTCGACAAGCTCACCGCGATCGGCCGCCCGGTGCTGCTGCGCCTGCGCAGTGCCGACGGCGAGGGCTGGGCGCTGCTGCTCGGCGCCGACGGACTGCGCGCGCGCCTGCGGCTGGGCGATGCGATCGTCGACGTGCCGCGGGTCGCATTGCAGCGCGCGTGGACAGGGGAATACGCCGCGTTGTGGCGCGCGCCCCCTGAAGTGGCCGCCCCGCTCGGCCTGGGCGGCGATGGCCCGGCCGCGACGTGGCTGCAGGCGCGCCTGGCGCCGGCATCGGCGGCGGCATCCACGCGGCCCGCGATCGCCGATGGCGCGCTGTCCGAAGCCGTGCGCGGCTTCCAGGCCATGCACGGACTCGCGGCCGACGGCGTCGTCGGCCCGGAAACCCTGTTCGCACTGGCCGCACGCGATCCCGGTCCGCGGCTGCTGCGGGTGCTGGACTGAGCCATGTCCCTGATCCTCGAAGCCCTGCGCAAGTCCGAAGCCGAGCGCCGACGCGGCCAGGTTCCCGGCCTGCATGCGGAACTGCCGCCGCCGCACGCCACGCGCGCGGCCGCGTTTCCGCCGTGGGCATGGTGGCTGCTGGCATGCACGCTCCTGCTCGCCGCCGGTTGGCTGCTGCGCGCCTCGTTGCCCTTGCAGCCGGCACCCGCGGCGCCGGCACCCGACGCCGGGGCAACGATGGCGGCCGCGACCACATCCGCCGCCGACAGCGTGGTCACGCAGCCGCGCTTCCGGCCGCCGCCCTCGGCCGCGATCACCGCCGAGGCGCCGACGCCGGCAGCGCCACCGCGAGCGGGCGCAACCGCGACCAATACCTTGCCGCGTTCCGCATCGGCATCGCAGGCCGTCGCGACGGCACCCGCGGCTAACGTGCCTGCGCCTGCCGGGCCCGCGCCCTCCGCACCCCCATCCGCGACAGCGACCGGCGCCTTGCTGCAGTTGTCCGACCTGTCCCCGGAAGAACGCAAGTCGCTGCCGCCACTGAAACTCAGCATGCACCTGTGGAATCCGGACCCGGCGAAGCGCTTCGTCATCGTCGACGGCAACCGCGTCGGCGAGGGCGGCCGCGTCGGCGACGCGGTGGTCGCCGCGATCACCAGCGATGGCCTGGAACTGGACTGGAACGGCCGCCGGCTGCAGGTGCCGATCCACTGAGGCCCGCCGTCGCGCCGCCGCCCCGGCGCGGCGATGGCGCGGCATGTCCGCCGGCACTTCCCGCCCGCAACATGACGCATGCACGCGACAGCGGACGACGGCACCCCCTATGCTGCCTGCGGGTCGCCATGTGCGCCCCATCCGACTCTAAGGGGAGAAAGAATCGATGAACCAGAACACGCAATCCGATCTCGGCAAGCTGGTCCTGCGACTGGCGCTGGGCATCCTGGTATTGCTGCACGGCATCGCCAAGCTCAAGGGCGGCCTGTCGGGAATCGAAGGCATGCTGGCGGCGCAGGGCCTGCCGACTTTCCTGGCCTACGGCGCGCTGGTCGGCGAAGTGCTGGCGCCGCTGATGCTGATCCTCGGCTTCTACGCGCGCATCGGCGCGTTGCTGGTCGTGGTCAACATGCTGTTCGCGTTCGCGCTCGTGCACCTGGGACAGCTCGGCCTGCTCAACGAGCAGGGTGGCTGGGCGCTGGAACTGCAGGGCATGTTCCTGGCCAGCGCATTGGCATTGGCGTTGCTGGGACCGGGTCGCTACGGCGTCAACGGCCGCTGAGCGGCAAGCCGCGGCACGACGCAATCCAGCTGCGTCGTGCCGCGGGGTTTCATCCCCCGAAATAACAGGCGTTGAGCTTGTTGCCGTCCAGGTCGCGGAAATACGCCGCGTAGAACCCTTCCGAACGCTGCCCCGGTGCGCCCTCGTCGCTGCCGCCCAGTGCCAGTGCGCGGGCATGCAGCCGGTCGACCTCGCCGCGGCTGCCGGCCTGCAGCGCGACCATGCAGCCGTTGCCGACCGTGGCCGGGCGCCTGTCGAAGGGAATCGTCACGCCGAGCCCTGCCCCGTCCGGACCGGTGCCCCAGGCGATGAAGCAATCCGGTTCCTCCATCACGCGCTTGCCGCCGATCTCGGCCAGCAACGCGTCGTAGAACGCCGCGGCACGCGCCAGGTCGTTGGTACCGATGGTGGCGTAGGCGAGCATGGCGCGATTTCCGGGAAAGGGAGCGCAAGGCTACACCCGCCCGTTCATGTCGGGCGGCGCAGGATTGGCCGACGCGATGGATCCCGGGAACCGGGTCCACTCGAGCATGGTCGAACCATGGTCGGGCCATCGCCCGCCGCGACTGTTGAACTCGCGCCCCCCGCAGGCAAAACCATGAACGCATCCCGCAAGCCCGCCATTCCCACGTCCGCATTCGCCCCGATCCCGCCGCAGACCACGCGTCGCGGTTTCGTGTTGTCCTCGGCGCTCGCCATGGCGGCACTCGGGCTTGGTTGCACCCGCCGCAGCGAAGCCGCCGCGGGCGCCACTGCCGCCGCTGCGGGCACGGCGCCGGCCACGGTCCCCATCGTCGAATTCAGCAATGCCGGCAAGCGCCTGAAGACGGTACGCGTGCCGAAGCTGGCCAAGAGCGACGCCGCATGGCGCGCGCAGCTTTCGCCGCTGGCCTACACCGTCACCCGCCATGCCGGCACCGAGCGCGCCTTCACCGGTCCGCTGCTCGCCGAACACCGCAAGGGCGTGTTCCGCTGCATCTGCTGCGACACCGCGCTCTACGACTCGGCGACCAAGTTCGAGTCCGGCACCGGC
>JAKFDF010000244.1:0-23653 GCA_036676275.1 Lysobacter sp.
CGGCTGGGACGTGGCGATCTCCGAACCGATCAAGGACGCCGCCGCGCTGGCGCGCGCGCTCGACGGCGTCGATGCGCTGCTGGTGCGCTCGGCGACGGCGGTCGGCGCCGATGCGTTGGCGCAGGCCACCGCGCTGCGGGTGATCGGCCGTGCCGGCGCCGGCGTCGACACCATCGACGTCGACGCCGCCACCGCGCGCGGGATCGCGGTGATGAACGCGCCCGACGGCAATACGCTCGCCGCCGCCGAGCACGCGCTGTCGCTGCTGTTCGCGCTGGCGCGCCACGTGCCGCGCGCCGATGCCGGCATGAAGGCGGGGCAATGGCCCAAGGCCGGGCTCACCGGCTTCGAACTGGAAGGCAAGAAACTCGGCGTAATCGGGCTCGGCCGCATCGGCGGCACGGTGGCGCGCAAGGCGCGTGCGCTGGGCATGGATGTCGCCGCCTACGATCCGTTCCTGCCGCCTTCGGCCGCCGCGCACGGCAGCGTGCCGTTGAAGCCGCTGGAGGAACTGCTGGCCTGGGCCGACGTGCTGACCCTGCACGTGCCGCGCACCAAGGAAACCACGCACCTGCTCAATGCCGACACGCTGGCGCTGATGAAACCCGGCGCGTACCTGATCAATGCCGCGCGCGGCGGACTGGTGGACGAGGCCGCGCTGCTGGATGCGCTGGATTCCGGGCACCTGGCCGGCGCCGCGCTCGACACCTTCGCCACCGAGCCCCTGCCGGCGGATTCGCCGTTGCGCGCGCACCCCAAGCTGGTGCTGACGCCGCACCTGGGCGCCTCCACCGGCGAGGCGCAACAGGCGGTGAGCACCATCCTCGCGCGCCAGGTGCTGGATTACTTCGCCACCGGCGCGGTCGCCGGCTGCGTCAACCTGCCGCCGCTGACCGCCGAGGCCGCGCGCGAGGTCGGGCCGTGGATGCCGCTGATGTCGGCGCTGGGCAAGCTCGCCGCGCGGCTGTTGCCGGCGCCGGCGCGGCTGCACATCACCTACGCCGGGCGCAGCGAGTCGCTCGACCCGCGCCCGCTGACGCGGCTGCTGGTGGCATCGCTGCTCGGCGGCGTTTCCACGCGGGTCACGCCGGTGAACGCATTGCAGGAAGCCGCGGCGCGCGGGCTGGTGGTGGCCGAAACCGTCGGCGGCGACGGCGACGGCTTCGACCGCCTGCTCAAGCTGCGGATCGAGGACGAGCAGGGCGCCGCGCGCGAACTGGAAGCGACCCTGCACCGCGGCCCGCGCGTGGTGCGCCTGGATGGCGTGGAGATCGAGTTCGACCCGCAATCGCACCTGTTGCTGATGCGCAACGCCGACCGCCCCGGCATCATCGGCCTGGTCGGCTCGCACCTCGGCGCGGCCGGGATCAACATCGTCAATTTCTCGCTCGGCGCCAAGGGCGACGGCGAGGCGCTGGCCGCGATCACCGTCGACCGCGCAGTGCCGGAGGCGCAGCTGGTCGCGCTGCGCGGCATCGCCGGCGTGCTGTCGCTGGAGGCGCTGTGATGCGCATCCTGCTCGCCCGCCACGGTGAAACCGCGTGGAACGCCGAAGGCCGCTACCAGGGCCAGGAGGACATCCCGCTGTCGCCGACCGGCGAATCGCAGGCGCGCGCGCTCGGGCAGCGCCTGCGCGGCGTGCGCATCGAACGCGCCATCGCCTCGCCGTTGTGCCGCGCGCGGCGCACCGCCGAACTGGCGCTGGGCGAGGAGCGCGCGGCGATGCTGGCCAGCGACGACGGCTTCATGGAGATCGCGCACGGCGAGTGGGAAGGCCTGCTCGCCGGCGAGATCCGCGAACGCGACCCCGACCGCGCGCATGCCTGGCGCCACGCGCCGCACGAAGTGCTGATGCCGCGCGGCGAATCGCTGCAGCACGTGCTCGATCGCGCCTGGCCGGCGCTGGTGCGCGCCTGTGCCGGGCTCGGCGCTGGCGACACCCTGCTGGTGGTCGCGCATGACGCGGTCAACCGCGTGATCCTGTGCCGGGTCCTCGGCCTGCCGCTGGCGCACCTGTGGCGCTTCCGCCAGGCGCCGACCACGCTCAACCTGCTGGAAGGCGAGGATGTCGAGCGGCTGGAAGTCGTGCGCCTCAACGACTGCAGCCACCACACCGCGCTGTTCGGCGAAGCGGTGCACCGCGCGCTATGACCATGGCCGACAACGAGCCGAAATCCCTCGGCCAGTGGCTGGCGTACATCGAGCGCCAGCATCCGCGTTCGATCGAACTCGGCCTGGATCGCGTGCGCACGGTCGCGCGACGCATGCGGCTGGGGCGCCCCGCGAAGCAGGTCATCACCGTGGCCGGCACCAACGGCAAGGGCTCGACCGTCGCCTTCATCGAGGCGATCGCGCGCGCGGCCGGCTGGCGGGTCGGCGCCTACACCTCGCCGCACCTGCTGGCCTACAACGAACGGGTGCGGATCGATGGCGAGGACGTCGCCGATACCGATCTCGTCGCCGGCTTCGAGGCGGTCGAGGCCGCGCGCGTCCTTCGACAGGGCGGGGACGATCGGGACGTGGCGCTGACCTACTTCGAATACGGCACCCTGGCCGCGCTGTGGTTGTTCGAGCGCAGCAAGCTCGACCTGGCGGTGCTGGAAGTCGGCCTCGGCGGGCGCCTGGACGCGGTCAACCTGGTCGATGCCGACGTTGCCGTGGTGACCACCGTCGACATCGACCACGTCGACTGGCTCGGCAACGATCGCGAGGCGATCGGGTTCGAGAAGGCCGGCATCGCGCGGCCGTGGAAACCGTTGGTGCTGGGGGAGGACGACCCGCCCTCCAGCGTGCTCGGCCACGCCTACGCGATCGGCGCCCCGGCGATCCGCGCCAATTGCGATTTCTTCTTCGAGGCGCTCGATGCGCAGGCCTGGTGCTGGCGCGAGGTCGGATATGCGCTGCAGTTGCCGCTGCCGCGGCTGGCGGCGCCGGCGCAACTGCGCAACGCCGCGACCGCGATCGCCGCGCTGCGCGCGCTCGGCAAGCCGCTGCCGAAGGCCGCGATCGCGCACGGCATCGCCGCCGCCCGGCTGCCCGGGCGGCTGCAGCGGTTCGAGCGCGACGGCGTCGAGGTCGTGGTCGATGTCGGCCACAACCCGCAGGCCGCGCGCGAACTGGCGGCGTGGCTGCGCGCCTCGCCGGCGCCGGGGCGCACGTTCGCGGTATTCGCCGCGCTCGGCGACAAGGACATGGCCGGCGTCGTCGCCGCGCTGGGCGATAGCATCGAGCGCTGGTACCTGGCCGGGCTCGCCGAAACCGGGCCGCGCGGGCTCGCGGTCGACGCGTTCGCGCAGCGCCTGTCCGGTACCGCGGCCGGCGACGGCGAACGGCATGTGGACGTGGCCGGGGCGCTGCAGGCCGCGCTGGCGCAGGCGCGGGCGGGGGATCGCATTTTGGTGTTCGGGTCGTTCCATACGGTGGCTGCGGCGTTGGGGGGGATTTAGGGTCGCCTGAACGGTTCTCCTGTCGTCCCCAGAGGAGCTGCACAGCCGTTTGGATTCGCGCTTAAAGCCCGCAAGCGTGTTCAGGCTGCGCGTGGCGACGCGTTGTGGATCATCGCGGGGGCGGGTTCAGTCCTGGCGCGGATTCGCGCCTACAGCCTGCAAGCGTGTTCAGCAGCGCGTGGCGACGCGTTGGACAGGATCACAGGCGGGTCTAGTCCCGGCGCGGTTATAATCCGCGCGCCTTCCGCAGCCTGCGAGCGCCGATGGATCCCGGACTGAAACAGCGTCTCGTCGGCGCCGCCGTACTGGTCGCGCTGGCGGTGATCTTCCTGCCGATGCTGGTGCAGGGGCCGGCGCCGGACAGCGGTGTGTCCGACGTGCCGCTGACCATGCCCGACGCCCCCCAGGGCGAGTACGAAACCCGCGACCTGCCGCTGGTCACGCCCGGCAACGCCCCCGATGGCGGCGCGGTCGGGATGGATTCCGGGCAACCGGCCGCATCCGCGAGCCAGGCGCTGCCGCTGGAGGGCAGCGATGCCGCCAGCGCGGCCGAACCGCTGGAGGCAACCCCCGCCGGTGCGCCGCTTCCGGCCGACAGCGGCGCCACCGGCGGCAACGAGATGTTCCCGGCCGCCACCGCCGGCGGCGACTACGCGGTGAGTTTCGGCAGCTTCACCACCACCGCGGCCGCCGACGCCGTGGTCGGCTCCCTGCGCGCTTCGCAGCTGCCGGGTTACCGCGAAGCCGCGCAGGTCGACGGCAAGGCGGTCCAGCGGGTGCGCATCGGGCCGTACGCGACCCGCGCCGAGGCCGAGGCCGCGCGCCTGCGCGCCGCGCATGTCCGCGACGATGTCGGCGCGCGCGTGGTCGTGCTCGATGCCGAGGCCACAGGCTCCAAGCCGGCGCCCGCCGCCGCGAAACCTGCGGTGCCGGCGGCGAAGCCGGTCGCGGTTGCGCCGCCTCCCCAACCCGCTGCGCCCGCGGCACCGGCCACTGCCGGTATCGGCTTCGCGGTGCAGTTGGCCGCCTTCAGCAAGCCGGCCGACGCGACCGCGTTGCGCGACAGGGCCCGCGCCGCCGGCTTCAGCGCCTTCACCGAGTCGGTCGCCACCGACAAGGGCACGCTGACGCGGGTGCGCATCGGCCCGGTCGCCAGTCGCGCCGAAGCCGACCAGTTGCAGGCGCAGGTGCAGGCGAAACTCGGCGTCGCCGGGATCGTCCGCCCGCATCCGTGATTCGGTTTCGCGCCAATGACCGCATGACGCCATGACCGCCACCGACCTGCTGCTGCTCGCGGTGATCGGTGCATCGACGCTGCTGGGACTGGTGCGCGGCTTCATCGGCGTGCTCGCCTCGCTGCTGGCGTGGGTGCTCGCGGGCTGGGCGGCGTTCCGCTTCGGTGCGCGGGTGGCACTGGCGCTGTCCGGCGGCGCCGAACCGGGCGCCGGGCAACTGCTGGCCGGGTACGGGCTGAGTTTCCTCGGCGTGCTGGTGTTCGTCGGCCTGGTCGGCTGGGCGGTGCGCAAGCTGGTGCATTCGGTCGGGCTGTCGGGCATGGACCGCGCGCTGGGTTTCGCGCTGGGCCTGGTGCGAGGCGGCTTCGTCGCCTGCCTGCTGGTGCTGCTGATGGGTTTCACCAGCTTGCCGCGCGAGCAGGGCTGGCGCGACTCGCAGGTGGTCCCGGTACTGTTGCCAGGTGCGCAGTGGCTGCGCGGCTGGTTGCCGGGCTGGGCGGCGCAACGGGTTGATTTCGGCGGTTCGCAACCGCATTCCATCGACACCGGCGACGCTCTGGCGTTGCCGCAACCGGGCGCCTGACGCCCTGGAGTTCCGGACATGTGCGGCATCGTAGGCATCGTGGCGACGCAGGACGTCGCGGCCCAGTTGTACGACGGCTTGACCGTGCTGCAGCACCGCGGCCAGGACGCGGCCGGCATCGCCACCGCCGACGGCACCCACCTGCGCGTGCACAAGGGCAATGGCCTGGTGCGCGACGTGTTCGACGCCGGGTCGATGCGCCTGCTCGAGGGCCGCGTCGGCATCGCCCACTGCCGCTATCCGACCGCCGGTTCCGAAGGCCTGGACGAAGCGCAGCCGTTCTATGTCAACTCGCCCTACGGCATCGCGCTCGCGCACAACGGCAACCTGGTCAACACCGACGCGCTGCGCCGCGAGGTGTTCGAACAGGATCGCCGCAACGTCAACACCGAATCGGATTCGGAAGTGCTGCTCAACGTGTTCGCGCACGAGCTCGACACCCAGAAGGCGTTGACGCCGGACTCGGTGTTCCGCGCGATCGAAGGCGTCAACCGCCGCGCCAAGGGTGGCTATGCGGTGGTCTGCACCGTGCTCGGCCTGGGCCTGGTCGCGTTCCGCGACCCGCACGGCATCCGCCCGCTGGTGCTGGGCAAGCGCAGCACGCCCGGCGGCGACGACGAATACATCGTCGCGTCCGAGTCGGTCGCGCTCGACATCCTCGGCTTCGAGCGCCTGCGCGACGTCGCCCCGGGCGAAGCCGTGGTGGTCACCCCGCGCGGCGAGCTGTTCACCCGCCAATGCGCGCCGCCGCAACAGCACGCGCCGTGCATCTTCGAGTTCGTGTACTTCGCGCGCCCGGACTCGATGATGGACGACATCTCGGTGCACAAGGCGCGGATGCGCATGGGCGTCAAGCTCGGCGAGAAGATCCTGCGCCTGCGCCCGGACCACGACATCGACGTGGTGATCCCGATCCCCGACACCTCGCGCGACGCCGCGCTGGAGATCGCCAGCCTGCTGGGGGTGAAATACCGCGAGGGCTTCATCAAGAACCGCTACGTCGGCCGCACCTTCATCATGCCGGGGCAGGGCGAGCGGGTGAAATCGGTCAAGCGCAAGCTCAACCCGATCCCGCTGGAATTCAAGAACCGCGTGGTGCTGCTGGTCGACGACTCGATCGTGCGCGGCACGACCTCGAAGCAGATCGTGCAGATGGCGCGCGACGCCGGCGCCAAGAAGGTGTACCTCGCCTCGGCGGCGCCGCCGGTGCGGTTCCCGAACATCTACGGCATCGACATGCCGTCGGTCGAGGAACTGGTCGCCCACGACCGCAGCGAGGACGAGATCCAGCAGCTGCTCGGCTGCGACTGGCTGATCTACCAGGACCTCGCCGACCTGGAAGAAGCGGTGTCCGGGCCCAGGCAGCGGATCGACCATTTCGATTCGTCGTGCTTCGACGGCAAGTACGTGACCGGGATCGAGCCGGGCTACTTCGAACGCATCCGCCAGCTGCGTTCGGACGAAGCCAAGAAATCGCGACGCGCGTCGTAGCGGCGCCTTGCGGCCGATGGATTCGCTGTTCGAAGCCGCCCGCGGCTGCCTTGCCGCCGCCAGCCCGCAAGCCAAGGTCGATGCAACGTTCGCGGCCGCGGAAGCCTTCACGCGCGGCGAACTGGCGATTCCCGGCGACGCGCCGCCCCCGCAGCCGATCGGCATGCCGGGGCGGCCGGCACGCCCAAGGCTGGTGCCCGCGCGTGCCTTGCCGCAGCGCGGTTTGGGTACGCCGGAGGGCCGCGCGGGCTTCGTGCATGCGATCGCGCACATCGAATTCAACGCCATCGACCTGGCCTGGGACGCCGTCTACCGGTTCCGCGGCCTGCCGCATGCGTATTACGCCGACTGGGTCGGTGTCGCCAGCGACGAGGCGCGGCATTTCGCGCTGCTGCGCGGACGCCTGCGACAGCTCGGCCACGACTACGGCGATTTCGATGCCCACAACGGCCTGTGGGAAATGGCCGTGAAGACCGCCGACGACGGCCTGACGCGGATGGCGCTGGTACCGCGGGTGCTCGAGGCGCGCGGCCTCGACGTGACCCCCGGGATGATCGTGAAGTTGCGGTCGCTGGGGGACGGCGCCACCGCCGACATCCTGGAAGTGATCCTGCGCGAGGAGGTGGCGCACGTCGCCGCCGGGTCGCGCTGGTTCCGCTGGCATTGCGAACGCGCGGGCATCGACCCGGGCACGCGGTTCCGGGAACTGCTGGCCGAACATGCGCGCGGCAGCCTGCGCGGGCCGTTCAACCGCGAAGCGCGCACGGCGGCGGGATTCGACGACACGGAGCTGGCGGCATTGGAGCAACTGCAGCCCTGAGCGATTTTTGTAGGAGCGGCTTATAGCCGCGAGCTTTTCAAGCTACCGGTGAAAATCAAGAGCTCGCGGCTATAAGCCGCTCCTACAGCGACGACAGCCGCGCGCCGCCCCGGTCCACGCGCAACACCGATCCTTGTTCATACCGCGCCGCGATGAAATACGCAGGCGGTAACGCCAGCCGCGCCGCCGCGCGCTTCGTTACGGGCTTGCCGGCGATGGGAGCGACGACAGCCGCGCGCCGCCCCGGTCCACGCGCAACACCGAACCTTGCTCGTACCAATCGCCAAGCACGATCCGCCTGCCGGCGGTCTCGTCGTGCATCGCCGGGCGATGGGTGTGCCCATGGATCAGCGTGTCGATGCCGTAGCGCCGCAATGTAGCCTCGACGGTGGCGGGAGCGACGTCGGTGATCACTTCCATCGTGCCCTGCGACTGCAGCCCGGACTGGTGCGCGCGGCTCGCGGCACGCGCCTGCCGTGCGAACGCGATCCGCGCCGGCAGCGGCTGCGCCAGGAATCGTGCCTGCCACGCAGGGTCGCGGGTCTGCGCGCGGAACTGCTGGTAGGCGGTGTCGTCGGTGCACAGCAGGTCGCCGTGCATCAGCAGCGTCGGCTTGCCGTGGAGCACCACCACCGCGGGGTCCGGCAGGATCGTCATGCCCGCGCGTCGTGCATAGTCGTCGCCGAGCAGGAAGTCGCGGTTGCCGCGGATGAAATACACCGGCACGCCGGCGTCGCGCAGCGCACGCAGTCTTGCCGCCACGAAGGCCCCGGTCGGCGAGGGGTCGTCGTCGCCGACCCAGGCCTCGAACAGGTCGCCGAGGATGTACAGCGCGTCCGCGCCGCGCGCTTCGTCGTCGATGAAACGGCCGAACAGCTCGGTCATCGCGGGACGTTCGGCGTCCAGGTGGAGATCGGAGATGAAAAGGGTCGTCATTGCCGTCCAGGCCCGGGTACGCGGACGGATCCTCGCGCGCTGCGGCGCGTTGCGGCAGCAAAGCATCCGCATGTCGCCGCGGCGCGGTCGCAAATGAAGGGCGTGGCCATTGCCGGTATTGTAAGGCGCATGCGCGAGGGATGCCGTCGGCATGCGGATGGCATCGCGCGCTGCGGCGCGTTGCGGCCAAGACGCAGGCGGGTCTGCCCGCGGCGCGGTAAAATCTCGGCATCCATCCGCTTCCGGCCTCCGCATGACCTGCCGCACCCGTTTCGCCCCCAGTCCCACCGGCTACCTGCACATCGGCGGCGCGCGCACCGCGCTGTACTGCTGGCTGGAGGCGCGCCGCCGCGGCGGGCAGTTCATCCTGCGGATCGAGGACACCGATCGCGAACGCAGCACGCAGGCGGCGATCGACGCGATCCTGCAGGCGATGGACTGGCTCGGGCTGGACTACGACGAGGGCCCGGTCTACCAGACCCAGCGACTGGATCGTTACCGGGAAGTGGCCGAGCAGCTGGTCGCGTCCGGGCATGCGTATTACGCCTACGAGACCCGCGAGCAACTCGAGGCGATGCGCGCGGCGGCGATGGCCGCACAGGAGAAACCGCGTTACAACGGCGCCTACCGCGATGCCGATGCGGGTTTCCGCGACGACCCCAATCGCGTGATCCGCTTCCGCAACCCGCTCGACGGCGTCGTTGCCTGGGACGACAAGGTCAAGGGCCGGATCGAGATCGCCAACAATGAACTGGACGACCTCGTCATCTTCCGCAGCGACGGTTACGCCACCTACAACTTCGCGGTGGTGGTCGACGACATCGACATGGCCATCACCGACGTGGTGCGCGGCGACGACCACGTCAACAACACCCCGCGCCAGATCAACATCTACCAGGCGCTGGGCGCGCCGGTGCCGGCGTTCGCGCACCTGCCGATGATCCTGGACCCCGACGGCGCCAAGCTCTCCAAGCGCACCGGCGCGGCCGACGTCATGCAGTACCGCGACGCCGGCTACCTGCCGCACGCGCTGCTCAATTACCTGGTGCGGCTGGGCTGGTCGCACGGCGACCAGGAAGTGTTCTCGATCGCCGAGATGCAGCGGCTGTTCAAACTCGAGGACGTCAATGCCAAGGCCGCGCGGCTGGACATGGCCAAGCTCGGCTGGCTCAACCAGCAGTACCTGAAGAACGACGATCCGGTCGCGGTCGGCAGGCAGCTGGAATGGCATCTGCGCCAGGCCGGCTACGACCTCGACATGGGCCCGGCGCCCGCGGACGTGGTGGTCGCCCTGCGCGACCGCGTGCAGACGCTGAAGGAAATGGCCGAACGCGCCGCGGTCTGGTACCAGCCGCTGGCGCAGTACGACGATGCCGCGGTCGCCAAGCACCTCACCGCCGCCGCGCGCGCGCCGCTGGCGGACGCACGCGAGCGGCTCGCGGCGCTGGCCGCGTGGACCGCGGACAACATCGGCGCCGCGCTGCACGCGACCGCCGAAGCGCTGGGCCTGGGCATGGGCAAGGTGGCGCAGCCGCTGCGGGTGGCGATCACCGGCACCCAGGTCAGCCCCGACATCGCCCACACCGTCTACCTGGCCGGGCAGGGCGAGGCGCTGCGGCGCATCGACGCGGCGATCGCCAGGATCGGCTGAGCGCTCGCCCTGTTCCTGTAGGAGCGGCTTCAGCCGCGACATTTCCGCATCACCGCGACGATCGGGAAGTCGCGGCTGAAGCCGCTCCTACAGGCGAGCGGGCTTGAGTCCGGGCGCCGGCGCCACCATCATCCGGACATGGCCGACAAGCACGCCTGCACCGATCCCAAGCACCACGTCGACGACGCCCATGCGTTCGTCGCCGCGGTCGAAGCGGCCTGCCAGCAGCGTGGATTGCGCCTGACCCCGATCCGGGCGCGCGTACTGGGCCTGGTCGCCGAGGCGGGCAGGCCGGTCAAGGCCTACGACCTGCTCGAACTCGTGCGCGAAGGCGAAGGCGTCGGCGCCCCCGCGCCGCCCACGGTCTATCGCGCTCTCGACTTCCTGCTTGCCAACGGCTTCATCCACAAGCTCGAGTCGGTCAACGCGTTCGTCGCCTGCCACCACCCGAGCACCGCGCAGCACTCGGTGCCGTTCCTGATCTGCGACCGCTGCCATTCCGCGGTGGAGCTGGAGGACAAGCAGGTCGTCGCCGCGCTCGACGAACGCGCCCGCGCCCTGGGCTTCGTGCCGCAGGCGCAGACCCTGGAAGTGCATGGCCTCTGCGCGCGCTGCAACGGGTGAGCTGATCCGCTTCGTCCGCTGCATCCGGGGCGGTTTTTCCTTGCTTCCGGTTGGCCTTCTCCTCGCTTGCGGGGAGAAGAGCCTGCCCTGAACTTGTCGAAGGGTGGCGAAGAGGGGTGAGGGGCCGGCGGAGTTGCAGCGACTCATGCGCGACGCACGGTCCCGCATTCGATGCCACGCGGACACGCACCCCTCACCCTGGTTCGCTGCGCGAACCTGTCCCTCTCCCCGCTGCGCGGGGCGAGGGTGCTCCCTTCATTGCGCGGCGAACGTGTCCGTGTGCGCGGGCGACCGCTGCCGTGCCTTCTCCCCGCCTGCGGGGAGAAGGTGCCGAAGGCGGATGAGGGGCCGGCGGAGCTGCAGCGACTCATGCGCGATGCACGATCCCGCATTCGATGGCACGCGGACACGCACCCCTCACCCTGGTTCGCTGCGCGAACCTGTCCCTCTCCCCGCTGCGCGGGGCGAGGGTGCTCCCCCTTCATTGCGCGGCGAACGTGTCCGAGTGCGCGGGTGGCCGCTGCCGTGCCTTCTCCCCGCCTGCGGGGAGAAGAGCCTGCCCTGAACTTGTCGAAGATGCCGAAGGTGCCAAAGAGGGATGAGGGGCCGGCGGAGCTGCAGCGACTCATGCGCGACGCACGGTCCCGCATTCGATGCTGCAGCCGCCCCGGGCCGGCAAGGCCGAAGGTCATGTTGACTCGGCGCCAGCCATGAATGTTATGTTATAACTTCCCGTCCCTAATCGATCGGTACCCATGAGCAAGTTCCTGCCGGGCCTGTGCGTCCTGGCCATGCTGTCGTCGTCGCCCGCCATCGCGGCCGATGCGCCCCAGGCCCAGCCCCAGACAGAATCCCAGCGCATCGCCGCGCTCGAAGCCCGCATCCAGGCGCTGGAGACCGAGTTGCAGGCGATCCGGACCGCGCAGCAGGCCGCGGCCCTGGCGCCCGCCACGACCACGGCGCCAGCGCAAGCCACCAGCCCGGCCGACGAGATCGACGCGCTGGCGGCCGACCCCGGCGACATGGCATCGGCGCCCGCGCAGGCCGACGACAGCGCAGCCCTGGCAGCCTCCGCCGACAGCGGCAGCGGTGGCGGCGCCAACGCCTTCAACCCGGCGATCAGCATCATCCTCAACGGCAGCTACTCGCATCATTCGCTCGATCCCGATGCTTACGCGCGCAGCGGCTTCCCGCTCGCCGGCGAAGCCGGACCCAGCGCCAACGGCTTCTCGCTAGGCGAAAGCGAGATCTCGTTCGCCGCCAACATCGACGACAAGTTCTACGGCCAGCTCACCCTGGCGATGGAGAGCGAGGACGGCGAGGACCACCTCGGCGTGGAAGAGGCCTACATCGACACCACGGCGTTGCCGGCTGGCCTGGCCCTGCGCGCCGGCCGCTTCTTCTCCAACATCGGCTACCTCAACAGCCACCACGCGCATACCGACAGCTTCTTCGACCGCCCGCTGGCCTACCAGGCGTTCCTCGGCGGCCAGTACGGCGACGATGGCGTGCAGCTGCGCTGGGTGGCGCCGACCGCGCTGTTCCTGGAGCTGGGCGGCGAAGTGTTCCGCGGCCAGGCTTTCCCCAGCGGCGGCGCGCAGCACGGCGGCATCGGCGCGCGCACGCTGTTCGCGCACCTGGGCGGCGACGCCGGCAGCGAGAACGAATGGCTGGCCGGCATGTCGATGCTGAAGTCCAGCACCGCCGGCGGCGAGGACGGTTTCAGCGGCGACGCCACCATTTACGTCGCCGACGCCACCTGGAAGTGGGCGCCGCAGGGCAACTTCAAGGACGGCGGCATCACCCTGCGCAGCGAATATTTCCTCGACGACCGCGACGGCACGTTCGCCGATCCGTCCGACCCGGCGATCATTTCGCAATGGAACGGCCAGCGCCGCGGCGCCTACGTCGAGGGCGTGTACCGCATCAACCGCGGCTGGGATGTCGGCTATCGCTACGACAAGCTGTGGGCCGACGACAGCGGTCCCTTCGCCAGTGCCTTCGATCCGTGGCGGCACAGCGCCGAACTGACCTGGCGCAACAGCGAATTCAGCCTGTTGCGGCTGCAACTCAGCCGCGACCGGCCCAACGCCGTGGATTCCGACAACGCCGTCACCCTGCAGTACCAGACCAGCCTCGGCGCGCACGGCGCGCACAAGTTCTGATGCGCAAATGGGGAATGTTATCCGGTGGGGAATGCCATCCCGAACGCAGTGAGGGATCTGCTTCCCCGCCAATGACAGCAGGTTCCCCACTGCGTTCGGAATGACAAGGGGTTTGTTCCAACAGGATTTTCGACAGGTTCCAGAAGGGAAACGACACATGAAACTGCTCGCGATTTCAGCCCTTTTGCTGGGGGCGCTGGTGTCCAATCCGGCACAGGCGAAATTGAAGGTGTTCGCCTGCGAACCCGAATGGGGCTCGCTGATCGGCGAACTGGCCGGCGACAAGGTCGATGTCGACGTCGCCACCACCGCGCTGCAGGACGTGCACGTGATCGAGGCCAAGCCGAGCCTGATCGCCAAGGTGCGCGCCGCCGACCTCGTGGTCTGCACCGGCGCGCAACTGGAGATCGGCTGGCTGCCGCAGCTGATCCGCCAGTCGGGCAACAGCAAGGTCGCCTCGGGCGCCGGTTCGTTCATGGCCGCCGCCCAGGTCAAGACGCTGGAGAAGCCGACCGCGCTCGATCGCGCCAACGGCGACGTGCATCCCGACGGCAACCCGCACATCCAGATGGACCCGCGTCGCGTGCTGATCGTCGCGCGCCAGCTCGATGCGCGCCTGGCACAGCTCGATCCGGCCAACGCAAGCGTCTACCGGCAGCGACTGGCCGACTTCGAAAAGCGCTGGCTCGCCGCAATGGTCAAGTGGAAGGCGCAGGCCGCGCCGCTGAAGGGCCGCAAGGTCGTGGTCCACCACATCAGCTGGGTGTACCTGTGGGATTGGCTCGGCCTCGACGAGATCGGCGCGCTCGAGCCCAAGCCCGGCGTGCCGCCGACCGCCGCGCACCTTTCCGAACTGGTGGCGACGACCAAGGGCTCCAATACGCTCGCCATCGTCCGCGCCGCCTACCAGGATCCCAAGCCGGCCAACTGGCTGGGCCAGCGCACCGGCGTGCCGGTGGTGGCGTTGCCGTTCACGGTGGGCGGCGATCCGCAATCAAGGGACCTGTTCGGCCTGTTCGACTCGACCATCGCCAAGCTGCTGGGCGCGGCCGGAGCGGGCAAGTGACGTTCAACTGGCAGGGCCTCGACATCGCGATCCTCGGCCCGGCCTGCGTCGCCGGCCTGATCGTGCTGTCCACGCACGTGCCGCTGGGCAAGCAGGTGCTGTCGCGCGGGATCATCTTCATCGACCTGGCGATCGCGCAGATCGCCGGGCTCGGGGTGATCCTGGCGCAGTACCTGGGCATCGACAGCCATGCCGGCAACGGCGGCGGCTTCGGCGTGCAGGTCGCGGCCGCGATCGCGGCGCTGGCCGGCGCCGGCCTGCTGTCGTGGACCGACCGCCGCTGGCCGGAATACCAGGAGCCGTTGATCGGCACCCTGTTCGTGCTCGCCGCGACCGGCGGCCTGCTGCTGCTGGCCAACAATCCGCAGGGCGGGGAACACCTCAAGGACCTGCTGGTCGGGCAGATCCTCTGGGTCGGCTATCCGCAACTGCTGCTGCCGGCGCTGTTGTCGGCGGCGCTGCTGGGCGTGCTGTGGTGGCGGCACGGGCGCCTGGCCGGGGTCTGGTTCTACGGCCTGTTCGCGCTGGCGATCACGGTCTCGGTGCAGCTGGTCGGGGTGTACCTGGTGTTCGCCAGCCTGATCGTGCCGGCGCTGGCCACCGCCGGCATGCGCGGCCGCGGCCGGCTGTGGGCGGCCTATGCGATCGGCGCGCTGGGTTACGTCGCGGGGCTGGCGCTGTCGGCGGTGCTCGACCTGCCCAGCGGGGCGATGATCGTCTGGACCCTGGCCGGCGTGGCGTTGCTGGCGCAGGCGCTGCCGGCGGTGCGGCGTTCGCATCCGGGCCACGAGGCTCCGCAGCCGGTCTTCGATACGCAGGCATGAGTACGGCGTTCACGCGGATCGGGTCTCATGGACTGTTACAATATAACGATATGAAGGATACGGTCCGTCCCTTGCCCAAGCTCCGCCATCCCACGCCGCTGCTCGACCGCCTCGGCGCGACCGGTTCGCTGCTGTGCGCGATCCACTGCGCGCTGCTGCCGATCCTGATCGCGCTGCTGCCGTCGCTCGGGATCGCGGTGTGGCTGGGAGAAGGCTTCGAGCAGGGTTTCGTGGTGTTCGCGAGCCTGCTGGGCGTGTTCACCCTGGCCTGGGGCTACCGTCGCCATCGCGCGGTGCGCGCGCTGTGGCTGCTGCTGCCGGGCCTCGCGGCGCTGTGGATCGGCGTGGCCTACGCGCCGCTGCACCACTCGCTGGTGCCGCACGCGATCGTGATGACCTTCGGCGGTACCCTGGTCGGCCTGGCGCACCTGGCCAACCTGCGGCTCAACCACGGCCACGTGCACGACGCCAGCTGCGTGCATTGATACAACGCTGCAGATTGGATATTCACCCAAGTGCGGACACCTCCGTGGGGAAGCCGGTGGTCCGCTCTTTGCGGGACACGCCGTGAATACATCCCTGTAGGCTCGGCGGCGGCATCCATGCCGCCGACGGTCCCGCAAAGAGCGGACCACCGGCTTCTGCACAGTTGGCCGGCGCTCGTAGAAAAACCATCCGAAGGGTCGATCTTCAATCTCGCGAAGTCGCTGCCCAGCGGGCTGGGGGTGGCGGAGAACAGGCCATGGATGGCCTGTGGCCCGACTTAAAGACAGGATGTCGTCAGGAGGGCGGAGCCACCCCCAGCCCGCTGGGCGGCGACTCCGACCGAAGCCCATCCCGGAGAAGGGAGGGGCACCAAATCCTGGGGCCATTGGGAGAAGGCGGCGGCGGCCTGCGTGGTAGAATCCCGGCCCTCGCGCGCGTCGCGATCCATCTTCCAAGACACGATTCCAGGAGCACGACATGGGCAAGGGCGACAGCAAGACCGCCAAGGGCAAGCGCAGCAAATCCAGCTACGGCAATGCGCGTTCCCACGCCGTGGCCAAGGCGACCGGCGCGCCGTCCGCCCCGGTGGTGAAGAAGACCGCGACCAAGTCGGTGGCCAAGGCGCCGGCGAAGAAGGTCGTGGCCAAGAAGACCACGGCCAAGTAATCGCCGCCGCCATCACGGCGGGCGCGGATCCAGCGCGCCTCGACCCGAAGCCCCGCGATTGCGGGGCTTCGTCGTTCCAGGCCCCGGGCGGCGTGACCAGGCGGCCGCGATCGGAGGATCGTGGTCAGGCGACGCGCTGGCCGCCGGCGAACACCGCGTCGGCGAGCTCGCCGCCGAGCCAATAGCCCAGTTCCGCCGGCTGGCCGATCCGCCAATGCACGAAATCCGCGCGCATCCCCACGCGCAGCGCGCCGCGATCGTCGCAGCCCAGCGCGCGCGCCGCGTGCACGGTCGCGCCGCGCAGCGCTTCCTCCGGCGTCAACCGGAAATGCGTGCATGCCAGCTGCATCGCCTGGCGCAGCGACAACAGCGGCGAGGTGCCGGGATTGCAGTCGGTGGCGACCGCCATCGGCACGCCGTGCGTGCGCAGCAGGCCGAGCGGCGGCAGCGTGGTTTCTCGCAGCACGTGGAAGGCGCCCGGCAACAGCACGGCGACGGTGCCGGCCGCCGCCATCGCGCGCACGCCGGCTTCCGAGGCGTGTTCGACGTGGTCGGCGGACAGGCCACCGAATTCCGCCACCAGCGCCGCGCCGCCGAGGTCGCTGAGCTGGTCGGCGTGCAACTTGACCGGCAGCCCGAGCGCGCGCGCGGCCTCGAACACGCGCCGCGTCTGCGCCGGCGAGAAGCCGATGCCCTCGCAGAACGCATCGACCGCATCGACCAGCCCTTCGGCGTGCAGCCGCGGCAGCCAGTCGAGCACCGCATCGATGTAGCCGTCGCTGTCGTTGGCGTATTCCTCCGGCAGCGCATGCGCGCCGAGGAAGGTCGTGCGCACCGTGATCCCGAGTTCGGTGCCGATGCGGCGCGCGACCCGCAGCATCTTGCGCTCGTTGTCGCAATCCAGGCCGTAGCCGGACTTGATCTCCAGCGTGGTGGCGCCGTCGCGCAGCAGCGCGCGGGCCCGCGGCAACGATTGCGCCAGCAGTTCCCCTTCGCTGGCGGCGCGCACCGCGCGCACGGTCGAGAGGATGCCGCCGCCGGCGCGGGCGATGGCCTCGTAGCTGGCGCCCTGCAGGCGCAGTTCAAACTCGCCGGCGCGGTCGCCGGCGAACACCGCATGGGTATGGCAATCGACCAGCCCCGGCGTGATCCAGCCGCCGTCGAGCGCGATCACCTCCCGTGCCAGCGCCGCCGGGTCGCCCTGCAAGCCGGCGCGCGGGCCGACATACGCCAGCACGCCGTCGCGCCAGCCCAGCGCGCCGTCGGCGATCGCGCCGTAACCGGCCGGCGCGTCGAGCGTGGCAAGGCAGGCGCCGAGGACCAGGCCGTCGTAGAGAGGAGCGGGCATGCGGCGATTCTAGCCGGGCGTCGCGCAGTCGGCGGGATCCTTCGCCTTCGCCGCTACGCGGCTACCCCTGGGGGCGAACGCTCGCTTGTGTTCGAGTCCCGGCGCCAACGCAAGAATTGCGGGTGCGTACCCGGGCCACCGTGGCTTGCATCCGGTGCTCCGGGCTGCACGCTCCGCAAGAGAGCGTCCGCCCTGGGTGCAGGGCGGCGGGCCCGAAGGCCGAAGGATCCCGATTTGCGCGAGAATGCCGCCATGACCACCACCACCATCGACGCCGCGATGCTATGGACGCCCTCGGGCTGGCGCAGCGACGCCGGCTTCGACAGCGATGCCAACGGCCGCATCCGCATGCTCGAGCGCGCCGAGCCGACCGCCGGCGGCGGCTGGATCGTCCCCGGCATCCCCAACCTGCATTCGCACGCGTTCCAGCGGGCGATGGCGGGCCTGGCCGAACGCAGGACGCTGGACGGCCCCGCGGGCGCCGCGCCGCGCGACGCGCACGATTCGTTCTGGACCTGGCGCGAGACCATGTACCGCATGGCCGCGCGCTTCGACCCCGATTCGCTGCACGCGGTGGCCGCGCAGCTGTACGCCGAGATGCTGGAAGCCGGCTACACCACGGTCTGCGAATTCCACTACCTGCACCACGCGCCCGACGGCAGCCGCTACGCCGACCCGGCGGCGATGTCGCGCGCATTGATCCGCGCCGCGCGCGACACCGGCATCCGCCTGACGCTGCTGCCGGTGCTGTACATGAGCGGCGGTTTCGATGGCCGCGCGCTGGGCGAGCGGCAGCGCCGCTTCGGCCACGGCGTCGAAGACTTCCTCGCGCTCATCGACACCCTGCGCGGCGACGAGGGCGATGCCCTGCGCGTCGGCTGCGCGCTGCACAGCCTGCGCGCGGTCCCGCCCGAGGCGATGCACGCGGTGCTGGAAGCGTTGCCGCGCGACATGCCGCTGCACATCCACATCGCCGAACAGGTCGGCGAGGTACAGGACTGCCTTGCGCTGCGCGGCGCGCGCCCGGTCGAATGGCTGCTCGGCAACGCCGACGTCGATGCGCGCTGGACCCTGGTGCACGCCACCCACCTCGACGGCGCCGAAGTGCAGGGCATCGCCCGCAGCGGCGCCACGGTCGCGATCTGCCCGACCACCGAGGCCAACCTCGGCGACGGCCTGTTCCCGCTGCGCGATTTCCTGTCCGCGGGCGGCGCCTTCGGCGTCGGTTCGGATTCGCAGAGTTCGGTGTCGCCGGTGGAGGAGCTGCGCTGGCTCGAATACGGCCAGCGCCTGGCGACACGCCACCGCAACATCGCCGTCGATGGCGATTCGCCCAGCGTCGGCGAAACCCTGCTGCGCGGCGTCCTGGCCAGCGCCGCCGCCGCCACCTGGCAGGCGGTCGGCAAGCTCGAGGCCGGCTACTGCGCCGACTGGATCGTGCTCGATACCGACGCGCCGCAGTTCGCCGGCGTGCAGGCGGCCGATGCGATCGACCGCTGGCTGTTCAGCGGCAACCGCAACCTGGTGCGCGAAGTGCACGTCGGCGGCCGCCGCGTGGTCGCCGAAGGCCGGCACGTGGATCGCGACGCGATCGCGGCGCGCTATCGCCAAGCCATGCACGCGCTGCTGGCGCCCCTGTAGGAGCGGCTTCAGCCGCGACGCTTTTCCGCCACCCGGAATCGATCACGGCTCGCGCCCGCAACGCGTTCCCCGAGACCGCGGAATTGTCCGTCTCCGCGGCAGCGACGTACGTCGCGATGCCCCCGTGGCGACGGTCGCGGCTGAAGCCGCTCCTACAGGGCGAACAGGTCGGCGGCCGGGGCCGGTAGCGCGCCTTCCAGCGCCAGCAGGAAGCGCTTGGTCGGCAGGCCGCCGCCGAAGCCGGTCAGGCTGCCGTCGGCGCCGATCACGCGGTGGCAGGGCAGCACGATCGGCAACGGGTTGCGCCCGTTCGCCGCGCCGACCGCGCGGGTCGCGCTCGGCTTGTCGACCCGCGCGGCCAGTTGCGCGTAGCTGATCGTCTCGCCGTACGGGATCTGCGCCAGCGTCCACCACACCGCGCGCTGGAATTCGGTACCGCGCGGCGCCAGCGGCAGGTCGAAGCCGCGGCGGGTCCCGGCGAAATATTCGCCGAGTTGCGCGCGCGTCGCCGCCAGCACCGCGTTGTCGCCTTCGCGCCAGTCCGCGCCGCGCGGCACCGGATGCCGCGGCGCGTGGAATTCGATCAGCCGCAGGCCGGTGTCGTCGGCGGCCAGCAGCAGCGGGCCGACCGGGCTGTCGGTGTGCAGGTAGCGGATCATTGCGCGGCATCCGTGGCCGTGGTTGCGCGCGCGCCGGCTTCCAGCACCGCATCGAACGCATGCGGATCGCCGTCGTTGGGTTGCGCCGGCACGCCCAGCAGGCGCATCAGCAGCGGATAGACGTCGACGTTGTCGAACGCTGCCATGCGCACGCCGTCGGCGAAGTCCGGGCCGTCGGCGACGAACACCGCGCGCATCTGCGGCGCTTCCGGCGCGAAGCCGTGCGCGCCGCGGGTGCCGGCGCGTTGGCGGTCGGCGCGGGTCGTCAGTTCCCAGCCGACATCGGCCTGGCATACGATCGGCGGCACCCGCGGGTGGCGGCCGTAATGCCAGCGCGGCGGCACGTCCTGCCTGCGCCAGCACTGCGCGCGGGGATGGCGGCCGACCAGCGCCGCTTCGACCGCGGCGTCGCGGCCGGGACGCGGCGCGACGCCGACGCTGGTGCCGCGACTGACCACGTCGATCGCATCGATGCCGAGGCCGCCGGCGCGCAGGTAATCGTCGAGGTAATCGCGCTGCCCCGGCGGCATCGTCGCCATGCCGTGGTCGGAGACCACGATCAGGTTCACGCGCTCGCGGATGCCGCGCGCGTCGATCCCGGCCAGCAAGCGCGCCAGTGCCGCGTCCACCGTGCGCATCGCCGCCAGCGCCCGCGGCGACTCCGGGCCCGCCGCGTGGCCTTCGTGGTCGACCTGGTCGAAATACAGGGTGACGAACCGCGGCCGCTGCGGCAGCGGCCGGTCGAGCCAGTCCAGCACCGTGTCCACGCGCTGCGTCGGCGTGATCCTGGCGTCGAAGCGGCGCCAGTCGTGCGGATGCATCCCGGCGATCGGCGCCTCCGAACCCGGCCAGAACATCGTCGCCGCATGCCCGCCGTGCTGCTGCAGCGTCACCCATGCAGGCTCGCCACCCCACCAGCGCGGATCCTCCACCGCCGCGCGATCGCCGAGCGAGAATTTCCCCAGCACGGGATCGCGCATGGTGTTGTTGACGATGCCGTGGTGGTCCGGCCGCAGCCCGGTCACCAGGGTGTAGTGGTTGGGGAAGGTCAGCGTCGGGTACGACGGATTCATCCACGCCGCATGCACGCCGGCGGCGGCGATGCGGTCGAGCGTCGGCATCGCGCCGCTGCCGACGACGTCGGCGCGCAGGCCGTCGATCGACACCAGCAATACCTGGTGGTCGGGAGCCGCGGACGGCGGCAACGAGGCGCAGCCGCAGAGCAGGGCGGGCAGCAGCCACGACAGCAATCGGATCGAGAGGCGCATCGGGCCATCTTAAGACACGGCCATGACCATCCCGGGACGGCCACCACCAACAACGCCCGCCTGCCGTTGCAGGAGCGGCTTATAGCCGCGAGCTCTTGCTGCACATTCCGATCCGATTCGTTAAGGGCTCGCGGCTATAAGCCGCTCCTACATGTGCCAACGACGGCGATCCGGTGGCATGCTGGCGTCCCCGCCGGGAGATCGCCATGGCCATGCCGCGTTGCCTGCTGTTGTTGCCGCTGCTGTGCGCCGCGCATGTCGCCGGCGCCGCCGATGCCTTGCCGCAGGCAGGCTCGGACAACGCCCGCTGCATCGTCTGGGCGCGCGAAACCAGCTTCGCGCAGGCGGTCGCCGACCACGATGCCGCCGCGTTCGCCGGGCACCTGCACCCGGACGCGGTGTTCATCGGCGGCGACGGCACGGCGACCCATGGCGCCGCCGCGATCGCCGCCGACTGGGCCGGCATCATCGAAGGCAAGGGCGTGGTGCTGCACTGGTATCCGGACGCGGTCGACGTCGGTGCCGACGGCAGGCTCGCGCTGTCGCGCGGCCCGTACTGGATGGAGATCCCGGCCGAGGCCGGCAAGCCCGCATCCGCAACCCGATACCGCAGTGGCCGCTTCGTCTCCACCTGGCTGCGCGGCGACGACGGCCGGTGGCAGGTCGTGTTCGACGGCGGTGGCGGCAACGTGCCGGTCGCCGCGAGCGAAGCCGAGGTCGCCGCGCTCGCCGCCGCCCGCAAGCCCTGCCTGCCGTTGTAGGAGCGGCTTACAGCCGCGAGCTTTTACCGAAATGATCGGCATGCCCGGCGAGAGCTCGCGGCTGTAAGCCGCTCCTACAGGGTTGCCGGGATGGCGGTTTCCGCCCTCCGAAGCCCGGCCATCGCGGCAATCAAACGCAGGATCGGCAACGCAAAAGCCCGGCGGTCGCCGGGCTTTTGCGGGACGGATCTGCGATCGCTCAGTCCTGCTTCGTTGGTGCCGGTGCTGGTGCCGGTGCGGGTGCAGGCGTCGGCGCCGCGTCCTGCGGCTTGTCGCCATCCTGCGCCGTGTCGCCATCCTGCGCCGTGTCGCCATCCTTCGCCTCGCCCATGTCTTCCATGTCGTGCATGTCGTGCATGCCCTTCATGTCGTGCGAATCCTGCATGTCGTGGGCGTCGTGCATCGCATCCATGTCGTGGCCGCCCGCCGGCTTGCGGAACTTGTACGCGAACTGGTCGGTGTGGCCGCGGATCGCGTCGTCGAACACCTTCAGCTTGTGGGTGTCGGCCGGGTTGCGCAGCACCTCGCTTTCTCCGACGTATTCGAAGCCGGCGGCCTCGACCTGCTGCTTCACCAGCGCCGGGTCGATGCGGTGCAGGGTGTCGGTGTCGCGCAGGCCGGAGCCGGCCTCGGCGACGTGGTCGACCACGATGTAGACGCCGCCGGGCTTGAGCGCGGCGAACACCGCCTTGTTGAGCAGCGCCGGGTCGGTCGGGCCCATGAACTTGTCGGGATAGTCGTGGTAGTTCTGCGAGGTGAACGCCACGTCCACCGGCGCCGGCGTCGCCAGCGCATCGGCCGGCTGCTGCAGCAGTTCGACGTTGGCCAGGCTCGCGGGCAGCGCCCGGGTCTCTTCGGAATACTTCTCCATCGGCGCCGGGATGGCCGCGTACACGTGGCCCTCGGGCCCGACCACCTTGCTGAAGATGCGGGTGAAGTAGCCGCTGCCGGGAACCAGCTCGAGCACGCTGTCGCCGGGCTTGGCTTCGGAGAAGGCGACCAGCGCGGCGCCGTGGCGGCGTTCGTCGAGCTTGGCGTCCTCGGCGCGGCCCGGGTCGGCGACCGCCGCGGCGACGTAAGCGGGAATGTCCGTCGCCTGCTGCGGCGCGGCAATCGCGGCCGACGCCAGCACCAGGCCGGCGATGGCCAGGCTCAGGGCGGACTTGTTGATCCATTTCATGCGGGGCGCTCCTCTTGGTGTGGGGGAATCTCCACCCGCCACGATAGACCTGGTGCGGTTCCGGGGCCACTGTCGGGGTGGTCGCGACACACCCCTCACCCTGCCGCGCTGCGCGCGGCTGTCCCTCTCCCCGCAAGCGGGGCGAGGGCAAAGCCGTTCCCTCTCCACGCAAGCGGGGGCGAGGGCAAAGCCTTTCCTTCTCCCCGCAAGCGGGGGCGAGGGCAAAGCCGTTCCTTCTCCACGCAAGCGGAGCGCGAGCCAAGCCTCTCCTTCTTCCTCCGAGCAGGCGCAAGCCAGCCTTTCCTTCTCCCCGCTGCAGCGGGGAGAAGGTGCCCGAAGGGCGGATGAGGGGCGCTCTTTCCCGCCCGCCCGGCCGCTTTCCGACCCGGTGCGATAATCCGGCCCATCACGCGCAACCAGGCCCCGGCTCCATGTCCAACCGCAACGATCCGTCCCGCAGCATCCGCGCCCCGCGCGGCGCCACGCTCACCTGCAAGTCGTGGCTGACCGAAGCCCCGTTCCGCATGCTGCAGAACAACCTCGACGCCGAAGTCGCCGAAAACCCGGCCGAGCTCGTCGTCTACGGCGGCATCGGCCGCGCCGCGCGCGACTGGGACTGCTACGACGCCATCATCGAATCGCTCAAGACCCTGCGCGACGACGAAACCCTGCTGGTGCAATCCGGCAAGCCGGTCGGCATCTTCCCCACCCACGCCGACGCCCCGCGCGTGCTGATCGCCAACTCCAACCTGGTGCCGCACTGGGCCACCTGGGAGCACTTCAACGAGCTCGATAAGAAGGGC
>JAKFDF010000245.1:0-16207 GCA_036676275.1 Lysobacter sp.
TGCGGCCGGTCACGCGCAGGCCGAAGTCCGGATCGGCGATCTGCCGCGTGTAGAGCACGTTGAACTGGCTGGTGAAATAGTCCGCGCCCTCGAGGAAGAACGGCCGCTTCTCCTGGTAGAACAGGGCGAAGCTGTCGTTGAAGTTCAGCTGCAGCTGGTCGGTCTCGACCTGCGAGAAGTCCGGGTTCACCGTGGCGTTGAGGGTCATCGCCGGCGACGGCGCCCAGCTCACGTCCACGCCCGGTTCGATCGAAGCGTCGCCGCTGCGCCACGGCTGGCCGGCGGCGTCGCGGCTCTGCGACGTGCCCAGGGTCAGGGTCGGCACGACCTCCAGGTTGCGGCCCTGGTGCACGTCGGCGAAGCCCTCGTACTTGCCCCACTCGCACTGGAAACAGTTGGAGTCGCGCGGCACCTTGTGGCTGGTGAGCTGGTGGCGCTTGTCGCGCGGCCAGTTGCGGAACAGCGAGATGCCCCAGCGCTGGTCGCCGCCGCCGGTGGGGAAGCGCAGGGTCGAGAACGGGATCCGGATCTCGACGTCGTAGCCGTCCGCGGTGAGCCGGCCGGCGCTGCTCCACAGCCCGTCCCAGCTCGCGTCTTCCTGGTTGTCGGTGTTGGTCTCGTCGCGGATCAGGTCGGCCTGCACGCCCAGCGGGTTGACGATCAGCTCGTAACCGCGGCGGTTGTCGTTGAAGGTGTCCAGGAACACGCCGACCCAGTCGTCGTCGAACGCGGCGTCGCGGTCGCGCAGGTGGGCGCGGATCGCGGATGGGTCCGGATCCGTTGCGTGGTAGGCCAGGTACAGGGCATCGGCGGTATAGCCGATGCGGACGGTGGTCGCCACCGGCGCCGGGATGTTGTCGCCCGGCTGGATGTCGTAGGCGATCTGCTGAACCAGCGCGCCCTCCCAGGCCGCGTCGTCGAGCTTTCCGTCGATGACGATCCCGTCCTGCAGTTGCGGGATGCGGCCGCCCGGGACATACCCGGCCTGGGCCGGCGCGGCGTCTTGGGCATGGACAACGGGTGCGCAGAGCAGCAGGGCGGCGATCAGGGCGTGCAGGTTCAAGCGTCGCTCTCCATGGCGTGGGGTCGGGGTAGGGATGCGCGCGCGCGCCACCGGGTTGGCATGACCAATGGCAGGGCGGCACGGGGCGGCGGTGCGATGCGCACAATGCGCAGTCGCGGGCCGGTGCAGCAGTGCCGCAAGTGGGGTTGACGAACGCCGTGACCGCGATTGCGGCAAGTACACGGAGGCGGGGTTAAACTCGCGGGCCCCGTCGCCACCGGCTCCGCCCATGCGCCAGACCCTGCTGTTGTTGTCCGCCGTCGTCGCACTCGCCGCCGGTTGCGCGCGCGAATCGGCGCCGCCCGCCGCCGCCGTCCCGCCCACCGCCAAGCCGGAGGCCGCGATGCCCACCGATGCCGCCGCCAGCCACGACGAGTATTCGTACGCCGAGCCGGACAAGGTCCGCACCACGGAACTGGCGCTCGACCTGGCGATCGACTTCGACCAGAAGCAGATCGCCGGTACCGCCACCTACACCCTGGACTGGCTGGACCAGAGCGCGACCCAGCTGGTGCTCGATACCCGCGCCCTGGCCATCGACAAGGTCGAGGGCGCCGGCAAGGACGGCCAGTGGTCGCCGCTGCAGTACGCGCTCGCCGCCGCCGACCCGCTGCTGGGCAGCAAGCTGACGATCCAGACGCCCGAGCGCAACGCCACCGTGCGCATCGCCTACAAGACTTCGCCCGATGCCTCCGGCCTGCAGTGGCTGGCCCCGTCGATGACCGAAGGCAAGCAGCAGCCGTTCATGTTCAGCCAGTCGCAGCAGATCCACGCGCGCTCCTGGGTGCCGCTGCAGGACACCACCCAGGTGCGCTTCACCTACAGCGCGCACGTCACCGCGCCGAAGGACGCGATGGTGCTGATGAGCGCCGACAACGATCCCAAAGCCGTGCGCGACGGCGACTACAGCTTCACCATGCCGCAGAAGATCCCGTCCTACCTGCTGGCGATCGCCGCCGGCGACCTGGTGTTCAAGCCGATCTCCGCGCGCAGCGGCGTCTGGGCCGAGCCGGCGATGGTCGACAAGGCGCAGCAGGAGTTCGCCGACACCGAGAAGATGATCCAGACCGCGGAGTCGCTGTACGGCCCCTATCGCTGGGGCCGCTACGACATCCTGGTGCTGCCGCCGTCGTTCCCCTACGGCGGCATGGAGAACCCGCGCCTGACCTTCGCGACGCCGACCGTGATCGTCGGCGACAAGTCGCTGGTGTCGCTGGTCGCCCATGAGCTCGCGCACAGCTGGTCCGGGAACCTGGTCACCTTCTCCACCTCGCGCGATGCGTGGCTCAACGAGGGGCTCACCAGCTACGTCGAGAACCGGATCGTGGAAGCGCTGTACGGCAAGGCCCAGGCCGACATGGAGGCGGTGATCGCGCGCGAGGAGCTCAAGGGCGAGTTCACCGACGCCAACAAGCCGCTGCAGCGGCTGGCGATCAAGCCCGGCGACCTCGACGACCCCGACAACAACCTCACCGGCACCGTCTACACCAAGGGCGCCTGGTTCATGCAGTTCCTGGAGCAGCGTTTCGGCCGCGAGCAGTTCGACGCCTTCCTGCGCGGCTACTTCGACCACTTCGCGTTCCAGAGCATCTCCAGCGAGCAGTTCCGCGACTACGCCCGCGCCAACCTGCTGGACAAATACCCGGGCAAGGCCAGCCAGGAAGAGTTCGACGCCTGGCTGTACGAGCCCGGGATCCCGGCGACCGCGCCGCAGGTGCGCTCGCAGCGCTTCAGCATCGTCGACGCCGCACGCATCGCCTGGCAGGGCAACGGCAAGCTGCCGCCGCCGGCGCTGACCTCGACATGGAGCACGCAGGAATGGGTGCGCTTCCTCGAAGGCATGCCGGAAACGCTGACCGTGGAGCAGATGACGGCGCTCGACGCCGCCTACCACTTCACCGGCACCGCCAATGGCGAGCTGGCGCAGCGCTGGTATCCGCTGGCGGTGCGCAGCGGCTACCACGTGGCCGACGGCGAGATGGCCGCGTTCATGCAGCGCGTCGGCCGGCGCAAGCTGATCATGCCGATCTACGCCGAACTGGTGAAAACGCCGGAAGGACTGGCGTTCGCCAAGGACGTGTTCGCCAAGGCGCGACCGGGCTACCACCCGATCACCACCGGTTCGGTCGAGGCGGCGATCGCCAAGGCCGAGGCCGGCGCGCAGGCGCCCGCCCCGGCGCCGGCGCCGTGAGCTGACGCCGATGCCGGCTGGAAGCGTGCCGGCTTGAAGCGCGGCGGCAAGATCGCGGCGACCACGGTGGCCGCCGCCGCGCTCGCGGTCGGCGCGGTCGGCGCGCACGATCCCCGCGTACTGGTGCGCGCGCTCGCCCAGCGCCAGCGCGTGCACGCGGGGCTGGGCCGACGCGGTGGCTGCCGTGGTCGTTGCGCCGTTCGACAATGGCAACCGCAACCAGGACAAGCGCGATGAAGACCAGGCCGTGGCTGAAGACCGGCGTGTGCGCGGCGTTGCTGCTGGCGCTGGCCGCGACCCTGCCGGGTTGCGACCGCAAGCAGCGCCTGGCCGAACAGGCCGCCGCGCAGGCCGCCGTCGCCGAAGACGCCGCGAAACAGGCCGAGGCCGCCTTCGATGCCGCGATCGCGCAGCAGAACTGGGCGCTGGCCAAGGCGCAGGCCGACGTGCTGCTGGCGCAATACCCGCGGACCGCGGCGGCGGCGCGGGTCCGCAAGCAGTTCGACGCCGTCGCCGGGAAGGCCGAAACCGCGCGCGAGCAGTCGCGCACCGCCGCGCTGTGGAGCTACAACCGCGAGCCGGTGAAGGGCGGGACCCAGCTGTCGGCCTCGATCTACGCGAAGGACGACATCGACGTCGACGGCAGCGGCGCCAAGCCGGTGCGATTGATCTTCCGCGACCACCCGTCGTGGGGGAAAAGCGCCTACCTGGTGTTGCAGGCCGGCGACTTCGATTGCTACGGCGGCTGCCGGGTCAAGGTCGCGGTCGACGATGCCGCGCCCAGATCGATGGCCGCCTCGCGCCCCAGGACCGACGAGGCGATCGCGATGTTCATCGAAGGCGAACGCGCGCTGTGGCGGATGACCGCGGACGCGAAAACGCTGCAGGTCGAATTCCCGGTCCGGGGCGGTGGCACCCGCAAGGCCCTGTTCGAGGTCGCCGGGCTGGATCGCGCGCGGCTGCCGGGTTGGGACTGACCGCGCCGGGATCGACGGGGCCGGATCGACGAGGCCGGGCCGAGGCGCACCGGGATTCGGGCGGCATCACGCCGTGCTAAGGCGCCGGGAGTACCTTCGGTCGTGGCGCGGCACCGCGACGATGCCGACGCCAGGCGGCGTCGCGCAGGAGGCGCGCGCCGGGCCACAGCAACGGCGCTGCAACCGCGGAACGGTGCGCGCGCCGACGGAGGCGATCATGCTCTCCCCACGCCTGCACCACTTCCTCGACGAGCACCACGCGCCCTACACCACGCTCAGCCATCCCCGCACGCTGACCGCGCAGGAGACCGCCAACGCCGCGCGCATCGGCAACCTGTACTTCGCCAAGACGGTGATGCTCAAGGTCGACGGCAGGATGGCCATGATGGTGATGCCGGCGGCCTACCGCATCGACCTGACGCGGCTGTCGCGCGCGCTCGGCGGACGCGAGGTCGAGCTCGCGCAGGAGGACGAATTCAAGGATGCGTTCCCCGACTGCGAAGTCGGCGCAATGCCGCCGTTCGGCCATCTCTACGGAATGCCGGTATACGTCGACGCGCGCCTGGCGGGGCAGGGCGAGATCGCATTCAACGCCGGCTCGCACACCGAGCTGGTACGTATGCCCTATGTCGAGTTCGAGGACCTCGCGCGGCCCGAGCTGCTGTGGCTGGCGCACGTCATGTAGCAAGGCCGGCGCAACCCCCATGGGAGCGGTTCCAGCCGCGAGCTGTTGCTGACCTGTTCTAAAAGCTCGCGGCTGAAGCCGCTCCCGCCAACAACCTCAGAGCGCGTAACCGAACTGCTGCTTGAACTGCTCGGCGAACTCGTCGTAGTCGAAACGCTGGTTCTGGGTGCCCGGGTGCTCGACCTTGAGCGCGCCCATCAGGTTGCCGATGCGGCCGATGGTGAGCCAGTCGCAGCCCTTCTCGATGCCGAAGATCAGTCCGGCGCGGAACGCGTCGCCGCAGCCGGTCGGGTCGGTGATGCGGCGCTCGTGGGCGGGCGGCACGTCGAGCACCTTGCCGTCGGCATGGATCACCGCACCCTTGGGGCCGCGGGTGGCGATGTAGGCCTTGACCTTGCCGGCGATGGCCTTCTCGTCCCAGCCGGTGCGCTCCTGGAGCAGGTTGGATTCGTAGTCGTTGACGGTGACGTAGTCCGCCTGCTCGATGAATTCGCGCAGTTCGCCGCCGTTGAACAGCGGCATGGCCTGGCCGGGATCGAAGATGAACGGGATGCCGGCTTCGGCGAATTCCCGCGCGTTCTGGATCATGCCCTCGCGGCCGTCCGGACTGACGATGCCGATGCTCACGCCGGGCACGTCGCGCACGTGGTTCTCGTAGCTGCGCATCATCGCGCCGGGATGGAAGGCGGTGATCTGGTTGTTGTCCAGGTCGGTGGTGATGAAGGCCTGCGGCGTGAACAGTTCCGGGATCTCCTTCACCTGCGCCAGCGAGATCTCCAGCTCCTCGAAATACTCCCGGTAGGGGCCGAAGTCCTGGCCCACCGTGGCCATCGGGACGGGATCGCCGCCCAGCAGCTTGAGGTTGTAGGCGATGTTGCCGGCGCAGCCGCCGAATTCGCGTCGCATCCGCGGCACCAGGAACGACACGTTGAGGATGTGCACCTTGTCCGGGAGGATGTGGTTCTTGAACTGGTCGGGGAACACCATGATGGTGTCGTAGGCCAGGGAACCGCAGATCAACGCAGGCATGGTGAACCTCGGGGAGGCGCCGGGTGGGCCGGCGGCAATGAAGGGAAGGCCGGCGCGTCGGCGGCGCGCTAGGGTAGCGGCTCGCCCGCGGCGGGGCCAGCCGCGATTTGCCTGCAAGGTGGCGGCGGTCGCGTTTTTGCCGTGGGTTTCCGCGATATTCCGGTTGCCCGGGGTAGGGCCCGTTGCTAGGCTAGCCCATCCCCCTGCGATCCGTGCGCGGATCCGGTCCCCCGGCCGGTTTCAGCGCGATCGCTCCGCCCTTGCCTTCATCCCCGCACCCCTGACGGACGCCCTTCCCCGATGTTCAAGAAGTTCCGCGGCATGTTCTCCAACGACCTGTCCATCGACCTGGGCACGGCCAATACCCTGATCTACGTCCGCGGCCAGGGCATCGTGCTCAACGAGCCATCGGTCGTGGCGGTGCGCCAGGACCGCCTCGGCGGCGGCGTGCGTTCGGTCGCCGCGGTCGGCACCGAGGCCAAGCAGATGCTCGGCCGCACACCGGGCCACATCACCACCATCCGCCCGATGAAGGACGGCGTCATCGCCGACTTCACCTACACCGAGGAAATGCTCAAGTACTTCATCCGCAAGGTGCACAAGTCGCGGCTGCTGCGGCCGAGCCCGCGGGTGCTGGTGTGCGTGCCGGCCGGCAGCACCCAGGTCGAGCGCCGCGCGATCAAGGAGTCGGCCGAGGAGGCCGGCGCCCGCGACGTGTTCCTGATCGAGGAGCCGATGGCCGCCGCGATCGGCGCCGGCATGCCGGTGACCGAGGCGCGCGGCTCGATGGTGGTCGACATCGGTGGCGGCACCACCGAGGTCGCGGTGATCGCGCTCAACGGCATCGTCTACTCGCAGTCGGTGCGGATCGGCGGCGATCGCTTCGACGAGGCGATCATCGCCTACGTGCGCCGCAGCCAGGGCATGCTGATCGGCGACGCGACCGCAGAGCGGATCAAGCTCGAGATCGGCTGCGCCTACCCGCAGCAGCACGTGCGCGAGATCGAGATCTCGGGCCGGCACCTGGCCGAGGGCGTGCCGAAGATGATCACCATCAATTCCAACGAAGTGCTCGAGGCGCTGCGCGAGCCGTTGGCCGGGATCGTCGCGGCGATCCGCCAGGCGCTGGAGCAGACCCCGCCGGAGTTGTGCTCGGACGTGGCCGAGCGCGGCATCGTGCTCACCGGCGGCGGCGCCCTGTTGCGCGACCTGGATCGCCTGATCAGCGAGGAAACCGGCCTGCACGTGCAGGTCGCCGACGACCCGCTGACCTGCGTCGCCCGTGGCGGCGGCCGCGCGCTGGAGCTGGTGGACATGCACGGCAACGAGTTCTTCGCGTCCGAGTAGCATCCGGGGACAAGCCATCCAGGCCGGCGCCGCCAGTGGCGGGAGCCGTCGGTGTCGGCCCACCCATGGAGCAATGTCTTCGGGCCATCGATGCCGCGATCGGCCTGCGACCGCGTTGCGTTGCCCCGTCCTTGGCCGGATCCGATACCGCGCGGCCTGCTGGATGAAGACGCGGGTACAAAACGTGTCCATCTTCGGACACAATCCATGCATCGATCGCCGGCCGGCGCGCAGCGGTTCGCGCTTGCCGCGCGTCGCAGGCTACAGCGAGCCGCCACATCGGCCGACCACCACCACGCCGCCGTCCCATCCCGCCACCGAACGCCTACCGACACCCTGCTGACGTGCCTGCCTACGCCGGTTCCCCTGCTGCCCGCTCCGGCGATGTCGCCGGCACGTTGCGGCTGCTGGCCTACCTGGCGCTGGCGATCGCGCTGATCGTGCTCGACCACCGCGGCGGCTGGCTGGCACAGGCCCGCGCGCGCGGCGAACTGGCGATCCAGCCGCTGTGGTGGCTGGCCGGCCTGCCCGGGCGCATCGGCGACAACGTCCGCGACGATGCCGCCACCCGCTCCCGGCTGGCCCACGAGAACGGCGTGCTGCGCAATGCATTGCTGATCAGTGGCGCGCGGCTGGCACGGCTGCAGACCGCGGCCGCGGAAAACGCGCGCCTGCGCGGCCTGCTCGGCGCCACGCCGCGCGGCGGCCTCGACGTGCAGCTGGCGCCGATCCTGGACATCGACCTGGACCCGACCCGGCAGCGGCTGGTGCTCGACGCCGGCAGCCGCGACGGCGTGCAGGTCGGCCAGAGCGTAATCGATGCCGGCGGCCTGGTCGGGCAGATCATCGCGGTCAAGCCGGGCACGGCGACCGTTCTGCTGCTGACCGATCCGGACCACGCGGTGCCGGTGATGGTGGCGCGCACCGGCGTGCGCCTGGTCGCCTACGGCAAGGGCCGCAGCGACCAGCTGCAACTGGCCAACATCCCGCTGTCCAGCGACGTCAAGGTCGGCGATGCGATCGTCACCTCCGGGCTGGGCGGGCGCTTCCCGGCCGGCTTCCCGGTCGGCACCGTGACCGCATTGCAGCCCGACGACAGCCGCGCCTTCCTGGTCGGCGACCTGGCTCCGGCGGCGCAACTGGATCGCGGCCGCGACGTGCTGCTGCTGCGGCAACAGGCCGCGCCGGCCGCTCCCGCGGCAACGCAACCTGCGGCGAGCGCGGACAAGCGGCAGCCGCCCACGCCGCAGCAAACGCCGCCCCCGGCGGCGACACCGCGATGAACCGCACCCGCCAGCAATGGGTGCTGCCGCTGAGCATCTTCGTGGCGCTGCTGCTCGGGCTGCTGCCGCTGCCGCCGTGGTTGCAGCCGCTGCGCCCGTACTGGCTGGCGCTGGCGGTGGTGTACTGGGTGATCGAGGCGCCCGGGCGGATCGGCCTGGGCTTCGCCTTCGTCATGGGCCTGCTCGCCGACCTCGCCTTCGGCGGCCTGCTCGGCGAACAGGCGCTGCGGCTGGTGATCATGGCGTTCATCGTGCAGCGCTTCCGCGCGCAGCTGCGGTTCTTCCCGATGCCGCAGCAGGCGCTGGCGATCGGCGGCCTGCTGCTCAACGATCGCGTGGTCAGCGCCGCGATCCACCTGGCGCTGGGCGAGCCGCAGCTGCCGTGGAGCTTCTGGTGGGCGCCGCTGCTGGGGATGCTGCTGTGGGCGCCGGTATTCCTGCTGCTGGACACGCTGCGGCTGGGCCGCAGGAACTGAGCGATGGGTCCGCGCCGCCGCCAGCTCAAGCACCAGGGCGCCGAGGCGGCGCAGTTCCGCGTGCGCGCGGCGCTGGGCTTCGCGATCGTGCTGCTGGCGCTGGGCGGGCTCGGCGGCTGGTATTTCAAGCTGCAGGTGCTCGACCACGGCGACTACGCGATGCGTTCGGAGGCCAACCGGATCAAGCCGCGGCCGGTACTGCCGGGGCGCGGGCTGATCCTGGACCGCAAGGGCCGGGTGCTGGCCGACAACGTGCCGGCCTACCGGCTCGACGTCACCCCGCTGGAAGCCGGCCCGAGCCGCGACTGGCTGCCGGCGTTGCGCCGCATCGTCGTGCTCGACGACGAGGACCTGGCGCGCTTCGAGGACGAACGCCGCGCCGGCAAGCGCTTCAAGCCGATCACGCTGAAGCCGCGGGTGAGCCCCGACGAAGCCGCGCGCTTCGCGGTCGACCGCTGGCGCTTCCCCGGGATCGAGCTGGTGCCCTACCTCAATCGCCGCTATCCCCATGGCGCGCTGTTCGCGCAGGTGATCGGCTATGTCGGCCGCATCGACGTCGAGGACCTCAAGCAGATGGGCGAGGCCGACAGCGCCTTCACCCATACCGGCAAGGCCGGCATCGAGCGCTATTACGACGCCGCGCTGCGCGGCAAGGTCGGTTACGAGCAGATCGAGACCAACGTCGAGGGCCGCGCGCTTGGCACGGTCGGGCGCCTGCCCGCGGTGCCGGGCGCGGACCTGCGGTTGTCGATCGACCTCGACCTGCAGCGCGCGATGGTGGCCGCGTTCGGCGACTTCGACGGTTCGGCGGTGGCGGTGGATCCGCGCACCGGCGAGATCCTGGCGATGGTCAGCCTGCCCAGTTACGACCCCAACCTGTTCGTCAACGGCATCTCCCACGCCGACTACAAGGCGCTGATGGACAATCCTTCGCGGCCGCTGTTCAACCGCAACGTGCTCGGCGGCGGACCGCCGGGGTCGACCATCAAGCCCTTCCTCGGCCTGGCCGGGCTCGACAGCGGCCTGCGCACGCCATCGGACCGGGTGCTGTCGACCGGCGAGTTCCACATCCCCGGCCAGCGCCGCGGCTACCGCGACTCGCACCGCGGCGGCCACGGCTGGACCGACCTGCGCAAGTCGATCTCCGATTCGGTCAACACCTACTACTACAAGCTGGCGCTGGACATGGGCATCGCCCGCTTCGACCAGTGGATGCGCAAGTACGGATTCGGCGAGCCGACCGGGATCGACCTGGTCGGCGAAAGCGAAGGCATCCTGCCGTCGCCGCAGTGGAAGGCGGCGCACAGCAAGGAGCCGTGGTACGTCGGCGAGACCGTGATCGCGGGCATCGGCCAGGGGTTCTGGAAGGCGACCGTGCTGCAGCTTGCGCGCGCCACCGCGGCGCTGGCCGACGACGGCCGCCTGCGCCGCCTGCACCTGGTGCGCGCGCGCCGCGACGGCTACAACGCACCCTGGCACGCGCTGCCGGAACCCGTGCCACGGCGCATCAGCGACAACGCCGCGCACCTGGCCGCGGTGCGCGAAGGCATGGTCGCCACCATGTCCACGCCGCACGGCACCGGCTACTCGGTCGGCCGCGATGCGCCCTACCCGATCGCCGGCAAGACCGGCACCGCGCAGAAGGTCAGCCGCAAGGGCAACGTCAGCGCCAACCCGCATTCGCTGCCGCTGGGGTTGCGCCACCAGGCCTGGTTCATCGGCTACGCCCCGGCCGACAACCCGACGATCGCGGTCGCGGTGGCGGTCGAGCATGGCGGTTTCGGCTCCAGCACCGCGGCGCCGATCGCGCGCAAGATCATGGACGCCTGGCTGCTCGGGACGATGCCGGCGCCGCCGCTGCGCAACCAGGCCGGCGACGTGCCCGGGGCCGATTTCGGCAACGTCCGCGGCGCGGCCAACAGCGCGGCCGCGACCCTGGCGGCGGCGCAGGCTCCGGCGCCGTGAACGCGATCCTGGGCTGGTTGTTCGACCTCGCCGCGCGGCTCACGCGCACGCTCGACGGGTGGTTGTGCGCCGCGCTGGCGGCATTGATGGCGATCGGGCTGGCGGTGCTGTACAGCGCCGGCGGCGAGTCGCCGCAGCTGGTGCTGGCGCAGGGCGCGCGCTACGCCGTCGGGTTCGCCGCGCTGTGGGCGCTGTCGCGGGTGCCGCCGCACCGGTTGCGCAACGCGACTCCCGCCGCCTACGTGCTGACCCTGCTGCCGCTGCTGCTGGTGCTGGTGATCGGCACCGGCAAGCACGGCCGCCACTGGATCGACCTCGGGCTGTTCTATTTCCAGCCGGCGGAACTGCTGAAGCTGACGCTGCCGATGATGGCCGCCTGGTACCTCAACGGCGAGCCGCTGCCGCCGCGGTTCCGCGCGGTGATGGTGGCGCTCGGGATCATCGTCGTGCCCACCGCGCTGATCATGCTGCAGCCCGACTTCGGCACCGCGATGCTGGTGGTGGCCAGCGGCGCGTTCGTGCTGTTCCTGGCGGGGCTGTCGTGGTGGTGGTTCGTGGCTGCGATCGGCGCCGTCGCCGCGGCCGCGCCGGTGGCTTGGTTCTGGCTGCTGCGGCCGTACCAGCAGGACCGCATCCTGACCTTCCTGAACCCGGAATCCGATCCGCTGGGCGCCGGCTGGAACATCATCCAGTCCAAGATCGCGATCGGCGCCGGGGGACTGACCGGCAAGGGCTGGGGCCAGGGCTCGCAATCGCACCTGAACTACCTGCCCGAACACACCACCGACTTCATCTTCGCCGTGCTCGGCGAGGAATTCGGCTGGGTCGGGGTGGCCACGGTGCTGGCGCTGTACCTGTTCATCGTCGGCCGCTGCCTGTGGATCGCGGCGTCGGCGCGCGACGGCTACTCGCGGCTGCTCGCCGGCAGCCTGGGGCTGTCGCTGTTCGTGTACGTGATCGTCAACGGCGGCATGATCTCCGGGCTGCTGCCGGTGGTCGGGGTGCCGATGCCGCTGCTCAGTTACGGCGGCACCTCGGCGGTGTCGCTGCTGGCCGGCCTGGGCGTGGTGATGGCGGTGCGCGCGCACAAGCCGATGCACGGCTACTGAAACCGCGCGCCGCCGCTGCCGCGCAACTGAACCGCGCCGCGCAGCGGGGTTGAGCCTGGCGGCTCGCGTGCTACCCTCGCGCCGATGATCCGACGCGCATCGTTCAGGCTGTTTTCGTCGGGGCCGCCGGCACTGGCCCTGGGTTCCGTTCTTGCCGGATTCGCGCTGGGCGCCTGCGCCACGCAGACTCCGCCGCCCGTGCCCCCATCCGCGCCGGCGGCGGCGATCCCGGCCGCGCCGGCCATCGCGCTGCTGCCGCCGGTCCCGCAGCCGCCCGAGCGGCCGGTGGCGCCGCCCTCGGTGACCGATCCGGCGATCGCGCAGGCGCAGCGCATCGATGCCTTCGTCGATTACGCGGCCGGCCTGTATGGCGTCGACCCGGCCGCGGTCCGCGCCGAACTGGCGCAGGCGCAATTCCAGCAGAACATCATCGACGCGATCTCGCGCCCGGCCGAGAAGGTGCGCTCGTGGGCGCAATACCGGCCGATCTTCCTCAACGACGCGCGCATCCAGGGCGGTCGCGCGTTCTACGCCGAAAACCGCGCCGCGCTGGACAAGGTCGCCGCGCAGAGCGGGGTGCCTGCCGAATACATCGTCGCGATCATCGGCGTGGAGACCAGTTACGGCCGCATCACCGGCAAGTACCGCGTGCTCGATGCGCTGTACACGCTGGCGTTCGGCTATCCCAAGCGCGCGCCGTTCTTCGGCGGCGAACTGGCGCAGCTGTTCGCGCTGGGCAAGGACGAGGGCATCGACGTGTCCACGCTCACCGGCAGCTATGCCGGCGCGATGGGCTGGGGCCAGTTCATGCCGTCCAGCTACCGCAACTGGGGCAAGGACGGCGATGGCGACGGCCGCCGCGACCTGATCAACGACAAGGACGATATCTTCGCCTCGATCGCGAACTACTTCGTCGCCCACGGCTGGCAACGCGGTGGTCCGGTCGTCGCGCGCGCGACGCGCTCGGCGAATGCCGCCGACTTCGTGCCGGAAGGGCTCGACCCGGTCTACCCGCTGCCGGCGCTGGCGCAGCGCGGCTACGCGCCGCAGGCGGGGGAACCCACGATCGGCGCGGGCGAGGGCGCGACCCTGCTCACCCTGGATGGCGACGCCGGCAAGGAGTACTGGCTCGGCTACCGCAACTTCTACGTGATCACCCGCTACAACCACTCGCCGATGTACGCGCTGGCGGTGCACCAGCTGGCGCAGGCGATCCGCGCCGGCAGTCCGGCGACCGGAAGCGGCGGCGCATGAGCCGTGCGTGGGCAACGTGGCTGGCGCCGGCGCTCGTCGTCGCCGCGCTCGCCGCCTGCGGCAGCGCGCCGCGCAAGCCGCCACCGCCGTCGGTGGCGGTGCGGATCGAGAACCATGGCGAGTTCGATGCACGCGGGCAGGCGAGGAAGCGCTCGCCCTACGCGCCTGCGCAGGAGGATCCGGGCAAGCGCGGCGACTACACCCGCGGCGGCCTGTACGCGCCGCACATCCAGGACAGCGCGCCCAGTGGCGGCATCCCCGACATCGACCTGATCCCGGAGCCGGCCGTCGCCGACGAACCGCGTTCGCGCTACGGCAACCGTTCTCCCTACACCGTGCTCGGCAAGTCCTACCGCGTGCGCGACAGCGCGCGGGGTTACGACGAGACCGGGCTGGCGTCGTACTACGGCAACAAGTTCCATGGCCGCCGCACCTCCAACCTGGAGGTGTACGACATGTACGCCTTCAGCGCCGCGCACAAGACCCTGCCGCTGCCCAGCTATGCGCGCGTCACCAACCTGTCCAACGGCAGGTCGGTGGTGGTGCGGGTCAACGACCGCGGCCCGTTCCACGACGGCCGCATCATCGACCTGAGCTATGCCGCGGCGGTGAAGCTCGGCGTCGACCGCACCGGCACCGCGCGGGTCGAAGTCGTGGGCCTGAGCCCGGGCGAGGACGCGCGCCAGCACTACGACGCGGTGGCCGACAACACCGGCGCGCCGGCGGCGGCGACCACGGCGGGTTTGCAACTTGGTCCCTCGACTCCGGCCGCGCCTGCGCTCGGGGCCGGCGTGCACGTCGCCACCGGCCGCCCGCAACCGGCGCCGCCGAGCGCGCTCGACAAGCTGGTCGGCGCGTTGCCGATCGCCGTCGCCAATGCCGGCGAGCGCCCGCCGCAACGGGGCGCCGCTGCAGCGCCGGCGGCGCCTGCAGCCGACGGCGCGGACAGATACGCCAACACCGACTGGCGTTTCGACATGCGCCAGGACGGCCGCACCATGACCGCGGACGAATTCGATGCGTGGATGCGTTCGCGTCGTGCGCGCGTGGCGACCGGCAAGCCGGGCACGCCCGATCCGCGCCTGCCGGCGCCGGCGGGCAACGCACCGGCAGCCAATACGGCCACTGCCGCCACATCGGCGCGGGCCCCCGCCGCGCCAGTGGCTTCTGCCGATCGCCACGCGATGCCGCCGCCGCGGGCAGCCGCCACTGCGGCGCCAGCGTCTGCTGCAAGCCTGACCCTGCAGGTCGCCAGCTTCGCGGCGCACGACAACGCCGAACGGGCACTGGCGATGCTCAACGGTGCCGGGATCAGCGGCGCGCGCCTGCTCGATGCCGACGCCGACGGCCGCCGCGTGTGGCGCCTGCGGGTGGGCCCGGTCGACCCGGCCGCGGCACCGGAACTCGTCGCCCGCATCCAGCGCCTGGGTTTCGGCCAGCCCCAGCGCGTGCGCGAGTAGACTCGCGTGTTTCCCGGCCCGCGGTCGTCGAGCCGCGGGTTTCCCCCTTCAATCCCGGTCACGGATGGCCGGCCCCCAGGAGTCCTTTGTCTTGAAGAAAGCCGCCGCCACCCTCGCAGCCGTCCTGGCCACCGCCGCCGCGGGCTTCGCCCTCGCGCAGACGCCTGCCGCCTTGCCGCAGCCGGCGACCCCCAGCTCGGCCGCGCTCAGCGATGCCTTGCCGATTCCGCCGGCCCCGGCCCCCGCCACCGCAGCCGCCTGGATCCTGATGGATGCCGCGACCGGGCAGGTGCTGGCCGGCGAAAACATCGACACCCGCCGCGAACCGGCGAGCATCACCAAGGTGATGACGTCGTATGTCATCGCCGCTGAAATGGCCGCCGGCAAGATCAAGGCCGACGACCAGGTGATGATGAGCGAGCACGCCTGGCGCGAAGGCGGCGCCGGCACCGAAGGCAGCTACAGCGGCTTCCCGGTCAACCAGACCGCACCGCTGGTGGAGATGGAAAAGGGCATGGTGGTGCAGTCCGGCAACGACGCCGCGATCGCGCTGGCCGAACACGTCGCCGGCAGCGAGCAGGCCTTCGCCGCGCTGATGAACGCCTACGCGCAGCGCATCGGCATGAAGAACTCGCACTTCGTCAATCCGCATGGGCTGTCGGCCGAGGGCCATTACTCGACCGCGCACGACCTCGCATTGCTCGGCCGCGCGCTGGTCCGGGATTTCCCGGTGGCGTACTCGTACAACAAGATCAAGGAATTCACCGTCGGGCCGATCACCCAGCCCAACCGCAACGTGCTGCTGTGGCGCGATCCGTCGGTCGACGGCATCAAGACCGGCCACACCGCCAATGCCGGCTACTGCCTGATGGCCTCGGCCAAGCGCGGCGACCAGCGCCTGATCTCGGTGGTGCTGGGCGACAGCAGCGAGAGCCAGCGCGCGGTCGACAGCCAGGCCCTGCTCAACTGGGGCTTCCGCTTCTACGAGACGCACAAGCTCTACGACGCCGGCAAGCAGATCGCCAGGCAGAAGGTGTGGAAGGGCGCCGCCGACGAAGTCCGGCTCGGCGTCGCCGAACCGCTGCTGGTCAGCCTGCCGCGCGGCAAGTACGCGCAGCTCAAGCCGACGATGGACGTGCCCAAGTCGCTGGTGGCGCCGATCGCCAAGGGCCAGAAGATCGGCATGGTGAAGGTGTCGCTGGACGGCAAGGTGATCGCGCAGCGGCCGCTGGTGGCGCTCGACGCGGTCGAGCAGGGCGGCTTCTTCAAGCGCCTGTGGGACGAGTTCTGGATGTGGTGGGAGTCGGTGTAAGCGACGCCACCGCTGCATGCGAAAGGGCCGGCGCAAGCCGGCTCTTTTTTGGTTCT
>JAKFDF010000246.1:0-9246 GCA_036676275.1 Lysobacter sp.
GCGCGATGCACGTCCACGGCGATGCCTTCGCCGCTGCGGTCGAGTTCGATGGTCCACAGCAGGGCCGGTCGCACCTGCCCCGGCAGCAGCGAGGCCGCGCCTTCGGACAGCGCCTTGGGATGCAGCGGGATCTTGGCGTCGGCGCCGTACAGGGTCTCGCCGCGGCGGTGGGCCTCGATATCGACCGGGTCGCCCGCGGTGACGAACGCTGCGACATCGGCGATCGCGTAATGCACCACGAAACCGCCGTCCCTGCGCTCCACGTGCAGCGCCTGGTCCAGGTCCATGGCGCCGGGCGGGTCGATGGTGACGAAGGCGATGTCGGTGCGGTCCTCGGCCGGGAGCCGCGGGTTGGCGGCGGCACGGCTCGCGGCGGCTTCCACCTCGGGCGGGAACGCGAGCGGCAGTTCCAGTTCGCGCTTGATCGCTTCGATCCCGGGCGCGAGCTTGGGCTCGGACGGTGCCTGGACGTGGATGCGTCGTGTCGTGGACAACGGCAATCTCCTTGCGCGTGGCTGTGCCGGCGCGATGCCGCGCGCCGGAACGCCCGATTGTAGTCCGGGCCTGCGAGCCAGGTTCCGCGCAAGGGCCGGCCCATGAAGCCGCGGCGATCCAGGAACCCGGACACGCGCGACGCACGCGCGGCGCCGCAAGGGGATCGATGCAAAACGGGCGACCGCGATCATCGCCGGCATTGGCCAGCGACATCCGATGGCGGCAGGCAACCGCGGGTCGGCGATCCGCCGCGCCGTCAATCCATGAACGGGTAGCGGTAGTCGCGGGCCGGCGCGAAGGTTTCCTTGATGCTGCGCGGGCTGATCCAGCGCAGCAGGTTGAGGATCGACCCGGCCTTGTCGTTGGTGCCCGAAGCACGGGCGCCGCCGAAAGGCTGCTGGCCGACGACGGCGCCGGTCGGCTTGTCGTTGATGTAGAAATTGCCGGCGGCATTGCGCAGGCGCTGCAGGCCCTGTTCGATGGCATGGCGGTCCTGGGCGAAGACCGCGCCGGTCAGCGCGTAGGGACTGGTGCGGTCGACCAGGTCGAGGGTGTCGAGCCACTTGCCCTCGTCGTAGACGTGCACCGTCAGCACCGGTCCGAACAGTTCCTCGCACAGGGTGCGATAGGCCGGGTTGGTCGAGACGATGATGGTCGGGCGCACGAACCAGCCCTCGCTGTCGTCGTAGTCGCCACCAACGAGGATCTCGGCGTCGCTCGCGGCCTTCGCCTCGTCGATCGCCGCCTTCTGGGTCCGGAAGCTCGCGCCGTCGATCACCGCGCCCATGAAGTTGGAGAAGTCGGCGACATCGCCCATGCGGATGCCGGCGACCTGGTCGGCGAGGGCATCGCGTACCCCGGGCCACAGGTTCGACGGGACGTACACGCGGCTGGCGGCCGAGCATTTCTGGCCCTGGTATTCGAATGCGCCGCGCACGATCGCGGTGGTCAGCGCGACCGGATCCGCGCTGGGGTGGGCGACGATGAAATCCTTGCCGCCGGTTTCGCCGACCAGGCGCGGGTAGCTTTTGTATTTGTCGATGTTGTTGCCGACCGTGCGCCACATCTGGTGGAACACCCGGGTCGAACCGGTGAAGTGGATCCCCGCCAGGTGCTCGCTCGCCAGCACCGGATCGCCGATGTCCGCGCCGCTGCCACTGACCAGGTTGATCACGCCATCGGGCAGGCCGGCTTCCTTGAACAGGCGCATCAGGAAATGCGCGCTGTAGACCGCGGTGCTGGCCGGCTTCCAGACCACGCAGTTGCCGCACAGCGCCGGCGCGGTCGGCAGGTTGCCGGCGATCGAGGTGAAGTTGAACGGCGAGACCGCGAACACGAAGCCTTCCAGCGGCCGGTGCTCCATCCGGTTCCACATCCCCGGGCTGCTTTGCGGCTGTTCGCGCAACGCCTGCTCGTAGAACGCCACGTTGAAGCGGAAGAAGTCGATCAGCTCGCAGGCGCTGTCGATCTCGGCCTGGTGGCAGGTCTTGCTCTGGCCGAGCATGGTCGCGGCGTTCAGCACGTCGCGGTAGGGGCCGGCCAGCAGGTCGGCGGCCTTCAGGAACACCGCTGCGCGCGCCTCCCACGGCAGCGCGGCCCAGCCATGCTGCGCGCGCAGCGCGGCATCGATCGCCGCTCGCGCCTCGGCCGCGCCGCCCTGGTGGAAGTCGCCGAGCACGTGCGCATGGCGATGCGGCATCACCGACTGTCCGAGCCGGCCGGTGCGCACGTCCTTGCCGTCGATGACCAGCGGCATTTCGGTGCGCTCGCCCGACATCCGCGCCAGCATCGCCTGCAGGCGCACGCGTTCCGGCGTGCCCGGCGCATAGCCCAGGACCGGCTCGTTGACGGGGACGGGCACCCGGGAGATGGCGAGGGACATGGCGGCCTCCGTGGAGAAAAGCCAATTGTAGGCCGGACACATGGCGGTGCTTGGGATGAGGGCGGCGGCCACCGGGATGGTGCTAGGCTGGCATGGCGCAACGGCGGCGGTGCGCGATGCGATGGTCGCCGGGAGGAGCAGGGATATGCGATCGATCCTGGTCGGGCTGGCGGTGCTGGAATTGCTCGCGGTGCAGCCAGCGCGCGCCGCGGACCTGGTCGTGAAGGTCAGCGACGACCAGGGCAGGCCGGTCGCCGACGCGGTGGTGACGGTGCTGCCGCGCTCCGGCGGCGGACCGCAGCGGCCGCCGCCGGAGCGCAGGACCATCGACCAGAAAAACCTGATGTTCGTGCCCTACATCGAGGTCTTCCGCCCCGGCGACCAGGTCGTGTTCCGCAACAGCGACAGCACGCGCCACCACGTGTATTCGTTCTCGCCGATCAAGGCGTTCGAGTTCGTGCTCGCGCCGGTCGAGAGCTCGCAGCCGCAATTGCTCGACAAGCCGGGCGTGGTCGCGGTCGGATGCAACATCCACGACCACATGATCAGCTACCTCTACGTGTCCGACGCGCCGTGGATCGCGCATTCCGGCGCCAGTGGCGTGGTGACGATCCATGGCCTGGCGGCCGGCACCTACGATGTGCGCGTGTGGCAGCCACGGTTGCGGCCCGGCCGCCCGGATCTGGTGCAGTCAACGACGATCGTGGCCGGTTCCGGCACCACCGGCCTGGCGTTCGCGCTGAAGCTGCTGCCCGACCCGCGGTTGCAGTTCGATCGCGAGCACACGAATTACTGAGGCCCGCGCGCGGGTACCGCCATGGGATTCCGACTGCGACTCGCACTGTTCGTCGTCGCCGTGCTGGTGGTGGTGCAGGGCCTGACCGCGGTACTGGTGTACAGGGTCGCGCGCAATGAGCTGATCGGCGAAGGCCAGCGCCAGCTGGGCGTGGCTGCAGGTGCGTTCGTGCGCCAGCTCGACGACATCTCCAGGCGCGTCGCCGGCAGCGTGCAGGTGCTGGCGCAGGATTTCGCGCTGCGCTCGGCGATCGCGCAGCGCGACGAAGCCACGTTGCTGTCGGCATTGCGCAACCACGGCCAGCGGGTCGGCGCGACCCAGATGCTGCTGGTGGGCGTGGATGGGCGGGTGGAAGCCGACACCCGCGCGGCATTCCCGGTCGGGGCGCCATTCCCCTACGCGGACCTGGTCGACGGTGCGCTGCAGCAGCCGGCGGCCGCGATCGTCGCCTCGCGTGGCAGCGCCAACTGGATGGTGGTGGTGCCGGTGTTCGCGCCGAATCTGGTCGGCTTCATCGCCGCGGCGATCCCGGTCGACGACCGCTTGCTGGCGCGGCTGCAGCAACAGGCGGCCTTGCCCAAGAGCATCGAACTGGCGAGCCCTGGCGACGATGGCCGCTGGCACGTGCTCGCGCATGGCGGTGGCGATGCCCGGTTGACCGGGATGCTGGCGGCCCGCGGACGCACGCCACCGCTGGCGGCGCAGGTGCTCGCCGTCGGCGGTGGCGAATTCGTGGTGCAGGGCGTGCGCCTGGATCGCTCGCGGCATAGCGCCGAGGTGATGGCGGTGCTCGGCTATTCGGTCGACGAAGCCTTGCAGCCATATCGCCGGGTCACCCTGGCCTGGGGCGCGCTGACCCTGCTCGGTCTGGTGGTCGGCGTGGCCGGCGCGTGGCTGATCGCGCGCGGCATCTCGCGCCCGGTCGAGCAACTCGCCGCGTCGGCGCGACGGATCGAGGCCGGCGACTACGCCTTTGCAGGGCCGATGGGCAATGCCCGCCGCGATGAACTCGGGCAGCTGGCATCGGCATTCGCCAACATGGCGCAGTCGATACGCGAACGCGAAGCGCGCATCCGCCACCAGGCTGGCCACGACCAGGTGACGGGCCTGGCCAACCGCAGCGCGGCCGAAGCCGCGATCGGGCAGGAGTTGGCCGCGCACCGGGGCCAGCCGGCGGCGCTGCTGATGGTCGGCATGGCGCGGCTGCCGGACATCATCAAGGCCATGGGCCACGAGGTCTGCGACCGGGTGATGCGCGAGGCCGGCGCACGCCTGCAAGGCCCGGCGGGCGCCGGCGCGATCGCACGCGCAACCGACGCCCAGTTCTCGATCTTCCTGCCGGCCGCCGCCCGCTCCGGCGCGATCGCCGCGGCATTCCGCGTCGTCGAGGCGCTGTCGGAGCCCTACCGCGAATCCGACCTGACCCTGGACCTCGCCCCGGCGGTCGGCATCGTGCTGGCGCCCGACCACGGTACCGATCCCGGGGTCCTGTTGCGTCGCGCCGAAGTCGCCTTGATCGGCGCATTGGGCAGCGAAGAGCCGGTGGCCGTCTACGACCCGGCGACCGACCCGCATCGCCCCGAGCGGTTGTCGCTGATGGGCGACCTGCGCGAAGCGATCGAACGCGGCCGCATCGACATGCACTTCCAGCCCAAGCTCAACCTCGCCACCGGCGCGATCGACGGCGCCGAGGGCCTGGTGCGCTGGCGGCATCCGCGAGCAGGCGCGATCGCGCCCGATACCTTCATCCCGCTGGCCGAGGAGAGCGGCAACATCCGCCGGCTCACGCGCTGGGCGCTGGCCACCGGCATCGCCCAGGCGGGACGCTGGCGCGAAGCTGGGCAGGGGGTCCGGCTGTCGATGAACGTGTCGGCGCGCGACCTGGACGATGCCGAACTGCCGCGGCGCATCGCCGAGCTGCTGGCGATCCACCGCGTGCCCGCGGAATGCATCGCACTGGAAATCACCGAGAGCGCGATCATGGGCAAGCCGGAGGCGGCGATCGCGGTGCTCGAGCGGCTGGCGGGCCAGGGCATCGACCTGGCGATCGACGATTTCGGCGTCGGCCAGTCCTCGTTCGCCTACCTGCGGCGCCTGCCGGTGCGCGAACTGAAGATCGACAAGACCTTCGTCGCGCGCCTGGACGCATCGCGCGAGGACCAGGTGATCGTGCGTTCGATCGTCGAGCTCGGCCACCAGCTGGGCTACCGGGTGACGGCCGAGGGCGTCGAGGATCCGGCCGCGCTGGACTACCTGCGCGAGGTCGGTTGCGACCACGCGCAGGGCTACCTGGTCGCGCGCGCGCTGGCGATCGCCGACTTCGACGGCTTCCTAGCCGCCGGCGAATGGCCGGGACGGGTCGCCGCCCTCGATCGCAGGTCGGGCGCATGAGCCCGCGGCCGCGACGCCTGCGCTGGTGCTGGCTGGCAGGGCTGGCCTGCATCGGCGGCGTCGACGCGCAATCGGTGGCATGGCATGGCTACCTCGACCTGCGGGTCGCCTCCGGGCCGGACGAACGCGCGTGGAGCGACGGCGGCCTGGGCAAGACCCGTTTCGGCCGCGGCGACGCCACCGATGTCGAGGGCGTGCTCTCGGGCGCGTTCCAGTTGGCGCCCGAATGGCTGGCGGTTTCGGAACTGCAATACCGGCCCGGCCGCGAACATCCGCTGGACCTGCTGGATGCCTGGATCCGTTACCGGCCGGTATCGACCACGCCGTGGCGCTGGTCGGTGAAGGCCGGCGCGTTCTTCCCGCCGGTGTCGCTGGAGAACGACGCGGTCGGCTGGACCAGCCCCTGGACGCTGACGCCTTCGGCCGGCAGCAGCTGGATCGGCGAGGAAGTGCGCACGCTCGGCGCGGAACTGCGGGTCGAGCACCGCGCGCCGGCCGGCACCGCCGGCGTGGTCGCCGCGCTGTATCGCGGCAACGATCCGGCCGGCGAACTGCTGGCCAGTCGCGGCTGGGCACTCGGCGACCTGACCTCGCCGCTGCACGGAGACCTGCGCCAACCCGACGTGTACGCCCCCCTGGCGCGTGCGGAAGTGCCGGTCGAATACCGGCCGTTCGTGGAGATCGACGACCGCATCGGCTGGTACGCGGGGATGGACTACGCCACGGCCGGCGGCAACACCTTCAACGTGTTGCGATACGACAACCGCGCAGACCCGACGCGCTATCAGTTGTACGACGAACGCAAGGTGTTCGCCTGGCGCACGCGCTTCTGGAGCATGGGCGCGCAGGCCCGCGTTGGCGATGTGGTTTTGATCGCGCAGGCGATGGACGGATCGACCGCGTTCGAGCCACGCGCGGGCTTGCTGCTCGATACCCGTTTCCATGCCGGATCACTGCTCGCCGCCCGGGATCGCGGCCGTTGGCGCCCGGCGCTGCGCCTGGATCTGTTCAGCCTGCGCCAGTTGCCGGTCACGCTGGCCGACCCGCTGGACGAACACGGCAACGCGGTGACGGCCGCGCTGAACTGGCGCCCGCGCGAGTCGCTCCGCGTCACCGGCGAATTGCTGCGGGTGGACAGCAGTCGCGACCAGCGCCGGCTGGAAGGCTCGCCGCCGCGCCAGGTCGACGTGCAGGCGCAGCTGAGCCTGCGCCTCGAGTTCTGATCGATACGGTCGCGATTTCCGAACATTGGCGATTCCCGGGCCGGACGCCCGGCATCTTCGGGATGGCCCCTGCCGGGATGGCGAGCCGTTTACAGCCGGTGCCAGTGAAAGGAGCGGCGCAAGCCCGATTCGCCTGCGACGGATTCCGGATCAGCTGCCGAACAATTCCGCCTGCGCCACCAGCTCGTCCTGGTCGGCGAACCCGGACACCCCGACGCCGACCAGCCGATAGCGCGTGCGCGACGGCAGGCCGACCCGCTCGCGCAACGTGCAGGCAATGTCCGCCAGTTCCAGCAACGACGCCGGCGGTTGCGGCGGGGTCAGGCTGCGGGTCAGGGTGCGGAAATCGCCGGTCTTGAGCTTGAGCACCACGGTGCGCGCGATGCGTTCGGGATATTGCGTGCGTTCGCGCCCGTAACCTGCCCACGCCTTTTCCGCCATGCGCCGGATATGCGGCTCGAGTTCGCCCAGCAGCAGGTCGCTCTCGAAAGTGTCCTCGGCCGAGACCTGCAGCGTCGGGCGTTCGCTCACCACCGGGCGCTCGTCGATGCCGAACGACAGCTCATGCAGCCGCCGTCCCCAGCGGCCGAATCGGCGTTCGAGTTCCTCGACCGGGAAGTCGCGCAGGTCGGCGACGACGGCGATCCCGAGTTCGGCCAGCTTGCGCTCCATCACCCTGCCGACGCCCGGCAGGCGACCGACCGGCAGCGGCGCGAGGAAGGTTTCGACTTGGCGAGGGCGGACCACGAACAGGCCATCGGGCTTGCGGAAATCCGAGGCGATCTTGGCGACGAACTTGTTGGGCGCGACCCCGGCCGAGGCGGTGAGCTGCGTTTCTTCGCGGATCGCGGCGCGGATCGCCTCGGCGGTCGCGGTGGCCGACGGCAACGCGCTGGTGTTGGCGGTGACGTCGAGGTAGGCCTCGTCCAGCGACAGCGGTTCGACCAGGTCGGTATGGCGGCCGAAGATCTCGCGCACCTGCCGCGACACCGCCTTGTAGCGGCTGAAATCCGGCGCCACGAACACCGCCTGCGGGCAGAGTCGCTCCGCGCGCACCGCCGGCATCGCCGAGCGCACGCCGAACTTGCGCGCCTCGTACGATGCCGCGCAGACCACCGAGCGGTTGCCGCGCCAGGCGACGACCACCGGCTTTCCGCGCAACGCCGGATCGTCGCGCTGTTCCACCGACGCGTAGAACGCGTCCATGTCGACATGGATGATCTTGCGCGCGCTCACCGCCAGAAGGGGATGTGCCAGTCCCGGTCGCCGTCCCCGTCGGGCTCCGCACGCGCCACGCGCAACTGGTGGCGGCCGGGCGCGAGCGGACGCACGTCGATCATGGCCACCAGCGCCGGGCGGCCGGTGCGCGGGTCGGTGCCGGCGTCGTAGCGCAGGCGAGCCACCGGCTTGCCGTCCAGGCTGACAGCGTGCACCACCTGCAGGCACTGCAACGCGGACAAGGGTTCGACCGCGGCGGCCTGCTTGCATTGCGAGCGCATCGCCCGGTCGTCGCTACCGGGCGTGAAGGGCACGAGCAGTCGAAGGTAGGGTCCGGTCACCACCATGTCAGGGATGAAGGGCACGGCCGGATCGCGGGCCGGGTTCCTCCGCAGGTCGTAGTGCGCGTCATCGAGCAGGCGGCCGCCCGCCGGCGCAGGCATCGGGAACATGCCGTAGCCGCCGAGGCGTTCGGGCGACTGCATGGCGCGTGCGCCGAACATCACCCCCAGCATCACCGGCAGGAAAATCGCGAACACGAGCAGCACGGTCCGGCGCTCGCCCTGGTGGCTCGAAAGCAGGGCCATGGCATTGCTGCCCCTGCCGAAGCCGAAGATCCCATAGAACCGGAACATCGTCGACAGGACCCGGTGAGGAAGCCCGTCGGGCGCAAGGCCCGCCCCGAAACGGCGATCGATCGCGGAGGCGAGCGCGAACGGCACCACCGCCATCAGCACGGATGCCAGGAACACCGCCGACACATCCGCGTGCAGGCCCGCCAACGCTAGCGCGGACAGGCAGAGTCCGAACACCAAGGCCGCCAGCAGGCTGACGGACAGCAGCAGGGTCGCCAGCACCACGCCCATGGCGAACACCGTGGTGGCGCGATTGTCGGCACGGTCGATGACCAGCGCCGTATCACCGCCCCGCGCGCGTTCCTGCTCGCGCTGCACCGGGCCGATGCGGAGCTTGTCCCAACGCACGCCGTCGGGGTAGATGGAATGCATCCCGACCAGTGCGATCCAGTGCGCGCGCATCAGCAGGTGGATGGCGAAGGTCGCCGCCAGGATCACCGAGGCGCTCTTCAGGTACACGTGCATCATCCGCAGCGGGTCGTGCCAGGCGGCATCGAAGCGGGGTCGAAGCGCAAAGAGGGCATCGTCGAACATGCCGGGCAGCTGCAGCATCGCGAACACCGCAACGCCCGAGATCAGCAGCTCGACCTCCCAGGTCGGCGTCGT
>JAKFDF010000247.1:0-20977 GCA_036676275.1 Lysobacter sp.
GGCAGCCAGCGCGGCGGCGCGATCACGCCGGCGTCGAACAGCGGCTCGAAACGCACCGCGTCGGCCAGCGTCATCTTGCCGGCGAACAATTGCCGGCACAGCCGCAACTTGCGCTGCTTCAGCGCCCAGCGGAAGAAGGTGTGCACGCCGATCAGGCCGCGCAGGTACACGGTGTCCTTGGTGAACGCGGCGCCGCCGGTCAGCGGCACGCCGCGGAACACCCGCTGCGCCGAGGAGAAGCTCTCGACCTCGTCCTGCCCGGCGGCGAGGAAGTAGTCGAACACCTGCACGAAGTCGGCGCCCTCCAGCGCGAGCGCAACGGCCTCGATCCGCAGCGAGACCCGCTTCATGCGCTCGATGTCGATGCTGCCGGTGATCTGCTCGGCGAAGGTCGCCAGCCCTTCCTGGGTCGCGGTGGTGCGCGGCGAGGACAGCGCCATGCTCGGCAGGACCGGTTGCTCGCGGCCGTTGAGCGCGGTCAGCGAATGCACCAGGGCCTCGTGCTGCAGCAGCTGGTGGCGGTCGTAGTCGCTGAAGGCGGCGCCGGCGCGCAGGCGGATGCGGGTGGCGCCGGCGGCGGCCTTGGCGATCAGGGTCGGGTCGAGCACCACGTCGATCACGCGCTGGTTGAAGAAGTCGTCGAGGTCGGACTGCAGTTGCAGCTGCAGCGCGGTGGCCGAGATCGCGACCTGCTCCTCGGGCGCCAGCAGCTCGCGGTCGAGCTCGTCGGCGATCGCGATGAAATGGCGCGCGGCTTCGCGCGTGGACGGGCCATTGCCGGGCAGCGCTTCCTCGGGCCCGCCGAACAACCGTTGCGAATGCGCGGCGACGGCGGCGGTGCCGAGCGCTTCCAGCAGTTCGGCGGCGATCGACCAGGCGCGGGCGGATTCGACCAGGTAGCGGCCGAGCGGATGCTGCGGATCGGCGTCCTTGGCGATCGCGTCTAGCTCGCGTCGCGCCTGGCTGAAATCGTGCTTCGGATAGGCGACCTGCGGCAGCACGGTGTTGCCCGCGGCGCGGCGCGCGAGGAACGCCTGCTGCACCTCCATCGGCCAGCTGACCAGGCCGAGCAGCTTGACCCCGCGCGCGGCGCGGACCATGCGCGCGTCGAGCGCGGCGTGGTGGGCGATCTCGGGGGCGACGGCCATCAGCCCGGAGACCCTCCCGATCCGGATCCCGTCCTGCTTCTTCCGGATCCCGTCCTGCCACTTCCGGTTGTCATCCCGCAATTTCCGGATGTCATCCCGAGCGCAGCGAGGGGTCTGCTGCCTTGGGCAGGCAAAAAAACAGGTCCCTCGCCGCGCTCGGGACGACAGGGATATTGGTCCGGATGTTTCCTAGTGCCGCCCATACTTTTCATCCAGCCGCTTGTGCAGCGCCTTGCCCTGCACTTTTTCCTCCGACTTCTGCGCCAGCCGCGTCGCCAGCCGGTCGGCGGCCGCGGCGACTTCATCGCGCAGCTTGAGGAAGTTGGCGTAGCGGTCCGCGTCCAGCGTGCCGGCCTGGATCGCCGCGCGCACCGCGCAACCGGGTTCGCGCTCGTGCTTGCAGTCGCGGAACCGGCACTGCTCGGCCAGCGCCTCGATGTCGGCGAAGTTCTCGACGACGTGTTCCTCGCCGGTCGGCTTGAGTTCGCGCATGCCGGGGGTGTCGATCAGGCAGGCGCCGGACGGCAGCGGGATCAGCGCGCGGTGGGTGGTGGTGTGGCGGCCGCGGTCGTCGCTGTCGCGGACCTCGGCGGTCTTCATCCGGTCGGCGCCGAGCAGGGTGTTGGTGAGGGTCGACTTGCCGGCGCCCGAGGACCCGACCAGGACGATGCTGCGGCCGGGCCGCAGCCACGGGTCCAGCGCCGCCAGCGCGTCGCGGTCCTTGGCGTTGAGCGCGACCACGGCTACGCCCTGCGCGGCGGTGTCGGCCAGCGCGAGCAACGCGTCGGCGACCGCATCGGGATGTTCGGCGACGGCCTTGTCGGCCTTGGTCAGTACCACCACCGCGCCGGCGCCACTGCCCTGCACCAGCAGCAGGTAGCGCTCGATCCGGCGCGGGTTGAAGTCCGCGTCCAGGCCGCAGACCACGAACACGGTGTCGATGTTGGCCGCGATCAGCTGCTGCTTGTAGTGCTCGCCGGCGGCGCCGCGCTTGATCGCCGAATGCCGCGGCAGCAGCGCGACGATCTTGCCGTCCTCGACCAGCACCCAGTCGCCGACGCCGGCGCGCTGCTCGGTCGGCACCATGCCTTTCTTGTAGCTGGGCGCACGCTGCCATTCCGGCGGCGACTCGACCGCGACCCCGGCATCGATGCCTTCGGCGACGAGGTAGCCGGAGCGGTGCTGCTCGGTGATCCGCGCCGGGTGCGCCAGGGGATGCGCGGCGATCAGGGCGGCCCACTGCGGATCGGTGGCGGGGCCGTCGAAAGGCCAGCCTATCTCGCGCAATCCGGCGAAGCCGGAGTTCAAGCGTGGCAGCGGGAATCGTTCATGGGCGCGATTCTATCGCTTGTCCCTCCCGCCCCGGCGCCGGGCGACCGGCTGGACCCTGGTTGTGGCCTGCAGCACGGCGCCCGGATCGGCTAGGCTGGCGAACCCCGTCGCCCCGCCCCTTCTCGATGTCCGTCCCCAGCCTCAAGACCCGCGAACGCCTGTCCGAAGTCCGTTACGAGATCCGCGGCGAACTCGCCCGCCGCGCCCGCGAACTGGAGGCCCGGGGCCGCAGCCTGATCAAGCTCAACATCGGCAACCCCGGCGCGTTCGGCTTCCGCGCCCCGGAACACCTGCAACGGGCGATCGCCGGACGGATCGCGCAGACCGATCCCTACACCCACCAGCAGGGCCTGCCGGCGGCGCGCGAGGCGATCGCCGAATTCCACCATCGGCGCGGCACGCCCAATGCCTCGCCCGAGCGCGTGTTCGTCGGCAACGGCGTCAGCGAGCTGATCGACCTGTCGCTGCGCGCGCTGCTCAATCCGGGCGACGAGGTGTTGCTGCCCTCGCCCGACTATCCGCTGTGGTCGGCGGCGACCATCCTCAACGACGGCAGGCCGGTGTATTACCGCTGTACCCCGGAAAACGGGTTCCTGCCCGACCCCGGCGAGATCGAAGCGCTGGTCACGCCGCGCACCCGCGCGATCGTGCTGATCAACCCCAACAACCCGACCGGCGCCACCTATCCGCGCGCGCTGCTCGAACGCATCGTCGCGATCGCCGCAAAACACCGGCTGCTGCTGATGGCCGACGAGATCTACGACGGCATCCTCTACGACGATGCGACCTTCGAGCCCTTGGCGCCGCTCGCCGGCGAGCTGCCGTGCCTGTCGTTCGGCGGCCTGTCGAAGGTGCATCGCGCCTGCGGCTGGCGCGTGGGCTGGGCGGTGCTCAGCGGCGACCCGCTGGCCAGCGGCGACTTCCACCACGCCATGGACCTGCTCGGCGCGCTGCGGCTGTGCGCCAACGTGCCGGGGCAGTTCGCGATCGAGCAGGCCCTGTTCGGCGCCGACACCATCGGCGCGCTGACCGCGCCGGGCGGGCGCCTGCATGAAACGCGGCGCGCGCTGGTCGAAAGCTGCGCCGCCAGCGAACACCTCGAACTGGTCGCGCCGCAGGGCGCGCTGTACGGCTTCCCGGCAGTTGTCGGCGACGCCGCGCGCGGCTTCGACGACCACGCCTTCGCGCTGCAGCTGCTGGAGGAAGAGGACGTGCTGGTGGTGCCCGGTTCCAGCTTCAACGTGCCCTGGCGCAACCACTTCCGGGTGACGCTGCTGCCCGAAGCCGACGTGCTGCGCGAAGTGTTCGCGCGCATCGGGCGGCTGCTGGCGCGGCGCGCGGAACACGGCCGCGGCCATGCCGGTGCGCGCGAAACCGCGGTGGCCTGAGGCGATGGCGGCGGGCCTGCTGGGGCTGTGCATGCTCGCCGGTTGCGCGGCGACCGGCACGCCGGGCCATGCCGGCACGCTGCGCTACCTCGCGCTCGGCGACAGTTACACGATCGGGGAAGGCGTGGCCGAAGACGGCCGCTGGCCACTGCAACTGGCCCGCGCGCTGCGCGACGCAGGCATTCCGCTCGCCGATCCGCGGATCATCGCCACCACCGGCTGGACCACCGACGAGTTGTCCGCGGCGATCGACGCGGCCGAACCGCCGGGCGATTACGACTTCGTCAGCCTGCTGATCGGCGTCAACAACCAGTACCGTGGCCGCGACCTCGACAACTACCAGGCCGAGTTCGCGGCGCTGCTGGAGCGCGCGATCGGGTTCGCCGGCGGCGATCCGGGGCGCGTGCTGGTGCTGTCGATCCCGGACTGGGGCGCGACCCGCTTCGGCCGCGAATCCGGGCGCGACACCGGCGCGATCGCACGCGAGCTCGACGCCTACAACGCCGCCGCGCGCGCCGCCTGCAGCGCCCGCGGCGTCGCCTTCGTCGACATCACCGCGGCCTCGCGCGCGCACGGCGCGCAGGCAGCGATGCTCGCCGAGGACGGACTGCACCCGTCGGCGGCCGCCCATGCCGACTGGGCCCGGCTGGCCCTGCCGGTCGCGCGCCGCTTGCTGGCGCCGCGATGACGACGGCGCCGGTCCCGGCCGCCGGCCGCCCGCTGGACCGCGACACGTCGCTGCGCATCGCCCGCTGTTTCCTGCCGCCGCACTGGTACGGCAACCGCACCCACTACTACTACGCGCGCGCCAAGCTGCGCAGCGATCCGCTGTATCCGGGCATGGTCGACGCGCTGCGCGGCAGCACGGCGCCGCTGCTCGACCTGGGCTGCGGCATCGGCCTGTTCGCCCATGCCCTGCGCGCGGCCGGGATCGCATTGCCCTACCGCGGGGTCGACAACGACGCCGGCAAGATCGCGCAGGCGCGGCGCGCGGCCGGCAACGCCGGGCTGGACGATGTCGGCTTCGACTGCATCGACCTGGCGGCGGGCCTGCCGCCGCACCGCGGCAGCGTCGCCCTGCTGGACGTGCTGCAGTTCGTGCCGGCAGCGGCGCAGGACGCCATCCTCGACGCCGCGGTCGCCATGCTGGCGCCGGGCGCGCGGCTGCTGCTGCGCACCGGCCTGGACGACGGCAGCGCGCGGGCCCGCACCACCCGCCGGATCGATGCGCTGTCGCGCTCGCTGGGCTGGATGAATGCCGGCCCGCAGCGCTATCCCGACGCCGCCGCGCTGCGCGCGCGCTTCGACGCCGCCGGACTGCAGAGCGAATTCACCCCGCTGTACGGCAACACCCCGTTCAACAACTGGCGCGTCGTCGCGATCGCGCCGCTGTAGGAGCGGCTTCAGCCGCGACCGCCGCCCCCTGTAGGAGCGGCTTCGGCCGCGACCAACGCCCGTTGTAGGAGCGGCTTGCAGCCGCGAGCTCTCGCGGGAAAGGCAGGAGCCGGGGCTTCCGTGCTTCCGCCGGGTTGAAAAGCTCGCGGCTATAAGCCGCTCCTACAACAGCTCCGGCGCGCGGCAGGCGCCGGCATCGGCTTCCAGCGTCTCCGGCAACACGCAGCGGTAATCCAGCGCGTCCAGCCGCTGCAGCAGCAGCGCGATGGCTTCGACGTTGCGGCCGTGCGCCGCGCCCTCGTGCACCAGCACGATCGCGCCGGGGCCGAGCATGCGTTCGATCCGGGCCACGACCGACCGCGGATCGGCGGTCACCGCATCGAAGCCGCGCGCGCTCCACGCCACCCGCGCCAGCCCCAGCCGCCGCAGCGGCGCCGACACGAACGGATTGGCCATCCCGACCACGGCGCGGAACCAGCGCGGCGCCACCCCGGAGATGTCGCGCAGGATCGCCTGCGCGCGCTCGATCTGCGCCGCCATCCGCCGCGGCCCCAGCGCCCAGAACCAGGCCGAGGGATGGGTCGCGCTGTGGTTGCCGAGCGTGTGCCCGCGGCGCACGATCTCGCGCACCGCATCCGGCCGCGCCTGGGCGCGCTCGCCGACCACGAAGAAGGTCGCCTTCGCCGCGTGCGCGTCGAGCAGGTCGAGGATCGCGGCGGTGTCGGCCGACGGGCCGTCGTCGATCGTCAGCCAGGCGAGGCGTTCGCGCGTCGGCAGCCGCGACAGCGCCGGGCCGTACAACCGCGACCGTGGCCACAGCACGCCCCACAGCAACAATGCATGGCTCGCCAGCAGCAGCGGCAGGCCGGCCTGCCAGCCCAGCCGCCACCACGCCAGCGCCACCAGCGCCTGCGACGGCACCACCGCCCACGTCCACGCGTGCGCATGGCGCGGCGGGCGGTGCAGCGGCGTGGCGGCGACCATGGCGGGATCGGGCATGCCCGCATCATGCCGCGCGGCATCGGCGGAAAACAGCTCGCGGCGGCAATGGCGAAGCAAGGCCGCTTCATTCCTTCGCCCGCGGCCTGGCCGGGCACGCCGCGCCGGCAGCGAGCGGGGCCGGTGGCGGGGCGGCGTAGAATGCATGGCCCCACGCACCGGATTGCCGCCATGTCGCTCGACCCCGCCCTGCGCGACCGCATCTCCACCCTGCTCGCCGCCAACCGCGTGGTGCTGTTCATGAAGGGCGAGCCGCGCGCGCCGCAATGCGGGTTCTCGGCCAAGGCGGTCGCGGCGCTGGACGCGGCCGGCGTCGACGACTACGCCCACGTCGACGTGCTGTCTGACCCGGAAATCCGCGACGGCATCAAGCAGTACGGCGACTGGCCGACGATCCCGCAGCTGTACATCGGCGGCGAGCTGGTCGGCGGCAGCGACATCATCGAGCAGATGGCCAACAGCGGCGAACTGCACGCCGCGCTCGGGCTGCCGGCGCCGGACCGCACGCCGCCGGCGATCACCATTTCGCCCGATGCCCTCGCGATGCTGCGCGACGCGCTGGCCAACGCCGGCGAGGGTTTCGCGCTCAAGGTCGAGGTCGATCCGCGCTTCAACGCCAGGCTGCAGCTGGCGCCGGCCGATGCCGGGGCGATCGCGGCGGACATCGACGGCATCCGCGTCCAGTTCGACCTGGCTTCCGCGCGCCGCGCGCAGGGCCTTTCGATCGACTGGGTCGACGACGAGCGCGGCCGCGGGCTGGTGATCGAGAACCCGAACGCGCCGGCGAAGGTGCGCGCACTCTCGCCGGTCGAAGCCGCGGGCAAGCTCGCCGCCGGCGCGATCACCCTGGTCGACGTGCGGCCGCCGGAAGAGCGCGCGTTCGCGAAGGTCAAGGCGAAGTTCGAGACCCTGGACAACGGCGGCGCCGTGCTGGAAGCGCTGCCCAAGGACACGCCGCTGGCGTTCCTGTGCCACCACGGTGCCCGCAGCGCGCAGGTCGCGGAACATTTCCGCGGGCTGGGTTTCAGCGAGGTCTACAACATCGTCGGCGGCATCGACGCCTGGGCCGACGCCGACCCGGCGATCGGGAAGTACTGAGGGGGAATTCGACTCCCTTTTGTAGGAGCGGCTTCAGCCGCGACCGCGCCGGGACTGGATTCGGTAACCGGGCAGAGCCAACGCGCCGCCGCGCGCAGCGTCACTTGCTTGCCTGTTGTTGCGTCGCATGCTTCCGGCGCGGTCGCGGCTGAAGCCGCTCCTACATCCAGGACAAGCCCCTCAACCGAAGCCGCCGCCGGCATCCAGCCACGCCTGTTCCTCCGGCGTGCTGTCGCGGCCCAGCGCCAGGTTGCGATGCGGGAAACGGCCGAAGCGCGCGATCGTGTCGCGGTGCGCCTGGGCGTAGGCGAGATAATTGGCGTCGCCCAGGGCGGTGAACAGCGCCACCGCATGTTCCTGGTCAGCCCTGTCCTCGGAATGCTCGAACGGCAGGTAGAAGAACGCACGCAACGCCGGTTCGAATGCCTGGTCGTGACCGGCCGCGAGCGCGGCCGCCGCGTGCCTGCGCGCCAGTGGATCGGTGGCGTAGCCATGCGCGCTGCCGCGATAGATGTTGCGCGGGACCTGGTCGAGCAGCAGCAGCAGTCCCAATGCCCCTTCCGCATCCGCCAGCCAGTGGTCGTGCTCGCGTCGCGCCGCGGCCAGGTGGGCATCGAGGAACCGGGCGCGGCATTCGGCGTCGAAGTCCGGACCGCCGCCGAACCACTTGCCCGGCCCGGCCCGGCGCCAGAAGCCGACCATGTCCGCGGCGGCAATCATGCCCGCGCCGTCACAGGAAGCGCTTCTCGGCGGCGCCGGGTTCGTGCCACCAGTCGTTGTCGCGGCCGTTGCTGTAGCGCACCGGCATGTCGGCCAGCACCTGTGCCGGGACGCTGTCCAGGCAGGCCAGTTGCACCGAGAAGAACTTGCCGCCGGCCTCCGGGATGTCGCCGTATGCGTACGGACGCACGCCGCAGGTCCTGCAGAATGGCCAGTGCACGCTGCCGGTGCCGAACTGGTAATCGATCACCGCGCCCTCGTCGCCGAGCAGGCGGAACGCATCCGGCTTGAGGCTCGCGCTCCAGTTGCGGGTCTTGCGGCAGATCGAGCAGTTGCACTTGCCGCCGCCCGCGTCCAGGTCCAGGTCGGCTTCGAACCTGACGTTGCCGCAATGGCAGCTGCCGGTGTGGGTCTGGATGGCCATGCGCCCGCCTCGCTTCGGGGAACAGGGAGGATACCGCCGTGCAGGAGCGGCTTGCAGGAGCGGGCTTTTTGCACGACCGATGCACACCGGAGAAAGCTCGCGCCTACAAGGCGCTGCTACAGCCGCTACTCGTCGAAGCGCAAATGCCGCACCGACTTGCCGTGGCGGCGGATCAGGCGCAGAGCCTCGATCCCGACCTGGATGTGGCGCTCGACGAACTCGGCGCTGATCTTCGCATCCGAGGCTTCGGTCTTGACGCCTTCCGGGATCATCGGCTGGTCCGACACCAGCAGCAGCGCGCCGCAGGGGATGCGGTTGGCGAAGCCGGCCGCGAAGATGGTCGCGGTCTCCATGTCCACCGCCATGCAGCGCATGACCCGCAGCCGCGCCTTGAACGCCGCGTCGTGCTCCCAGACGCGGCGGTTGGTGGTGTAGACGGTGCCGGTCCAGTAGTCGTGGCCGAGGTCGCGGATCATGGTCGAGACCGCGCGCTGCAGCGCGAATGCGGGCAGCGCCGGAACCTGCGGCGGCAGGTAGTCGTCGCTGGTGCCCTCGCCGCGGATCGCGGCGATCGGCAGGATCAGGTCGCCGAGCTGGATCTTGCGCTTGACCCCGCCGCACTTGCCCAGGAACAGCACCGCCCTGGGACAGATCGCCGACAGCAGGTCCATCATGGTCGCGGCGTTGGGGCTGCCCATGCCGAAGTTGATCATGGTGATGCCGTCGGCGGTGGCGCTGGGCATCGGCCGGTCGGCGCCGACGATCGTGGCGCCGGTCAGGCGCGCGAAGTGGCCCAGGTAGCCGCCGAAATTGGTCAGCAGGATGTATTGGCCGAAGCCATCCAGCGGCACGCCGGTATAGCGCGGCAGCCAGTTCTCGACGATCTGCGCTTTGTCCTTCATGGGGTCATCCTTGCTGCCTGCAGTGTCCGCCGCCGGTCGCCCCGCCGGCAAGTGCGGGCAGCGCGATGCCGGGCGCGATCGCGACCGCAGGGGCAAGCCCGGGTGCGTGCACCGGGTACGCGGAACCCGGCGCCCGCGTACGACCCGGGCCGCCGACGGGGTGCAACCCGGTCCATGATCGGGTAGCGTGCGACGTACGTCACGCTTCGGAGCTTTGGCATGCGCATAGGACTCGTGGTCGACTCGGCCTGCGACCTGCCCGGCGATTATTTCGAGCAGCACCGGATCACCCTGTTGCCGGTCACCGTCCACATCGGCGACGCCACCCTCACCGACCATCGCAACGAACAGGCCACGCTGCAGTTCCTCGAGTCGCACCTGGCCAGCGGCGGCGCCGACGCGGAAACCGCGGCATTCACCGTGCAGCAGATCCAGGACCTGTTCCTGAAGAAGCTGGTGATCGACTACGACTACGTGTTCTGCCTGACCACCACCCGCACCCGCAGCCCGATCTTCGACAACGCCACCCAGGCCAGCTTCGCGATCCTCAACGAATACCGGCCGATCCGCGCCGCCGCCGGCCACGACACGCCGTTCGCGCTGCGCGTGATCGATACCCAGAACGTGTTCGCGGGGCAAGGCGTCCCCGCGGTCGAGGCGGTGCGCCTGATCGAGGCCGGAGAGGGCGCGCCCAAGATCCGCGCGCGGCTGGAAAACCTGGCGCTGCATACCCACGCCTACATGATCGCGCCGGACCTGCACTACCTGCGCGCGCGTACCCGCAAGCGCGGCGACCGCAGCGTCAGCCTGCTCAGCGCCACCCTGGGCAGCGCGCTGGACATCAAGCCGATCCTGCACTGCAACCGCGGCCAGACCGGGCCGGTGGCCAAGATCAAGGGCATGGAAGCGGCGGCGCAGCGGTTGTTCGCCTTCGCCGGCGATCGCGTCCGCAACGGCCTGATGACGCCGACACTGTGCCTGAGCTACGGCGGCGTGCTCGACGAGATGCGCGCGCTGCCCGGCTACGACGACCTGCGCGTGACCTGCGCCAGCTACAACATCGAGCTGTTCGAGACGGTGATGGGGCTGACCGGCATGGTCAACGTCGGCAAGGGCGCACTGGTGGTCGGATTCGCCGCCGAGCCGCACGCGTTCGCATGACCGGCCAGGGTGATCGGCGTCGCGCGCCCGGCGGCGCCCGTCACCGGGCGTGGACGCCGCGCTGACGCCGGTGCGCTAGGCTGGCGCCGACCCTCCCGCGTGAGCCCGCCATGCCGATCCGCTATTACCTGAGCCTGCCCGACCCCGAACACGCGCGTGGCGACGATCCCGCGTTCGCGTTCCGCGCGCAGGGTGCCGAAGGGCTGGCGCAGGAACTGCAGCAGGCGCTGCGCAGCGACGTGCTGTTCCAGCGCTGGCGCCAGGCGCAGGACGATCCGGATGCGGTCGATCCCGCCCTGGGCGCCGTCGATCCGGCAGCGACGGTCAGCGGCCAGCAGCACGACCTGCACATCGACCTGGTCGCCACCACCACGATCCCCGGCAGCGTGCTGAAGCAGCGGTTGCGGCTGCTTGCCGGCAGCCACTGGACCCTGACGGACGTGGTGGCCGCCTGAGCCGCCTTCGCGGCGCCGGCCTCCGCGCCGCGCCGTCATCTCGATCGCCACCTCGATCGCCACCTCTATGGCCAGGGCGTCTCCACACGTGTCATCCCGAGCGTAGCGAGGGATCTGTTGTGGGCTCCTGGTTTCATTGGCAAGCAGATCCCTCGCTACGCTCGGGATGACATCTGGCTCTGTCCGGGCCGAGCGTCGCCAAGTCGGCCTTGGCTTGGATCCACTAAGCTGGACCCATGGCGAAACCGGCGGTAATCCTGTCCTGGAGCGGCGGCAAGGACGCGGCGTGGGCCCTGCATGCCTTGCGCCGGCGCGGCGAGGTCGAAGTGGTCGGATTGCTGACCACCATCACCGAAGGGTACGAGCGCATCGCGATGCAGGGCATCCGCGTCGAAGTGCTGCATGCGCAGGCCGCGGCGGCGGGGCTGCCGGTGATCGAGGCGCGGATACCGCAACGCGCCGACAACGCCAGCTACGAAGCCGGCTTCGCCGATGCGCTGGCGCGGGCACGGCAACGCTGGCCGGGATTGCGGCACGTCGCCTTCGGCGACCTGTTCCTCGCCGACATCCGCGCCTGGCGCGAGGCGCTGTGCGCGCGGCTGGGGTGGACGCCGTTGTTCCCGCTGTTCGGCAGCGACACCGCGCGGCTGGCGCGGGCGATGCTCGACGGCGGCCTGCGCGCGTCCCTGTGCTGCGTGGATACGCAGCAGCTCGAGGCGGCGTTTGCCGGACGCGCGTTCGACACGCAGTTGCTGGCGGACCTGCCGGCCGGCGCCGACCCCTGCGGCGAGAACGGCGAGTTCCACACCTGCGTCGCGGCCGGTCCGATGTTCGCGTACGCCATCGCGCTGCAACGCGGCGAGACCGTGCTGCGCGACGGGCGCTTCGCCTATACCGATTTCCTGCCCGCCACCAACCCGCAGACGATGTAGGAGCGGCTTATAGCCGCGAGCTCTTGATTTTCATTTGAACGCAAAAATCTCGCGACTATAAGCCGCTCCTACGCAGTGCCGCGCAACGCGGCCGCGTGGTATGCGATGTGCTCGCCGATGAAACTGGCGATGAAGTAGTAGCTGTGGTCGTAGCCGGGCTGCATCCGCAGCTGCAGGGGATGGCCGGCGGCCACGCAGGCGGCGCGCAGCAGTTCCGGGCGCAGCTGGCTGGCGAGGAATTCGTCGTCGTCGCCCTGGTCGACCAGCAACGGCAGGCGCTCCGTGGCGCCGGCGACCAATGCCGTGGCGTCCCACTGCCGCCACGCCTCGCGATCCTCGCCCAGGTAGGCGGCGAACGCCTTCTCGCCCCACGGCACCTGCGACGGCGCCACGATCGGCGCGAATGCCGACACGCTGCGATAGCGCCCCGGGTTGCGCAGGGCGAGCACCAGCGCGCCATGGCCGCCCATCGAATGGCCGCTGATCGCGCGCGCATCGCTGGCCGGGAAGTGCGCCTCGACCAGTGCCGGCAACTCGCTGGCGACGTAGTCGTGCATGCGGTAGTGGGCCGCCCACGGCGCCTGCGTCGCATCGAGATAAAAGCCGGCGCCCTTGCCGAGGTCGTAGCCATCGGCGTCGGCGACGTCGTCGCCGCGCGGGCTGGTGTCCGGCGCGACCAGGATCAGGCCGTGCTCGGCGGCATGGCGCTGCGCGCCGGCCTTGGTGATGAAGTTCTGCTCGCTGCAGGTCAGCCCCGACAGCCAGTACAGCACCGGGCACGGTCCGCGCCGCGCCTGCGCGGGCACGAAGACGCCGAAGCGCATCGTGCAGCCGAGCACGCCGGAGGCATGGCTCCAGACTTCCTGGTGGCCGTCGAAGCAGGCGTGCGATTCGATCCGTTCCATCGCCGCGTTCAGTAGCGGATCACGGTGCGGATCGACTTGCCCGCGTGCATCAGCTCGAAGGCTTCGTTGATCCGCTCCAGCGGCAATTCATGGGTGATGAAGGGGTCGAGGTCGATCTCGCCGCGCATCGCCTGCTCGACCATGCCCGGCAACTGCGTGCGGCCCTTGACCCCGCCGAACGCCGAGCCGCGCCACACCCGCCCGGTCACCAGCTGGAACGGCCGCGTGCGGATCTCCTGCCCGGCGCCGGCGACGCCGATGATCACCGACTCGCCCCAGCCCTTGTGGCAGCACTCCAGCGCCGCGCGCATCACGCCGACGTTGCCGATGCACTCGAAGCTGAAATCGACGCCGCCATCGGTGAGTTCGACGATCACGTCCTGGATCGGCTTGTCGTGGTCCTTCGGGTTGATGCAGTCGGTCGCGCCCATCGACCTGGCGAGCGCGAACTTGTCGGGATTGGTGTCGATCGCCAGGATCCGCCCGGCCCGGGCCTGCACCGCGCCCTGGATCACCGCCAGTCCGATGCCGCCCAGCCCGAACACCGCGACGCTGTCGCCGGGCTTGACCTTGGCGGTGTTGTGCACGGCCCCGATGCCGGTGGTGACGCCGCAACCCAGCAGGCAGACCTTTTCCAGCGGCGCGTCCGGATTCACCACCGCCAGCGAGATCTCCGGCACCACCGTGTATTCGCTGAAGGTGCTGCAGCCCATGTAGTGGTGGATCGGCTGGCCGTTATAGGAGAAACGCGAAGTGCCGTCCGGCATCACGCCGCGGCCTTGCGTGGCGCGCACCGCCTGGCACAGGTTGGTCTTGCCCGACAGGCAGAACTTGCACTTGCGGCATTCGGCCGTGTACAGCGGGATCACGTGGTCGCCGGGCTTGACGCTGGTGACGCCCTCGCCGACCTCGACCACGATGCCGCCGCCCTCGTGCCCCAGCACCGCGGGGAACAGTCCTTCCGGATCCTCGCCGCTGAGCGTGAACGCATCGGTATGGCAGACGCCGGTGGCCAGGATCTTCACCAGCACCTCGCCGGCGCGCGGCGGCGCGACGTCGATCTCGACGACCTGCAGCGGTTGGCCGGCGGCGAAGGCGACGGCGGCGCGTGATTTCATGCGGGGATCCTCTTCCGGGTTTGCGTTCAATAGGCGAATTCGCGGAACACCGGGTCGACGTTGCCGTTCCATTCGCCATGGAACAGGGCCAGCTTGCGCTCGGCCGGGGTTTCGTCGGCCTCGGCGGCCTCGATCAGCGGCGCCAGGAAGATGCCCTCGTCGGCGCCGTTGCGGTTGTGGCGCGCGCGCCGCTGCAACCCGGCGGCGGAGATCTTCAGCGCTTCCAGCGCCAGTTCGCGCACCGTCGCGCCGCGGAACGGCAGCTTCAACGCATGCCTGGGCACGCCGTCGCGCAGCGCATGGCGCTCCTCCATGCTGAAGTCGCGGACCAGGTCCCAGGCCGCATCCAGCGCGGCGTCGTCGTACAACAGCCCGACCCAGAACGCCGGCAGCGCGCACAGCCGGTTCCACGGCCCGCCGTCGGCGCCGCGCATCTCCAGGTATTTCTTCAGCCGCACTTCCGGGAAGGCGGTGGTCATGTGGTCGGACCAGTCGCGCAGCGTCGGATGCACGCCGGGCAAGGCCTCGAGCCTGCCCGCCATGAAGTCGCGGAACGACTTGCCGGCCAGGTCGATGTACTCGCCGTTGCGGTAGGAGAAATACATCGGCACGTCGAGCAGGTAGTCGACGTAGCGCTCGTAGCCGAAACCGTCGGCGAACACGAAGTCGAGCATGCCGGTGCGATCCGGATCGGTGTCGGTCCAGATGTGCGAGCGGTAACTCAGGTAGCCGTTGGGCTTGCCGTCGGCGAACGGCGAATCGGCGAACAGCGCCGTCGCCACCGGCTGCAATGCCAGCGAGACGCGGAACTTCCTGACCATGTCGGCCTCGCTGCCGACGTCGAGGTTGACCTGCACGGTGCAGGTGCGGGTCATCATGTCCAGGCCCAGCGAACCGACCCTGGGCATGTAGTCGCGCATGATCCGGTAGCGCCCCTTGGGCATCCACGGCATGTCCTCGCGCCGCCACTTGGGCTGGAAGCCCATGCCCAGGAAACCCAGGCCGAGCTCGTCGGCGACGGTCTTCACTTCATGCAGGTGGCTGTGCACCTCGCCGCAGGTCTGGTGCACGGTTTCGAGCTGGCCGCCGGACAATTCCAGCTGCCCGGCGGGTTCCAGCGTCACCGACGCGTCGTCCTTGAGCAGGGCCACCGTGCGGCCATGCTCCTGCACCGGCTGCCAGCCGAAGCGCGTCAGCCCGGTGAGCAGCGCCTCGATCCCGCGCTCGCCGTCGAAGGGCGGCGGGCGCAGGTCGTCGAGGCGGAAGCCGAACTTCTCGTGCTCGGTGCCGATCCGCCAGTCGTCGCGGGCGCGCACGCCGCTGGCGAGGTACTCGACCAGTTCGCGGCGATCGGTGAGCGGGGATTCGGCAACATGGCTCGGGCTCGACATCGGGGCCGCTCGCATCGGGGGTGTGCGAACTGGGGGCGACCGCCCGCCATCGCAAGACGGCGACTATAGCCCGGTGCCGGCGCCCCCCGCGTTGCGCGGACCGGGCCGCAGCGTTCCAGCGCCGCGCGCGCCGCGGATCGGCGATGATGCCGGCTTCCATCCCGGGAGATGCGCCATGCGCCGCTGGCACGCCGAAGACCATCGTTCCGAACGCGCGGGCTGGCTGCGCGCGGCCGTGCTCGGCGCCAACGACGGCATCGTCTCGGTCGCGGGCCTGGTGGTCGGGGTCGCGGCCAGCGGCGCCGGTCCCGGCGTGGTGCTGGCCAGCGGCATCGCCGGGGTGGTCGCGGGCGCGTTCTCGATGGCGGCCGGGGAATACGTCTCGGTGCAGTCGCAGGCCGATACCGAACACGCCGACATCGCCAAGGAAACCCGCGAGCTGGCCGAAAACCCCGCCAGCGAGCTGCTGGAGCTCGCGCACATCTACGTCAAGCGCGGACTGCAGCCGGCGCTGGCGCGCGAGGTCGCCGAACAGTTGACCGCCCACGACGCGCTGGCCTCGCATGCGCGCGACGAACTCGGCATCACCGAGGCGTTGCGGGCGCGGCCATTGCAGGCGGCGCTGGCGTCGGCGGCGGCGTTCGCGGTCGGTTCGCTGCTGCCGATCGCGGCGGTGCTGCTGGCGCCGGCCGGGCGCATGGAAACGGTGACGATCGCGACCACGCTGGTGGCACTGGCGCTGTCGGGCGCGCTCGCGGCCAGGACCGGAGGCGCATCGATGGCGCGCGGCGCGTTGCGGGTCGTGTTCTGGGGTGCGCTGGCGATGGCCGCCGCGGCACTGGTCGGGCGGCTGTTCGACGTGCAGGCGTAAAGACGCGGTTCCGCGATCGGTGGCGGCGCCGTGCCCGGGCAATGGCAGGCCGCGCGATCCGGATTGTCCGCTAAGCTGCGCTTCCACATCGGGGGAACCGCACATGAAGACCTGGCTTGCCGCCGTCGCGGCCTCGGGCATGTTCGTCGCCGGCCTCGGCGTCGGCCTGGCCGCGCAGCAGCGCGCCGAACCGGCCGCCTACCACGACAAGGCGCCGCAGGATGCCGCCAGGGCGTTGCTCGACATCGCCCGGGCGCAGGCCGACAACGGCAGCTGGGAGCTGATCGCGGTCGGCCGGGTCCATTACCTGGGCGGCGACAAGGCGCAGGGCCAGGCGATCTTCGACGCGCTGCTGGCCGGCAAGCACGAGGACAGCGACGTCCTGCGCATCGCCCGCGTCTACCGCGAGGCCGGGGACTGGGCCAGGGCCAAGCCGCTGTTCGACGCCTACGTCGCGCGGAACCCGAAGGACAAGACCGAAATCGCCGAAGTGGGCGCGTACTACCTGCTGCAGGGCGACCGCGCCGGCGCCGAGGCATTGTTCGACCGCTCGTTTGCGGTCAAGCCGGAGTTGTGGGCGACGGTCGCCGCGGCCGGCGCCTATCTCGGGGTTGCGCCGCAGCAGTGACCGGGCGCGCGGCGCATGGTCGGCGCTACAGCTCCAGCCAGCGCGCGACCACCGCCCGCGCTTCCTCGACCCCCAGCTTCGATTCGCCCGAGAACGTCTGCACGCTGACGGTGTCGCCGAATGCCGACGACAGCTCCCGGCGCACCGCCAGCAGGGCGTTGCCCTGGGCGCCGCGGCTGAGCTTGTCGGCCTTGGTCAGCAGCGCGTGCGCCGGCAGTCCGCGCTGCACCGCGTAGCCGAGCATCTGCCGGTCGTAGTCCTTGAGCGGGTGGCGGATGTCCATCACCACCACCAGGCCGCGCAGCGCCTGGCGGCTGCCGAAGTAGCCGTCGAGGAAAGCCTGCCAATGCGCCTGCAGGTCCTGCGGCACCTTGGCGTAGCCGTAGCCGGGCAGGTCGACCAGGAACCGGTCGGTGGTCGGCGGGATGTCGAAGAACACCAGCTGCTGGGTGCGCCCCGGGGTCTTGGAGACCCGCGCCAGCGCGTTCTGCTGGCACAGCGCGTTGAGCGCGCTCGACTTGCCGGCGTTGGAGCGGCCTGCGAAAGCCACTTCGAAACCGCCATCGGGCGGCAACTGGCGGAAGTTGTGCGCGGCCAGCAGGTACTGCGCGCGGGCGAGCGGGTTGGGGACGGCCATCGGCATAGCTTCGCACGCCGGCCCGCCCTCCGGCCCCGGCCGTTGCAACGACGCGGCGGCGTGGAACCCCGCCACGGTTTGACCGGTTCCGGCACCGGGACGATAATTCGCCGATCTTCGCGGCCGCCGTTCGGCGTGCCGTCCATCGTGTTCCGGAGCCTTGCATGCGCCACGCCCGCGCCTACGGTATCGCTGCCCTCGCCGCCCTCGCAGCGGGCGCGGTGGCGATCGCCTTCGCCCAGACCACCGTGACGCCGCTGCCCGAAACCGCGCCGGTGCAGGCCACGCCGCTGGACGCATCCGCGGTCGCCGACCTGGCCAAGGCCCACTGGGGCGATGCCAAGGCAGGGGCCACCAAGGCCGGCGCCTGCGCCGCCTGCCATGGCCTGGACGGCAACCCGACCGATCCGCAATACCCGCGCCTGGCCGGCATGCCCGAGCGCTACACCGCCCAGCAGCTGGCGCTGTTCAAGAGCGGCGAGCGCAACACCGGCATGGCCGCGGTGATGGCGCCGATGGCGATGCCGCTGTCGGCCCAGGACATGCGCGACATCGGCGCGTTCTTCGCCCAGCAGAAGGCCGGCGCAGGCATCGCCGACGACAGCGTGATCGCCGAAGGCCCCTACAAGGGCATGAAGTTCTACGAGGTCGGGCAGCAGTTGTTCCGCGGCGGCGACCAGGCCCGCGGCATCCCCGCCTGCATGGCCTGCCACGGCCCGACCGGCGCCGGCAATCCCGGCCCGGCGTATCCGCACATCGGTGGCCAGCAGTCGGCCTACGTCGTCCGGCGCCTCGAGGAATACCGCGCCGGCACCACCACCCAGGCCGACCCGCACCTGTTCAAGGTCATGGCGACGGTCGCCAAGCAGCTGAGCGACGAGGAAATCCAGGCGCTGGCCAGCTACCTGCAGGGCCTGCACGCGCGCAGCGACGAGGCCGCGGTGGCCACCACCGCACCGGCCGCCGCGCCCGCGCCTGCCCCCGCGCCTGCGACCCCGCCGGCGACGGAACCTGAACCCGCGACGGCCCCGGAGACTCCCGCGCAGCCGGCGCCGACGCAATCGTGAACTCCGGGCGCCAGCCGCGGTCCAAGCCTTCACAGACCTTGAATCAGTCCGCCGGCCAGACTTCCTGGGCCGGCGTCTTTTTATCCGCCACCCGCCGCTACACACCATGGCAATGAAAACATTCCTGTCGACGCTGCTCTGCCTGTTGCTGCCATGGGCCGCCGTTGCCGCGCCGGCGACACCGGCGCTGGTGGCGGGCACCGATTACGTGGTGATCGACGACGGCCAACCCTACCGGCCGCTCGACGGCAAGGTCGAGGTCGTCGAGGTGTTCGGCTACTGGTGCCCGCACTGCGCCGATTTCCAGCCCGAGCTGTCGGCCTGGGTACGCAGGCTGCCGGGCGACGTGCGCTTCAGCTACGTGCCGGCGGTGTTCGATGCCGGCGATGCCTTCGCCCGCGGCTTCTTCGCCGCCGAGGCGGCGGGCGCGGTGGCCCGCACCCACGACGGCGTCTATCGGGCGGTCCACCACGACGGCCTGCTGGCGCGCAACGCCAGCATCGACGAGGTCGCCTGGTATTACGGCCAGCAGGGCCTGGACGCGGCGCGCACCAAGGCCGTGATGGTCGGTCCCGCGGTCGAGGCCCGGTTGCGCGCCGCCCGCGAGTTCGCCTTGCGCAGCGGCGTCGAAGGCACCCCGACCCTGATCGTCAATGGCCGCTACCGCATCACCCCGCACACCCATGCCGATGCGCTGCGCATCGCCGACCAGCTGATCGCCCAGTTGCGCGCCGCGCACTGAGCCCGAACCCCGGGCCGACGCCCATGGAGACCCACCGATGAAGCCAATCGTCCTGCTGCTGTCCGTGCTGCTGCTGGCGGCGTGCAACCAGAACGCGCCGGCCCCTGCCGACGCCACCGCGCCCGCGACGCCCGCGGCCGCCACCGCGCCGAGCACCGACGCCCAGGCCGCGGCGGCCTCCGCTGCCGCGGCCGCGGGCGCGCAACCCGCCGATGCCGGCACCGCGGCGCCCGCGGTGGACGCCGCCGCCGCGGCCGCCGTCGATACCATCACCGAGGCCTCGAACAACGGCCCGGCGCTGGTCGCGGGCACCGACTACGAAGTGATCCAGGGTGGCCAGCCTTACCAGCCGCTCAACGGCAAGATCGAGGTGGTCGAGGTGTTCGGTTACGTCTGCCCGGCGTGCGCGCAGTTCGAGCCGCTGGCGACCGCCTGGGAGCAGAAGCTGCCGGCCGACGTGCGCTTCAGCTACGTGCCGGCGCCATTCGGGCCGCAGTGGATCCCGTACGCGAAGGCCTTCTACGTCGCCGAGCAGATGGGCCTGGTGGGCAGGACCCATACCGCGCTGTTCAAGGCGATCCACATCGACCAGACCCTGCCCGGCGAAGGCAAGACTCCGGACGAGGCCGCGGTCGCCGCCTTCTACGGCAAGTACGGCGCCGACCCCGAGCAGTTCCTCGCCGCCATGCACAGCTTCGCCACCGACGCCAAGGTCAAGCGCGGCCAGCAGTTCATGGTCCGCAGCGGAGTCGCCGGCACGCCGACGATCGTGGTCGACGGCAAGTACCGCGTGCTCGGCAAGAGCTACCCGGACATGCTGCGCATCACCAACCAGCTGATCGCGCAGGAGCGCGCGGCGCAGCAGTAATCCGATGGCGACCCGCCGGCTCAAGCTGCTCAGCGCCAACATCCAGGCCGGCTCCAGCACGCGCGGTTACCACGACTATGTCGCGCGTAGCTGGTCGCACGTGCTGCCGGCCGGCAACAAGCGCGGTGCGCTCGACAAGATCGCGCGCCTGGCCGGCGAGCACGACATCGTCGGCTTGCAGGAAAGCGATCCCGGCAGCCTGCGCTCGGGCTTCACCAACCAGACCCACTACCTGGCCCAGCGCGGCGGCTTCGATTACTGGAGCCACCAGCCCAACCGCAGCATGGGCGGCGTCGCCTCCAGCGCCAACGCGCTGCTGAGCAAGCTGGAGCCGATCGAGGTCATCGACCATCCGCTGCCTGGCCGCATCGCCGGCCGCGGCGTGCTGATGGCGCATTTCGGCGACGGCGACGACGGGCTCACGATCGCGATCGCACACCTTTCGCTGGGCGCGAATTCGCGCCGCTCGCAGATCGCCTTCATCGCCGAACTGCTGCACGAGCGCCGGCACGCGGTGCTGATGGGCGATTTCAACTGCCTGCCCGACCGCCCGGAAATGGAACTGCTGTACAAGCGCACGCGGCTGCAGCCGCCGGCGTTCTGCGTGCCGACCTTCCCCAGCTGGCGGCCGCAGAAGGCGATCGACCACATCCTGGTCACCGGCTCGCTGGCGCAGGAAAGCATGCACGCGCTGCCGGCGGCGCTGTCGGACCACCTGGCCCTGTCGATCCAGCTCGACGTTCCCGAGCAGGCATTGCGCCAGGCTTGAATACCGCGTACCGGCGTTCGTGCCGGC
>JAKFDF010000248.1:0-3739 GCA_036676275.1 Lysobacter sp.
CCAACAGCCGCGACGACGAGATCATTTCGCTGCGCAGGCGCGACGGCCACGTCATCCTGGTCGACGGCGCGATCGCGAAGGTCCACGACCCGCGCAGGCAGCCGATCGCGAACGTGGTCACCTTCCGCAACGTCACCGCGGCCACCCGCCTCACCCGCGAGTTGAACTTCCACGCCCACCACGATCCGCTGACCGGGCTGCACAACCGCCGCGCGTTCGAATCGCACCTGCGGCGCGCGATCGGCACCGCCGCCGAGCAGGGCTGCCGCCATTGCCTGCTGTATTTCGACCTCGACCAGTTCAAGCACGTCAACGACGGCGCCGGGCACGTTGCCGGCGACGAATTACTGCGCCAGCTGGCCGTGCTGCTGCGCCGGCAGCTGCGCGACCACGACAGCATCGCGCGCATCGGCGGCGACGAATTCACGGTGCTGCTGGAGAACTGCCCGGTGGAACGGGCCGCGCAGGTCGCCGAAAAGCTGCGGGCCGCGATCGCCGGCTTCGAATTCGCCTGGGGCGAACGGGTGTTCCGGATCGGCAGCAGCATCGGCGTGGTCGAGTTCGGCGACGGCGAGCTGTCGCCCGCCCAGGTGATGTCGCTGGCCGATCGCATGTGCTACGCGGCCAAGGACCGCGGCCGCGACCAGGTCGCGATCCACCACGACCACGGCCAGTCCGGCACCGCCCGCGAGCCGCATCGCGCGGCAGCTGTCGCGGAGGCCGACCTGGCGGCGATATCCCGATGACGCGCCTTGCGCGCGCGTTGCCCGGCACCACGCAGGCGTGGGCGGGGCCGCGTTGCCTGCGCGCGCACTGAACACCATGCGCCTGCCCCGTGCAGGCGCGGATGCCGGTCGCAGGGACGATCCCACCCGGCCTCGCCCGCCGCGACGCAACCCGCCAGCACCCGGCTGCACACCCGGTTCATGCCGCCGCCGACAAGCTGCGTGTCCCGTCCGCCCTCCAGGAATCCCGATGTCCCACCGCAACCGCCAGGCCCGCACCGCGGTCGGGCTGCTGGCCAGCACCGGCCAGGCGTCCGCCAGCGTGATCGCCGCGCGCACGCTGGCCTTCAGCAATCCCGCGACGCTGCTCTCGCCCTGGCAGCAGGCCGAGACGCAGCGGATGGTGTCGGAAAAGATCGGCGCCGCCAGCGACGGCATGCTGGCCGCCGGCGTCGAACTCGCCGCGCTGCCCTGGCGGATGCTGCAGCTCGCCAGCCGCCCGGCGGCGTGGACGCCCTCGGGCTGGATGCAGATGTGCATGGCCGGCGCCGGCGTCTGGATCGGCGTCGGCAACGCGGCCCTGCGTCCGGCGCGCAACGCGGCGGTGCGCAATCGCAAGCGCCTGGGACGAGGCGGCTGAGCGCGCCAGGCGGCCAGCCGTGATCGATGCGGAAGCAACAGGACGCCGCCCCCTGTTTCAATGACCCCCGTTTCACCGCGCGCGCCGCAGTATCGCCCGCACCGGCATGCGGAGGAAAACGCGATGAGCCAGCACGATGCGTCCTACCAGGCCGTGGCGCCCGAGCCGGCAACGGTGGCGGCGATGCCCGGCCTGGTGCTGCTGGATTTCGGCACCGACTGGTGCGGGCACTGCCTGGCCGCGCGCGCGGCGGTGGACGCCTGGATCGGCGCGCATGCCGGCATCGACCACCTGCGCGTGGAGGACGGCCGCGGCCGCCCGCTGGGACGCGCCTACCGGGTCAAGCTGTGGCCGACGCTGGTGCTGCTGCGTGACGGCCAGGAAATCGCCCGCGCGGTGCGCCCGCGCGCGGCGCCCGACCTCGAGCCGCTGGACGCGGCATTGCGCTGAGGGTGCGGCCGTCGTTGCCGCCCAGGGGAAAGAAAGGCAGCCTCGCTAAAGCCCGCAACCGGCGTGCGCGCAGGGCAGACGCGCACCTGGACCACCCGGCTTTTCCGGAGCACCGATTCATCGCCATGAACGCCGTTACCCGGGCGCTCACGCTTTGATTCCCTGCGAATAACACGCCGCTGCGTAGAGTCGCCCGTGACCGCCACCGGTCGCAACACGGAGCCCACCATGCCTACCAACAAGGAACGCCACCCGAACCCGGGCGGCAGCCAGAAGTCGAATTCCCCGGGCCAGCAAAGCGAGAAGAAACACGGCTCGTCCAGCAGCGAGCGCAGCAGCGGCAAGTCCGGCATGTCCAGTGGAGACAGCCAGCACAAGGCCAGCCCCTCGCGCGACAAGGACCAGGGTCGTTGACGCCAGCGCCGGGATTCGCACCAACGACGCCCGCCTTGCGCGGGCGTCGTGCTGTCTGGCAGTTCCCTCCGATCACGCGTTCAGAGCAGCACGCCTTCGATCTTCGTTTCCAGTTTGGTGCCCGGGCAAAGCTGCAGACCGGCTTCCAGCGATTTGAGATCCGGCGCCGGGGGTGGTTCGTCACCTGCAATCACGAAATCCATCGGGAGCAGGATGTCGCACGCCACCGGAGCGCCATCCACCAGGTACGGATGCCACAACCACAAGGCAATCGCGGCCCGCGAGGCTTCGTCGAATGCCGTGCCTGCCGCATCCTGCGGGCCATCCGGATAGCGGCGCCGCACATCCACGGGCCGGCCATCGGCTCCGATGCGGATGGCATATGCCAGCGAGGCGCTGAGGTTTTTCCTGCGCAACCATGTCGGATAGTCGGGCGGTTGCAGCACATACCTGGGATCCGGATCGCGGACGTAGGCTTCGCCCATCACCCGCAATGCGTAGCCGCCGCTCGTGGTCGGCACGGCCTGCAGGCGCAAGCCCTGGCGCATGGAAATGCTTGCCGGCTTGCCTTGCCACACCGGCACCTTGTAATGCCATTGCGAAACCCGCTTGACCAGGCCGGCGCGAATCGGCTCGGGCAACGTGGCATCGGGCACGACGCTGGCAACCGAACCATCGGCCGCGACCACGACCTGCATCCCGGCGAGGATGTCCTGCGCGGCCGCGCCCGGGCCAGCTGCGGCCTGTTGCGCTTGCGCGCCTGGCGCCATTGCACCGATCGACAGCGCCAGGACGCAGAGGATATCGAGGCGAATCATCGTTGCCCGGCTCCGGTTCCCGTTCCTGCTTCGCCGCCTTGCGATGCCTGCGCCGCATTCAGCGCCTGGGTGCGCTCGACCAGGTCGGCGAGGAAGCTGCGCGCGCGCGCCATGCTCGCTTGCGGCTCGTCTTCCACCATGTAGGCGTTGAGCATCAGCAGCTTGCCGTTGAGCAGCAGCGCGGCGCCGGCGCAGTCCACCACCAGCTGCATCGGTTGGCCGTTGATGACGCCGGTGATCGGCAGGCGGACGGCGAAGCGGACCACGCCGCCGTCCTGCGAATACACCTGCGGCTTGCCGACCTCTCCGAACTGGATCTCGACCGCCGCGCCGGACGCCGCGCCCATGCGTTCGCCCATGCCCTCCTGCATCGCTTGGGTGGTCGCATCGAGGTTGGTGCCGCCCAGTTGCGCGGCCAGCGTCGGTTGCAGCGTGGCCCATTCCTGGGCACTGAACTCCAATGCCTCGGCATCGCGCAGCACCTGCACTTGCAGGTAGGGCTCGGCGGGGGTCTCGCCCACCAGCATGCGCTTGAGGTCGGCCTCGTCGACCAGCATCTCGGCCAGGCGGATCGTCGGCGGCAACGCCGCCGCGGAAGTCGCGTACAGCGACGGCGCCTTCTCGCTGCCGCGCAGGTAGCCATCCGGCACCGCGATCCGTACCGGGGTGCCGCCGATGGTGACTGGCGCGAC